>JACPRU010000026.1 GCA_016189835.1 Deltaproteobacteria bacterium | reverse complement strand
GGTTATGGTTCCGTGCCCGGCGATCGTCTCCCTCGAACTCTGGCAGCAGGCAAACGACATCTTGGACGACCGCCGGAAGAAGGGCGAGCGTCCAGGACGCCGGCCGGTGCATCTCTTCACCGGGCTCACGTTCTGCGCCTGCGGGCAGAAGATGTACGTCCCCTCCAACACTCCGAAGTACGTCTGCTACGGCTGCCGGAACAAGGTCCCAACCGAGGATCTCGAGGCCGTTTTCCACGAGGAGCTGAAGAGCTACTTCCTCTCGCCCACCGAGATCACCCGTTATCTCGAGGAGGCGGACCACGTGATCACGGAAAAGGTAGAGCTCCTCCGGAACCTCGAGAGCGAGCAGCCGAAGGTCCAGGCCGAGATGGACCGGGTCTACCGGCTCTACGTCGACGACAAGATCTCCGCGGACGAGTTTGGCACCCGCTACCGGCCTCTCGAGGAGCGGAAGAAGCAGCTCGGAGACCAGGTGCCGGAGCTCCAGGGCGAGATCGATTTTCTGAAGATCAAGTACCTCTCGAGCGACGAGGTTCTCTCCGAAGCCAAGGATCTCTACGGCCGCTGGCCTGAACTCGATTTTTCCGAGAAGCGAAAAATTGTCGAGAACATCACGGAGAAAATCACCGTCGGCAAGGACGAGATCACGATCGACCTCTGCTATCTCCCTGGATCTTCAGAAATCATGGCTGCTAAGCAACGCGACCTCACGGGTTCATCGCCGCGATCAGCAGGAACGCCGCGGGCAGCGAGACGCTGCCGGCGGCGCGGGTCAGCGTGACCCGCCGCTCCTCCATCGGCTGGCGGAGCACCTCGAGCACGTGGCGGGAAAATTCGGGCAGCTCGTCGAGGAACAGGACGCCGTTGTGCGCGAGCGTGACCTCCCCGGGGCGCAGCGACGGCCCGCCGCCGGCGAGACCGGCCGCGGAAAGGGTGTGGTGCGGGGCGCGCAGCGGACGGCACGGCGCTCGCCGCACTTCCTCGAGCAGGCCGACGACGCTGCGGACCTTGGCGATCTCGATGGCCTCGGCGGGAGTCGGCTCGGGAAGAATGGTCGCGAGTCTCGTCGCCAGCATGGTCTTGCCGGCGCCGGGTGGGCCGATGAGCAGCAGGTTGTGTCCGCCCGCCGCCGCAATCTCCAGCGCGCGCTTGGCGTGCTGCTGTCCATGCACCTCGGCGAGGTCGGGCGCGAAGCCGCCATCGGTGGGCGGCAGCAACGGCTGCGGGCGGCAGGCAGCGAGCCGCGCGCGGCCGAGCAGAAAGTCGACCGCCTCGCCGAGCGAGCGCACGCCGTAGACCTCCACGCCGTCGACGATCGCCGCTTCGCGGGCGTTCGTGGCCGGCAGCAGCAGGCGGCGAACGCCTCGTGTCGCGGCGGCGTCGGCGATCGGCAGCGCGCCGCGCACCGGCTTGACCCGGCCATCGAGCGAGAGCTCGCCGAGGATGACCTGCCCGGCCAGCCGCTCGCGCGGCAGCGTGCCCGAGGCGGCGAGCAGACCGAGGGCGATCGGCAGGTCGTAAGCCGCGCCCGCCTTCTTCAGGTCGGCCGGCGCGAGGTTGATGGTGATGCGCTCGGCGGGAAACGCGTAACCGGAATTGCGGATCGCCGAGCGTACGCGCTCGCGGCTCTCGCGCACGGCCGCCTCCGGGAGCCCCACGATCTGGAGCTGGGGCAGGCCGCGGCCGACGTCCACCTCGACCTCGACGAACATCGCCTCCACGCCCCGCAGGGCGCTCGACAGCAGGGTCGCCAGCATGGAGCTTCCTCCGGGGGCGCTGGCCGGACCAGTAAACGCCGCGCCCGCGGGTTGCGCAAGGAAAAACCGATCTGATAGCTGGTCGACATGGCGGATCGCTCCTACCGCGCGTGCACGCTCTGCGAAGCGACCTGCGGCATCGTCGTCGAGACCGAGCGGGATCGCGTGCGGTCGATCCGCGGTGACGACCTCGACCCGTTCAGCCGCGGCTACGTTTGTCCCAAGGCGCACGGTCTGAAGGGGCTTCAGGAGGATCCGGACCGGGTGCGGCGTCCGCTGCGGCGCACGGCGAGCGGCTGGCAGGAGATCCCCTGGCCGCAGGCGCTAGCCGAGGCCGCGCAGAACCTGCAGCGGGTGCGCGGGCGCCACGGCGCCGAGTCGCTCGCCATCTTTCTCGGCAACCCCGCGGCTCACAACCTCGGCAGCATGGTCTACGGCCGGGTGCTGATCCGCGCGCTCGGCTCCCGCCAGCGCTATTCGGCCACCTCGGTCGATCAGCTGCCGAAGATGATCTCGTCGTGCCTGCTGTTCGGGGAGCAGTTGCTGGTGCCGGTGCCGGACGTCGACCGCACCGACTACCTGATGATGATCGGGGCCAATCCCGCGGTGTCGAACGGCAGCCTGATGACCGCCCCGGCCATGCCGAAGCGGCTGCGCGCGCTGCGCGAGCGCGGCGGGCGGCTGGTGGTCGTCGACCCGCGCCGCAGCGAGACCGCGCGCCTCGCTTCGCAGCATCTGCCGATCCGGCCGGGCACCGATGCGCTGTTTCTGTTCGCGATCGTCCGCACGCTGTTCGAAGAGGGTCTCGTCCGCCTCGGGCGGCTCGAGCCGATGGTCGACGGGCTCGAGACCGTCCGCGCGCTCGCCCGGGGGTTCGCGCCGGAAGCGGTGAGCGGGCGAGTCGGCATCGCGGCGCCGGCGATCCGCCGCGTCGCCCGCGAGATCGCGCAGGCGCCGACGGCCGCCTGCTACGGGCGCATCGGCACCTGCACGCAGGAGTTCGGCACGCTGGCGAGCTGGCTGGTCGACGTCGTCAACGTGCTGACCGGCAATCTCGATCGCGCGGGCGGCGCGATGTTCACGACGCCCGCGGCGTCGTTCCAGTACGGCGACACCTCGCGCAAGAGCCGGGGGATTCCCTACGGGCGCTGGAAGAGCCGCGTGCGCGGCCTCCCCGAGTTCGGCGGCGAGCTGCCCGCCGTGGCGCTCGCCGAGGAGATCGACACGCCGGGCGAGGGCCAGGTGCACGGCCTGGTCACGGTGTCGGGAAACCCGGTGCTGTCGACGCCGCATGGCGCGCGCCTGGCGCGCGCTCTCGACTCGCTCGACTACATGGTCGCGATCGACTTCTACGTGAACGAGACCACGCGCCACGCGGATCTGATCCTGCCGACCACCGCGCCGCTCGAACACGAGCACTACGATCTGCTGCTCTACAACCTGGCGATCCGCAACGTGGCCAAGTACTCGCCGGCGACGATCGCCGCCGCGCCGGACGCGAAGCACGACTGGGAGATCCTGCTCGCGCTGGCGGCGCCGCTGATGGGCCTGCCGTCCGACGTCCGGGCGCTCGACGATCGGCTCTTGGCCGAGATGGTCTCACGGGCGGTCGGACGGCCCGGGACCCCGGCGGCGTCGGTCGACCCGCAAGCCGCTCTCGCCCAGCTCGGCGCCGAGCCCGGCCCGGCGCGCGTCCTCGACCTGTTGCTGCGCACCGGCCGCTACGGGGACGGGTTCGACGATGCTCGGGACGGGCTGTCGCTTCGCCGCCTGCGCGCCGCCGAGCACGGCCTCGACCTCGGACCGCTCGAACCGCGCTTGCCGCAGGCGCTGGCCACGCCGAGCGGCAAGATCGAGCTCGCGCACGACCTGCTCGTCGCCGACGTCGATCGGCTGCGTGCCGCCGTCGGCCGCCCGAGCGACGGCCTGGTGCTGGTCGGCCGGCGGCAGCTGCGCTCGAACAATTCCTGGATGCACAACGTGGCCGCGCTGGTGAAGGGTCCCGAGCGCTGCACGCTGCTCGTTCATCCCGCGGACGCGCGGCGGCTGGGCATCGCCGACGGCGGCCGGGCGCGGGTGAGCAGCCGGGTCGGCTCAGTCGAGGCGCCGGTGACGGTCAGCGACGAGATCATGCCCGGGGTCGTCAGCCTGCCGCACGGCTGGGGCCACGGCCTCGAGGGCGTGCGGCTGCGGGTGGCTGCGGCTCACCCCGGCGTGCCGTCGAACTTCCTCGCCGATCCCGACTCGCTCGACGCGCTGTCGGGGAACGCGGTGCTGAACGGCATTCCCGTCACGGTCGAGCCGGCGTAGCTTCGCTGTCGCGCGAAGAACGGGGGGTCGCGATCAGGCGGCGGTCAGTTCCTTCAGCGCGCCCTCGACCTCGGAGCGGATCGCCGCCAGCGCCGACTCGCTCTCCGCCTCGAAGCGCAGCACCAGCACGGCCTGGGTGTTCGAGGCGCGCACCAGTCCCCAGCCGGCGGGGAAGTTGATGCGCGCGCCGTCGATGTCGATGACTTCGTGGGTCTTGGCGAAGCGGCTCTTCAACCGCTCGACGATGGCGAACTTCTCGGCTTCCGGCGCCTCGACGCGGATCTCCGGCGTCGAGTACGTCTTCGGCACGTCGGCGAGCAGGTCGCCGACGTGCCGGCCGGTCTCGGAGAGGATCTCGACCAGCCGAGCCGAGGAATAGATGGCGTCGTCGAACCCGTAGTAGCGGTCCGCGAAGAACATGTGGCCGCTCATCTCGCCGGCGAGCAGCGCGTTCTCCTCCTTCATCTTCGCCTTGATGAGCGAGTGGCCGGTCTTCCACATGATGATCCGCCCGCCATGCTTCGGCACGTCGTCGTAGAGCGTGCGCGAGCACTTGACCTCGGCGATGAACGTGCCGGAATTGCGCTTCTCGAGGATCGAGCGCGAGAAGATGATCATCAGCTGATCGCCCCACACCGGGTTGCCCCGCTCGTCGACCACGCCGATGCGGTCGGCGTCGCCGTCGTAGGCGATGCCGACGTCGCAGCGGCGCTCGCGCACGGTCGCGATCAGGTCCTCGAGGTTCGCGACCACCGTGGGATCGGGATGGTGGTTCGGGAAGCGCCCGTCGGGCTCGGTGTAGAGCTCGATCACCTCGTGACCGAGCGCTCGGAAGATCGGCACCGCCGGAACGCCGCCCGGTCCATTGCCGGCGTCGATCGCGATGCGCAGCTTGCGGGGCGCGCGGATCTGCGCGGTCACGTACCGCACGTAGTCGGCGAGGACCGCGCGCTCGGCGGCTCGTCCGCCCGGCTCGGAGACGAAGTCGCGCGCCTCGACGAGCGCGGCGAGCTTCTTCAGGTCGGCGCCGTGAATCGTCGCCTTGCCGACCAGCACCTTGAGGCCGTTGTCGGGCGCGGGATTGTGGCTCGCGGTGATCATCACGCCCCCGTCCATGTCCCAGTGGTGGACGGAGAAGTAGAGGAGGGGGGTGGCGCACATGCCGACGTCGGTCACCTCGAGGCCGGATTCGAGCAGGCCCTGCAGCACGCCGTCGCGGATGCGCGGCGAGTGCAGCCGCGCGTCGCGGCCGAGCGTGATGCGCCGCTGGCCGGCGCGGCGCTCCATCGTGCCGATGGCGCGGCCGAGCAGGCGGCAGTTCTCGTCGCCGAAGTCGCGGTCGGCCACTCCGCGGATGTCGTATTCGCGGATGATCTCGGGATTCAGTGTCGGCATGTCGCCTCCCTGTGCGGCCTGACCTTGCGCCCGATTAACCGGATCCGGGCGGATCGGCAATCGGCGTCGCGGCGGGCGTCGGCGGGCTGGCAGCCGGCGCCGGCGGCGAAGGCGCCGCGAACGCCAGCGACACGTCCTGGTCTTCGCGCCGGCCGCCGGACACCCCATCGCGGCCGTAGGTCGAGATCGTGAACCCCGTCTCGCCCGGGGCGTAGCGGTAGATCTTTCCCCAAGGATCGTAGAAACGGAGGTCGGCCCCGGCCGCCGAGCGCTGCCAGGCCGATTCGTCGGGGAGCTTGCCATGCTCCCTGCCGTAGCTCTCGACCAGCCCGGCCAGCACGCGGATCTGGCCGCGGGCGCGCTCGTGCACCGCCCTGGCGCGCTCGTCGGCGCTCGGCACCAGCGTCCAGGTGGCCAGCACGAGCAGCATCGTCAGGCCGATCGAGGCGGCGCCGAGCAGCGACATCTCCTGCGGCGTGTGCTGGTCGCTCTGCGACAGCCGCCACAGGCCCCACAGGGGCACGAACGACAGCATCGAGGTGAGCCGCTTGTCGGTCGACAGCAGCGCTTCGATCTCCGGGTGAGGCCCGGAGCGCGGCCGGCGGCGGGAGAGGTCCGCGGCGGCGGCGACGGCCTCGCTCTCCGCCACGGGCGGCGGGGCCGCGATGCGCGGGCCGGGCACCGCCGCGGGCGCCGGCGGCGCGCCGAGCAGCGACTCGCCGCAGATCACGCAGCGCGGCGCCGAACCGCCCGGCGCGTCCTGCTCGCTGCCGCAGCCGAGGCAGAGGATCCGCTTGGACGCGGGAGAGCTGTCCTGCGGCGGCTCGGTCATCGACTGCGGTAGTCCCCGATGACGCGCAGCCCGTCAAGACCCCGCGGCCCGCCCGCCGCTCGACTCAGAAGTCCTGCCAGGCGACCTGCTCGAAGCTAGTGGTGCCGGGCACGGGCGTCGTCGGGCTCTGGAACGTGGCGCCGCCGCTGATCGTCATCTGATCGACCACCACCCGCAGCATCATGGTGCGCGTCGTGCCGGGGATCCGCAGCCGGGCATTCTGCGCGTAGACTGCGCCGTCCATCGTGCCGGTGAAGGCGCCGGTCAGGTTGACGGCGTTGGTGTTGCTGCGGTCCTGGAAGAACAGCATGCCGGCCGTCGCGCCGCTGGCCGGCGCGCTGAGGTTCATGGCGCCGGTGCCGGTGAAAGCGATCGCGCCGTAGGCGCCGACGCCGCTCGGGTTGGTGGCGTCGATGGTGTTGTAGATCGTCACCCCGGCGCCGTTGACGTTGACGGTCTGGGCGACGCTGAAGCCGCCGCCCGCGATGTAATAGATGCCGGGCTGCATCGTCACCGTCTTGCTGCCGGTCATGGCGATGCCGCCGTAGTAGATGCCGGGGGACAGCGTGGCGGTGCCGCTTCCGGTGATGCTCCGCCGCGACGGGCTGGCCGCCGTGCCGTTGCGGGTCGGCAGGCCGAGCGCCACCGGGTCGGGGGCCGCCAAGCTCTGGAAGGGGTCGGGCAGCGCCTGTACGCCGGTGACCGGCGCCGGCGTGGAGGACGCCGAGCCGCTGAACCGGTAGCCGCCGACGACGCCGATGCCGCCCCCGGTGGCGGTGAGCGTGCCGTTCACCATGCTGAGCGCGTTGGCGCTGCACGCCGAATCCACGATCAGTCCGCCGGCGAACGACACGCTGCCGCCGCCGCTGATCGACAGCGCCGCGCAGGCGGTGCCGTCGAGGACGACGGCGCCGTTGTGAGGAGCGGCGAGGTAGACGGTGACCGTCCGTCGCGCCGCGCCCGAGCGGCCGGAGGAGGCGACCTGCAGCACGTTCTTGCCGCCGATCGTGCGGATCGCTCCGGCCGCCGCGCAGCCGGGGCCCGTTGCCGAGCAGGTGAGCCAGCTCGCCTCGAGGTTCTCGGGATCGCCGGCGGTCGCCGTCGAGTACGGCAGCCGGGAGGCGGCCGGCTGCAGGGTCGGCGTGGTGAACGTCGAGCCGACCGTCTGCGGCGCGCTCGACGAGAAGAGGATCTGACCGCTCCACGCCGTCTGCAGAGAGTTCGGCACGATGCGCGGATCGAAGCTGAGAGCGTCCACCGTGACCGAGCTGCTCGACATGCCGAGTCGCAGCACGGCCTCGGCGATCCCCGCCTCGGCGGCGTAGAACGCGGACTTCTCGTTCTGCTCGTTGCCGACGAGCTGGAGATTGGTGCGGGTGAGCGCCGCGGCGCCGAACGCCGTCAGCGTCAGTACCACGAGGAACACCAGCACGGTCGCCAGCACCATGCCGCGCTCGCCGCAGCCCGCAGCCGCTCTCCGCGCCTCGTTCACGAGCAGGCCTCGTTGCGCAACCGCACGCTCTCGGTCTCGCTGCGGCTGAGCGTGATGCCGCCGCTGCCGCCGACCGTCAGCGTGACGTCGATCCGCATCACCGTGGCGCGCGCGGCGGCGTCGAGCGGCAGCGGAGTGAGCGGCGTGGTGCCGCCGCAGGCGTAGTAGCCGAAGGCGAGCCCGGTCACCGAATCGGCGAGCGGCAGCCAGGTGGCCGATCCCGCCTGGTACGACTCGACGGTCGTGCCGCTCCAGCGGAACTTCTTGGTCTCCGCGGCGCCGGAGGTGAACCCGTCGAGGTCGGCGTCGAGCGTGAAGTCGACCTCCGTGGCGTCGGCCAGCGTCAGGCCGGGCACGCCGCTGCCGGTGGGATCGAGCCCCGCGGATCGCAGGTCGCGCGAGATCTGCTCCAGGGCGTTGCGCAGCGACTGCGAGGCGGCGATCTCGACCTGGTGGCGGCGGAAGCTGCGCTGCTGCGCCGCGTAGAAGCCCGTGAACGCCGCCAGCACCGCCAGCGACACGGCGAGTGATACCAGCAGCTCGACCAATGTGAAGCCGCGGTCAGCGGTACTTGTAGTGGGTCTGGAGCGTCGCACGGGTGAATGGGTTGCTGGTGTGGGTGACGGTGACGGTGATCGTCTTGGTGGAGGCCGAGGGATCGATCAGCGGCGTGGCGGCGGAGGAGTCGTCAACCACCGTCCACTGCATCAGGTAGGGGCCGATCAGCGTGCTGGTGTCGCCGGTCTCGGTGATCTTGCAGGGAGGGGAGACGCAGGACGCTCCCGGACCGTGCGTTCCGGCGGTGAGCTCCGGGCTGGTGCCGGGATTCTGCTCGGCGAGCAGCAGCTCCATCTGGCGCTCGGCGAGCGCGGCCGCGGCCGAGCTCGAGTCAGCCGCGGCACGGCGGCGTACTAAGTTCTCGCTGAGCAAGCCGACGCCGAGCACGAGCACCGTGCCGATCAGCGCGGCGGCCGCCACCTCGATCAAGGTGAAGCCGCGCTCACTGCACATCGACCCGCCCAGCCGCGTTCGCCGCCACCAGACGGACCGACCCGTCGGGCGCGGTCAAGGTGACGACCGTGGTG
>JACPRU010000024.1 GCA_016189835.1 Deltaproteobacteria bacterium | reverse complement strand
GCTGCGCGGGGAGGCCCGCAGCTGCTTCTCGATGACCGAGCCGCACACCTCGGGCGCCGATCCCACCGGCCTCACCACCCGCGCGGTGCGCGACGGCGACCACTACGTGCTGAACGGCCGCAAGTGGTTCACCACCGGCGCGGTCGGCGCGCGCTTCGCGATCGTCATGGCGGTCACCGATCCCGAGGCCCCGCCGCACGCGCGCTCGAGCCAGATCATCGTGCCCGCCGGCACTGCCGGCTTCAACGTGCTGCGCTCGATCTCGGTCATGGGCCACAGCGGCGGGAGCGGGCACTGCGAGGTCGTCTACGAGGACTGCCGGGTGCCGGTGACGAACCGCCTCGGTCCCGAAGGCAGCGGCTTCCCGATCGCTCAGGCCCGTCTCGGTCCGGGACGCATCCACCACTGCATGCGCGCCATCGGCGCGGCGGAGCGCGCCATCGAGATGATGTGCCGCCGGGCGAACGAGCGCCACGCCTTCGGCGGGCCGCTCGCCGACAAGCAGTTCGTGCAGGACTTCATCGCCCGCTCCCGCCTCGAGGTCGACCAGGCGCGGCTGCTCACGTTCTACGCCGCCTGGAAGATGGACACCCACGGCAAGCGCGAGGCCCGTCAGGAGATCGCGATGATCAAGGTCGCGGCGGCCAACGTGTATATGAAGGTGCTCGACCGCGCGATCCAGGTGTTCGGCGCTATGGGCGTGTCCGACGACACGCCGCTGGCGCGGATGTGGCGCTACGGGCGGATCCTGCGCATCGGCGACGGCCCGGACGAGGTCCACAAGATGGTGATCGCCCGCCGCGAGCTCAAGCGCTTCGGCTGATCGACCGGGCGAGCGATGGCGCGGCCGAGCGGGCAGACGTCCGGGAAGGGCGACGGCGACGTCGAGCGCGCGCTCGGCGCCTTCCTCGCCGGGCAGGGCTACGACCGGGTGGCGATCGAGAACCTCGCCCGCATCGGCGGCGGCACGTCGCGGCGGCAGTGGCGCCTGGACGCCGTGCTCGAGAAGGACGGCCGCGTCGAGCGCCGCCAGCTCGTCGCGCGCGGCGATCCCCCGGGGAGCCACCTCTGGAGCATCAGCCGGAGCGCGGAGTTCGGGCTGCTGCGGGCGCTCGGCCGCGCCGGCGTGCCGGTGCCGCAGGCCTTCTGGGTCTCGACGGATCCGCAGATTCTCGGTTCGCCGTTCTTCGTGATGGAGCGGATCGACGGCGAGACGGCGCCGCGCCCGCTGCTTCGTGACGAGGCGTACGCGCAAGCGCGGCAGGCGGCGCCGCGCCAGCTCGCGGCCGCGCTCGCCCGGCTGCACGGCCTCGACACCGCCGATCCCGAGCTGGCCGCGCTGCCGAGCACCGGTGACCCGCCGGCGCTCGGCGCCGTGCTGCACTTCCAGACCGCGCTGCGCCGCGCCGCCCTCGAGCCCCGGCCGGTTCTCGAGCTGGCCCTGCGCTGGCTGCTCGGCCATCTGCCGGCGACCAGCCGCCGGGCGGTGGTGCACGGCGACTTCCGCGTCGGCAACTTCGTCTACGGACCGCAGGGCGTGCGGGCGATCCTCGACTGGGAGATCGCGCACCTCGGCGACCCGATGGAAGACCTCTCGTGGCTCGCCCTGCGGACCTGGCGCTTCGGGGTCGACGAGCGCGAAGTCGGCGGGCTGTGCCGCCTCGAGGACTTCCTGCGAGACTACGAGAGCGCCGGCGGGCCGCCGGTCGATCGCCGCGCGCTGCGCTTCTGGGAGGTGCTGGCGAACCTCTCGTGGGCGGTGATCACGATCCTCCAGGCCCGCAATCACCTGGACGGCTACCAGCGCGACGTCGAGCTGGCGAGCATCGGGCGGCGCGCCGCCGAGAACGAGCTCGAGCTGCTCGAGCTGATCGAGGGAGGCTGAGCCGTGCAGGACCGCCCGACCACCCTCGAGCTGCTGGAGGCCGCCGCCGAGTTCCTCGAGGGCGACGCGCCCGCGGCCGGCGACGCCGCGACGCGCTACAAAATGCGCGTCGTGGTCAGCGTGCTGCGCATCGTCGCCCGCGAGATCGAGCTCGGCGAGCGGCACCTGCGCGAGGAGGCCGACGACCTCGCGGCCGTGCTCGGTGAGCCGGCGCCCTCCCCGTGCAGCCACGCGGAGCTGCGCGACCAGGTCGAGCGGCTGAACCGCCTGCTCGCCGAGCGGATCCGCGCCGGTGCGTTCGATTCGGGAGCCGCGCAGCCGCGCCTGCTCGCCGCCCTGCGCAAGACCGCCGTCCGCAAGCTCGAGATCAGCAACCCGCGCTATCTGGAGGGACGCGCGGCCCGCGGTTGACCTCTATGGCGGCACGGGGGCCGGGTGAGCGTTTCGCTTGACCTTGGAGACCGGGCGCAGCTTGCCGATCGGCTCGCGCAACAGGTCGATGGTCATCGGCGCCTTGTACGCGGCGAGGATGAGGTCATCGCTCGTCTCCGCACAGCCGGATCTTCAGGTGGAGCCCTGCCTCGTCAAAGCCGTTGCGGAGGTATACGGGCCGGCCCAGCGGACTCGGCCCGTTGACCTGGAGCTCCGGGCCCCCCCGGCGTGCCTCTTGTATCGCTGTCTGGATCAACTGGCGCGCGATCCCCTTGCCGCGCGCAGTTCTGTCACACCGAGGCTACCAGCCGCTCACCACACCGCGCGAACCAGACGCCACGGCGTCCGCGACATGTAGGCGCGATACTCGTCGCCACGTTTGGCCAGCAAGCGCGCTTCCTCGAGCGGGATGAAGCCGATGAAGGTGCCGCCGATCATCAGTACCCAAAAGAGCTGCGCCGGATTGGCGTGAATGATCAACGAGCAGAGGCCCGCCAGGATGGCGGCTTGGTACATGGGATGGCGCACCGCGGCGTAGCGGCCTTCGGTCAGTAGCTTGGTCTCGGCGCCGTGCGAGTAGGCCACTTCCGTTCCCGGGGCGGCGATCAGCCCGTCGATCGCGGCGAAGGTCATGCCCTCGAAGAACGCGAAGAGGGCCATGAGGAATCCCACCGTGGCGGCGAAGCGCAGAGGCCCCGGGACATCGAGCGCCGGTCCCGGCAGCGGCGGGTGATACCACAGTACCGCCAGCCAGGTGGCGACCGTGACGACGATGTAGACCCGGCGTTCGATCGGACTCCCGACGCGATCCCCGTAGACGGCGCGCTTGAACCGGTCGCTCGTCATCGCCAGATGCACGGCGGCCCATGCGCCGTAGAGAGCGGCGCCGAACAAGAGGTTGCCCCAGGGCACTCCCGGGTCATGACGGAATCCGAACAGTATGGCGCCGAAGATCGAGAACAAGCCGACGTGCCCGAACAGCCGATAAGCCTGCGCCATGGTCAAGTCCTCCATCTCTCGATCATCGTCACGCTGGCAACGTAGGAAGCGCTGATGCTCGGTGAGAGCGGGGCGGAGGTCGCGATGACCCCGGCCCCGGGTAGTGGGTCATTTTAGAATCAGCTGACGTTCTACCTGGACCAGGTCAACGATCTCCTCAATGGATCCGACATGATCCGCAATCGCGGCTTCCACCTCGCTGGACACCTCAAGACCGGCCATTTGTGGACGGGTCAAAAGCGGCCATTTCGAGGTGGCGCGGGACGGGATGTTCATGACGTGGTCGCCGGTTCGTTGTCAATCGGTTCGCTCGGGGCCGGCTGTCCGCTGAAATCAGCGGAGGGGGTGGGATTCGAACCCACGAGGGCCGTAGCCCTGCCGGTTTTCAAGACCGGTGCCTTCAACCACTCGGCCACCCCTCCACGCTAGTCCAATGGCCTACTTACGGCCGCTCGTCTCTCGCTGCAAGGATCGCTGTTGTGAAACATGTTGGGACTCGCGAGCGATCCGCTCGATGGCTTCGGCCTTGTGGCTGGGACTCAGGTGCGAGTAGCGCTCGACCAGGGCGAGGGTCTTCCACCCGCCGAGCTCCTGAATCGTCCGAAGGTCGACGCCGGCCATCGCGAGCCGTGAGGCGAAGGTGTGCCGAAGGATGTGCGGCGTCACGTCTTTGCCAAGGCCGGCCTTCTCCGGCGCGAGCTCGAAAGCGTTGCGGATCGAGCGAAGCGGTCTCCCGCCGCGACCGACGAACACGACGTCACTCGTGGCGGTCTCCTTGAGCCTCGCCAGCGCCTCGCGGAGAACGCTCGTCAGCGGCACCGTTCGGCTCGTCCCGTTCTTCGCGTAGGCGGCCTGCATGGTCAACGAGCCGTTCGGGTAGCCCGGTCGCCCGCGGAGGTCGACGTCCGGCCAGCCGAGGCTCAGCGCCTCGGCTCTTATCCGAAGTCCCGCATGGATTTCGGAGAGGATCACCGTCCGGAGGGGATCCTTCGCCGCTTCGAGAAGCGACCCGCTCGACCGGCGTCGCCCAGGCCACGTCCTTCCTCGATAAGGGCACCTTCTTGATTGTGGTCGCAATTGAGACTACCGTTCGGACCGGTGAAGCGGACGGTCACGCTCTCGCCCGACGCGCGGAGGCAGCTTCAGCGTCTCCGCGCGGACCAGCGCGCGACGCTCCGCGAAGCCTTGGAAACGCAGCTGGGCAAGGATGATGCGACCGTACCGACCAAGAACCGCTTTCGCCTCCGGCGACCGTCTCCCTACGCGGATTACGAGCTCCGCGTGGGACCGCTTCGCGTCTTCTATCGCGTGGAGGAGAAGATGGTCCGCGTCGTCCTCATCGGAAAGAAGCGGGGCGATGTTCTACTGATCGACGGAAAGAGGCTCACGCTATGAAGATCGAAGCCATCCGAGAAGTGAAGGCGAAGCTCAGCGAGATCGTCTCGAACCTTCCGAGCGAAGGCTCGGTCATCATCACGAAGAACGGTCGCCCGTGCGCCGTGCTCATGCCG
>JACPRU010000025.1 GCA_016189835.1 Deltaproteobacteria bacterium | reverse complement strand
GTTCGCTCTTACCGCGAGCTGCCTTTCAACCTCTACCAGATCCAGACCAAGTTCCGCGACGAGGTGCGCCCGCGATTCGGCCTGATGCGCGGCCGCGAGTTCATCATGAAAGACGCCTACAGCTTTCACGCGACCGTCGAAGATTGCCGGCGCGAGTACCAGGTGATGTTCGACGTGTACAATCGGATCTTCACCCGCTGCGGGCTTAAGTTCCGGCCGGTGGAGGCGGATACGGGCGCGATCGGCGGAACGCTGTCGCACGAGTTTCAGGTGCTCGCCGAGTCGGGCGAGGACGCGGTCGCGAGCTGCGCGAAGTGCGGTTACGCCGCGAACGTCGAAAAGGCCGAGGGCCGAGCCGAACCGGCGGACGCGCTGGCCGGCCGGAAGCTCGAGAGGATCGCGACGCCCGGCCAGCGGAGCGTCGAGGACGTGAGCGCGTTCCTCGGCGTTCCGCCCGAGCGCTTCGTGAAGACGCTCGTGTACGTCACGGACTCCGGCGAGCCGGTGATCGCACTGGTGCGCGGGGACCGGACGCTTTCCGAGGCGAAGCTGAAGAGCGCCGTCGGCGCCTCCGCCGTCACGCTGGCCGACGAACCGACCGTCGAGCGCGTCACCGGAGCGCCGATCGGCTTCGCCGGTCCGGTCGGCTTGCGCGCGCGGATCGTCGCCGACCCGTCGCTGCGCGGCATTCGCGACGCGGTGACCGGGGCCAACGAAGCCGATACCCACCTCGTCGGCTTCGATCTCGAGCGCGATGCGCCGGGCGTCGAGCTCGCCGACCTGACGGCCGTCGCCGCCGGCGACCGCTGCGCGCGCTGCGGGGAGGGGCGCTTCGACGTCCACCGCGGCATCGAGGTCGGCCAGGTCTTCTACCTCGGCCGGAAGTACAGCGAGCCGCTGCGCGCCACGTTCCTCGACCCCGCGGGAGCCGAGCAGGTGATCGAGATGGGCACCTACGGGATCGGCATCACCCGCACCGTGGCGGCGGCGATCGAGCAGAACCACGATGCTCACGGCATCGTCTGGCCGATCCCGCTGGCACCGTTCCCCGTCGTGGTGGTGCCGGTGAACCGCGCCGACGGGGCGCTGTGGGCCGCGGCGGAACGGGTCTACGGCGAGCTGCGCGCGCACGGGGTCGAGACGCTGATCGACGACCGCGAGGAGCGTCCCGGAGTGAAGTTCAAGGACGCCGATCTGCTCGGCGTCCCGTTGCGCGTCACCGTGGGCGCGAAGGCTCTCGCGCGGGGCAACGTCGAGCTCAAGCCGCGCCGGGCGGAGCAGGCCGAGGAGGTCCCGCTCGGCGAGGTGGCGGGACGCATCGCGGAGTGCGTCCGGCGAGCGCTGGCGACATGACGCTCGGCTGGCCGTTCAGCGGGTTCCGCCAGGGCGGCGCGAAGAGCCGCTTGATCTTCGCGCTCGACGTCGGGTCGCTGCGCGAGGCGGAGCAGCTCGTGCGCACGCTCGCGCGCGAGATCGGCCTGTTCAAGATCGGCAAACAGCTCTTCCTCCACGCCGGCCCCCCGGTCGTGCGCATGGTTCGCGATCGCGGCGGCGAGGTGTTCCTCGACCTCAAGTTTCACGACATTCCGCGCACCGTCGCCAAGGCCGCCGCCGAGGCCACGCGCATGGGCGTGCGGATGTTCGATCTTCACGCTTCGGGCAGCCTGGCGATGATGCAGCAGACCGTCACCGAGGTGAACCGCGTATGCCGCAACGAGCAGCTGCGGCGCCCGAAGATCCTCGCCGTGACGGTGCTCACCAGCCTGACCCGCGAGGACCTGCGCCGGGTCGGCGTCCAGGCCGGCGTCGAAAGCCAGGTCGTTCGCCTCGCTCGGCTCGCCCACGAGGCCTCGATGGACGGGGTGGTGGCCTCGCCGCTGGAGATCGGCCGCATTCGCCGCGAGTGCGGCCGCGGCTTCCTGATCGTCACCCCCGGGGTGCGCATGGCGAAGTCCGGTTGGGACGATCAGAAGCGCGTGCTCACCCCGGAGCAGGCGATCCTCGCGGGCGCCGATTACATCGTGGTCGGCAAACCGATTCGCGACGCCAAGGACCCGCAGGCCGCGGCGCGCGAGATCGTCGCCGAGATGGAACGGGCGGGGGCGGGGCAGCGCGTCCGCGGCCGCGAGGCCTGAGCCGCGGCGCGCTCAGAGCGCCTTGAGCGTGCCGCTGCGCGAGGTGTCGTAGCCGGCGAGCGTGCTCACGGCGGCGGCGAAATCCGCCGAGCGGATGGTGTCGATCAGCAGTCGGCCGAGCGCGCCGGCGGCGAACTCCTCGAGCAGCACCAGGTCGTAGTCCTCGGTGTCGATCGGAACGAAGTCGAGGCCGAGTGCCGCGGCGGCCTGCTGGATACCGAGACCGGCATCGGCGATGCCGCTCTTCACCGCCACCGCGACGCCCATGTGGGTGAACTCCTCGCGCTCGTAACCGCGCACGTCGGCGGCGGAAAGGCCGAGCCGGGCGAGGCGAAAATCGAGTAGGACCCGCGTTCCGGCGCCCGGCTGGCGGTTGACGTAACGCACGTCCGGACGAACCAGGTCTTCGAGCCGCGTGATGCGCCTGGGGTTGCCCGCGGCGACGATCAGTCCCTGGCGACGCCGCACCAGGTTGACGACGCGCACCGCGCCCGCGGGGAGCAGTCGTCGGACGTCGGCGAGGTTGTAGTCGCCGCTGGCGGGATCGAGCAAGTGGCAACCCGCCAAGTGCGCCTCGCCGCGGCCGAGCGCGACCAGGCCGGCGATCGATCCGACGTTGGCGGCGGAGATTCGCGCCGCCGGCTCGCGGCGCTTCAGGCAGTCCTCGAGCAGCGAGAGCGAGAGGTCGTGGCTGCCGCTCGCCAGGATCGTGCTCTCGATCTCCTCGCGGCGGCGCAGCAGCTCGATCTGCACCGCCTCGCCGGCGTTCAGTCCCTCGACGTTGGCGGGAATGCGCAGGATCCCGTCGGCCTTGACCATGGTGGTGATCACTCCCGCGCCGCGGCCGAGCGGGGTGGCGACCAGGCGGCCGCCGACTCGGCCGAGGGTCACCCGGACGATCTCCTCCAGGCCGAGGCGGGAGGGGATCTTGCGCGGAGTCACCGCCGCCACCCGCTCGGGCTCGGCCGCCGCGACGCCGAGCGCGCGGGCGACGAGCCGGCGAACGAACTCGTGGGCGATGACCACCGCCGACACCGGATAGCCCGGGATCCCGACCACGGGCTTTCCGTCGCGGGTGACGGCGAGGATCGCCGGCTTGCCCGGCATGACGTCCACGCCGTGCGCGATCACTTCGGCGAGCGCCGCGACGGCCGCCAGGGTGAAATCGTGATCGCCGGCCGAAGACCCGGCGATGACCAGCACGGCGTCGTGATCGGCCAGCGCGCCGGCGATGCGCGAGCGGATGGCCTCGAGGTCGTCCGCCACGGCGGGCAGGCGATGCGGCTCGGCGCCCCACTCCTGCAAGTAGGCGGCGAGCATTCGCGAATTGAACTCGATCACCCGCCCCGGCTCGGCCGCGGCCCCGGGCTCGACGAGCTCCGAGCCGGTCGGCAGGATCGCCACCCGCGGCCGGGCGGCGACGGAGACCTGCTGGACGCCCGCGGCCAGCAGCGCCCCGATGTCCGGGGGCCGGACGCGGTGGCCGCGCTGCAGGATGGGCTCGGTGGCGACCACGTCTTCGCCGACCAGGCGGACGTGCTGCCAGGGCGCGGCCGCCTCCCGCACCTCCACGCGCGACTCGTCGATCGCGAAGACGCGCTCGATCATGACGACCGCGTTCGCCCAGTGGGGCAGGGCCGAGCCCGTGTCGACGGGGACGTAGCGGCCTTCGCCGGCGCCGTGCTCGAGCACGCGCGGCTGGAACTCGGTGGCCCCGAACGTGTCCTCCGCGCGCACGGCGATGCCGTCCATCGCCGCGCCGTGATAGTGGGGCGCGGACAGCGAGGCGGTCACCGGGGCCGCAGTGACGCGGCCGAGGGCGTGCTCGGCCGGCGTGCTCTCGACGCGGAGCGGACCCATCGGCAGCCGGTCGAACAACAGGCGGCGCGCCTCCTCGAGGCTTCTCCGCTTCAGGTAGCGCTTGCGCATCCTCCGCATTCATAGCCGGGCCGCCGCGCGACTTCCATGCACCACTCCTCGAGGCCCGGTTCTCGAGCCCCGCTTGACAAAGCTGTGCCGGACCTCATAGGAGATTGAAAATCATTCTCATTTTCATCTACGAAGGAGACGAGGAAATGAAGACAGCGAGAATCGGCGCTCTGCTCGTGGCTGCCACGGCGCTCGGAATCGGCGGCGCGATCGAGACGGCGCGGGGCGCGGAGACCCGCGACCAGAAGATCGAGCGAATCGAGCGGACGATGCAGGAGCTCCAAGAAGAGCTCCGCGAGCTCAAGGGCGAGACTCCGGCGGAGAAGAAGCCCGTGCCGGCGGCGCCGACCGCCGCCCAGGCGGGAGAAGCGCTGGGGGACATCGCCCGGCGGGTCACGCTGGGCGGCTATGGCTCGGTTCGCTTCGAGTCGAACTCGGCGGACGACACCCACGAGACCTTCACGTTCCGTCGTTTCGTGCTGACCGCCGATGCCGCGATCGCGCCGAAGATGCGCTTCTACCTGGAGCTCGAGTTTGAGCGCTTCCGCAAGCTCGAGCTCGAGCGCGGCGTGGAGGTCGCGGACGGGGGTCTCAAGGTCGAGCAGGAGATCGAGGGCACGAACCAGTCGGAGATCTCCATGGAGCAGGCGTACTTCGAGTGGGCGCTGTCGGACCTTGCGCGATTTCAGGTCGGCGGCCTGCTCGTGCCGCTCGGCCGCTTCAACATCAACCACGACGACAACCGTTGGGATCTCCCTCGCCGTTCGCTGGTGGACCGCGGCGCGCCGGTGCTGCCGGTCAAGGCGGCGTGGGACGAGCTCGGTGTCGGGCTGACGGGCGACCTCGAGCTCGGGCGGAGTGCGGCCGCGAACTATCGCCTCTACGTGGTCAACGGCGCGACCCTGGAGCCCGAGGTCGAGGAGATCATTCAGACCCGCGATCCCCGGCGCGACAAGCTGGAGCTCGAGGCCGAGTTCACCGCGCAGACCGGCACGTTCGGCGCCGACGTGAAGAGCGACAAGGCGGTCACCGGCCGTCTGGCGTTCTCGCCGATGCTCGGCCAGGAGATCGCCGGCTCGTTCTACTACGGCCGTTACACGCCTGACTTCTTGCCCAGCGAATCGATCCGGGCGTTCGGCGTCGACGGGCTCTCGATCTGGGGCCCCTTCGAGCTCGAAGGCGAGTTCGTGCTTGCGGACTTCGGGGACGTCGATCGGGTGGCGACCGCCTTCGCCCGCACGGCGCGCGACGTGTCGGCCGCCAACCCGGCCGAGACGAGCCCGACCTTCGAGGCCGAGATCGAGTTCGAGCTCGACAGCCTGGCCGAGCGCAGACGCGGCTACTGGTTGGAGCCGCGCTGGCGCTTCCGGCCGGAGTGGCTGAAGGGCCTCTTCGGAGGGGCGTTCGACGATCCGGTGCTGACCGCCGTCGCCCGCTGGGAGCAGGTGTGGGTCGACGGGCTCATCGAGACGCTGGCGTTCCAGGAAGGAGCGGTCACCGCACTCGCAAAGGCGGACCAACGCGTCGATCGGATCAGCATCGGGGGATCGTACCGTCCGGTGCCGCTGGTGGCGTTCCAGCTCGCCTACGAGTTCACGCGCGCCGACCAGGGGAGCCTCGCGGCAGTGACGAATTTTCTGGACTCGGACGATGACAAGGCACACGCGGTCGTGCTCGGGGCGGCATTCGGCTTCTAGGGCTTGGCTGCTGGGGGCGGTGCTGCTCTGCGGCACCGCCGCCCCCGCGGTCGCCGATCAGGTGTACCTGAGCGCGGCCGAAGCGCCGCGCGCGGTCTTCCCCGAAGCGGACCGCTTCGCACGGCGGCAGGTCGCCTCCACGGCCGAGTTGCGCGAGCGGGTCGCGCAGCGGCTCGGCAGCCTGAAGCCTTCGGTCTGGGAGCAGGGCTACGAGGTGGCGACCGCCTTCGCCGGCGACCGCCGGCTCGGCCGCGCCGTCGAAGTCGAGGAGATCGGCAAACACCGGGCGATCACGTTGGTGATCGGCGTCGATCCGCAGGGGCGCGTGGCGGGGGTCGCGGTGATGGTCTATCGCGAGGCCTACGGCGGCGAGATCCGCAGCCGGCGCTTCCTCGATCAGTATCGGGGCAAGGGGGAGGGCGATCCGCTGCTTCCCTCGCGCGACATTCAGAACATCACCGGGGCGACGCTCTCCGCGCGCGCGGTCGGCCGCGCCGTGAAGAAGGCGATCGCCGTGCTCGAGGTGCTCGGCGACACGGCGACGGAGCCCGATCCGCAGCCTCCCTCTCCCGCGGCGGCGCAGCGCGGGGAGGGGCACGTGGCGCGCGTGCGCGAAGCCCACTACGTCATGGGTACGATGCTCGAGATCACTCTCGAAGCATCGAGCGAGGAGGCCGGACGGGCCTGGATCCGTCGAGCGGTCGCCGAATCGCGCCGGCTCGATGCCGAGCTCAGCTCCTTTCGCAGCGACAGCGCGCTCAGCGAGCTGAATCGCCGTGCCGGAGCCGGCCCGCAGCGCGTGCCGCGCGATCTCTTCCGCGTCGTCGAGCGTTCGACGCAGCTGTCCGCGGCGAGTGCGGGAACGTTCGACGTCACGGTGTCGCCGCTGTTGCGGATGTGGCGACGAGCCGCACGGGACGGCCGCTGGCCGTCGGCGGCGGAGATCGCCGCCGCTCGTCGGCTCGTCGGCTTCGAGAGGATTCGGCTTCGCCCGCCCGACGAGATCGAGCTGGCGGGGCGGACGTCGCTCGAGCTCGGCGGCATCGGCAAGGGCTACGCCGTCGACCGCATGGTCGAGGTGCTGCGCCGCTCGGGCGCACGCAGCGCGCTCGTCAATTTCGGCGGCTCGAGCATCGCGGCGCTTGGTCCGCCGGCCGGGGAATCCGGTTGGCCGGTGTGGGTCCGCCGGGGCTCGGCCCTCGACGGCCCGCTGGTTTTGCGCGATATGGCCCTGTCCACCTCGGGCAGTCTGGGGAAAGTCGAGCGCGTGGCAGGCCGCCCCATCGGGCACATCGTCGATCCTCGAACCGGCCGGGCGCTCGAGCGCTCGGCGCAGGCGACGGTGCTGGCGCCGACCGCCACCGAGGCCGAGGCCTGGAGCAAGGCGCTGCTCGTCGACCCCGCGCTCGCCCGCCGGGCGATGGCCGCCCGGCCGTCGGTCTCGGCGCTGGTCTTCGAGGGGTCATGAGGATCTTCGCCACCCGCGACTACCGTCTGTCCGGTCTGCCGTTCGGCGCGCGGCTCTTCTACTCGCTGTTCCTGGGCATGACCCTGCTCGGGCTTCTCACCTGCGTCGGCTTCGCCTTCGGCAAGTCGGGAATCTCCACCGCGGCGCAGATCGAGTACTACCGCCAGGAGAGCGCGGGGCTCGGCGGCAAGCCCTATCTCGAGCTGCTCGAGACCGCGCACTTTCACCTCTTCAGCATGCCGGTCTTCTTCCTGGTGCTCGGCCACATCTTCTTCTTGAGCTCCCTGGCCGAGCGCACCAAGCTGGTGGTGATCGTCACCTCGTTCGCGGCGCTGCTCGCCGAGATCGTGCTGCCCTGGTTGATCGTCTACCACTCGCGGTCCTGGGTGTGGCTCGAGCATCCGACGCGGCTCGCGTTGCTCGGCACGTTCCTGGCGTTCGTGCTCGTGCCGCTGCGCGAGATGTGGACCGGGGAGGGGTCCGCCGAGGACTAGAAGAGCAGGACCTCGACTTCCTCTCCCGCTTCCAGCCCCTCGGCCTCGAGCGGGATGCGCACCATGCCGTCGGCGTGAACCAGCGAGAAGATCGCTCCCGACTTTCCCGGCACGGGACGCGCCAGGCGCCGCCCCTCGGGCGAGATTTCCAGCGTGACCCGCACGTAGTCCTCTCGCCCCGGCTCCGAGGGCACGTTGCGGGCGAGCGTCGCCCGCGTCGTGCGATCGTGGGCGAACGCGGCATCGGGCGCCTCGCCCGCGAGTAGTTTCAGCAGCGGAGCGCCGAACAACCGGAACGTCACCAGAGCCGAGACCGGGTGGCCGGGAAGTCCCATCAACGGCCGGCCCATGGCCCGCGCGAGGATCGTCGGCTTGCCCGGCGCGTAGCTGATGCCGTGAAACAGCACTTCCGAGTCGGGAAACGAGGCGATCACGTCGAGCGCCACGTCCTTGGTGCCGACCGAGCTGCCGCCGGAGAGGAACACCACGTCGGCCTCGGCGAGCGCGCGGGCGAGCACGCGGCGCAGCTCCTCGGCCCGGTCGCCGACCAGCCCGAGGTCGCGCAGCTCGCCGCCCGCCTCGCGGATCATCGCGGCCAGCGAAACCTGGTTGACGTTGCGCACCTGGCCCGGGCGAGGCGTCACGTCCGGAGCGACGATCTCGTCGCCGGTCGAGACCAGCGCCGCGCGCGGACGGCGCACCACCGAGACCTCGGTCACTCCCACGCCGGTGAGCGCTCCGAGGTCCTGGGGGCGCAGCTTCCTGCGCGCCGCAAAGACCGGCTCGCCGCGGCGGATGTCCTCGCCGATGCGCAGCACGTTCTGCCACGGCGAGGCTCCGCGCTGCATCTCGACCGTGCCGTCCACCAGCTCCTCGCAGTACTCGATCATCACCACGGCGTCGGCGCCGGGCGGCAGCATGCCGCCGGTGGAGATGCGAAAGGTCTCTCCCCGACCGAGCGCCTGCTCGGCCTCGTCGCCCATCTCGATCGTCCCCGCCAGGCGCAGATAGCGCGGCTGGCTCGCCGAGGCTCCGAACGTGTCCTCGGCGCGGACCGCGTAACCGTCCATGTTCGAGCGGTGGAAGTGCGGCAGGTCGTCGGCGGCGAGCACCGGTTCGGCGAGCACGCGTCCGGCCGCCTCGGCGACCGCCACGCGCTCGGCCGCGAGCGTCCCGAAGCGCCGCAGCGCCTCGCGCGCCTGCGCCGGGGAGAGCACGCGGAAGAACGGCTTCACGACTCGAGGCGAATGTGCGTGAGACACGGCAGCTCCTGGCGCACTCGCTCGAGATGGTCGCGGCGGATCTCGGCGACGATCACCCCTTCGCCTTCGCTCGCGCGGGCCACCACGGTGCCCCACGGATCGACGATCATCGAGTTTCCGTAGTTGCGGTAACCGTGCGGGCTCGGGCCAAACTGGCCGGGGGCGACGACGTAGCACTGATTCTCGATGGCGCGCGCGCGCACCAGCGTCTCCCAGTGGGCGGCGCCGGTCGGAAACGTGAACGCCGAGGGGATGCAGAGGATCTCCGCTCCCGCCCGCACCAGCCTGCGGTAGAGCTCGGGAAACCGCAGGTCGTAGCACACCGAGAGACCGATCGTGCCGATCGGCGTGGCGACCGCGACCGTCTCCGTGCCGGGCTTCCGCGTCTGCGACTCGCAGGCGGAAACCTGTGCCGGGATCTCGACGTCGAACAGGTGGATCTTGCGGTAGCGGCCGAGGATCTCGCCGTTCGGCCCGAACAGCAGCGCGGTGTTGTAACAGCGCGGGTCCGACGCGATGCGCTCGGTGATCGAGCCCGCTTGCAGGTAGATGCCGAGCTCGCGGGCGAGCGCAGCCAGGCGCTCGCTCGACGGGCCCGGGATGGTCTCGGCGTTCTCGGCCTCGCCGCCGCGCGGCCCCCGCCAATTGAAGACCTCCGGCAGCACGGCCAGCCCCGCGCCCTGGCCGGCGGCTGCGCGCACCAGCGCTTCGGCCTTCTCGAGGTTCGCCCGTTTGTCCGGGCCGGAGGACATCTGGACGGCGGCGGCGCGCAGCATGGGCCTTCGCTTCGATCTATATCACGGCCGGATCGCGGCCAGGATCGCGTCGTGCAGGACGCCGTTGGAGGCCACCACGCCGCCGAGCCGCGGCCCCGGCCGGTTGTAGCGCACCGGGGCGCCGGACAGGTCGCTCACCCGCCCCCCGGCGCACTCGATCAGGCACGCCGACGAGCAGATGTCCCACTCGTTCTTCGCCGACAGCGTGAAGGTGGCGTCGGCGCGGCCGGCGGCGACCAGCGCCAGCTTGTAGGCGACCGACCCGCAGAGATCGATCGCGAAGCGGCCGCGGAAGCGCTCCCATTCCCCGCGCTCGTTCTCGGAGCGACTGGCGAGCACGCGCGCGCGAGCGAGGTCCGCGGTCGGCGTCACGTGGACCGGGCGGCCGTCGAGGGTGGCGCCGGCGCCGCGCGCGGCGGCGAACAGCTCGTCGCGGATCGGGTTGTAGGTGACGCCGACGAGCGGCGCTCCGTTCTCGACCAGCGCCACGCAGACGGCGAGCTCGGGGATGCCGCGCACGAACTCCTTGGTGCCGTCGAGCGGATCGACGATCCACACCCGCGGCCGTCGCAGGCGATCCGCCGTGTCGCGCGACTCCTCCGACAGCCAGGCGTCGGCGGGGAACGCGGAGGCGATCCGCTCGTGCAGGAGCTGGTTCGCCCGCGTGTCGGCCTCGGTGAGCGGGCTGTCGCCGCGGTCTCCCTTCTGGACGACCGCGAGCCCCGTGCCGTAGAGCGAGCGGATCACGGCGCCCGCCTCGCGAGCCGCCGCGGTGGCGACCTCGAGCTCCCTCACGGCGCGCCGTTCCGCAGCTTTCGGTACTCGCCGGCGAGCGCCTCGAGGAGCTCGGCACGGCGGTCGTAGAGGCGCTTCGGCGCCCGCGGCGCGTGCGTCGACAGCGCGTAGGCGGTGAGCAGCGGCAGCACGATCGTGGTGTCGGCGTAGCAGACCACCGAGTCGGGAAGCTTGTCGGGATCGACCTTGCCCCAGGACACCGCCTCCCCCGGCGTCGCCCCCGAGAGACCCCCGGTATCGGGTCGCGCGTCGGTCACCTGCAGGAAGTAGTCGTGGCCCTTCTCGGCGATGCCGAGCACCTCCTGAATCTGCGGTTCGGTCTGCAGCACGAAGTTCTTCGGCGACCCGCCGCCGAGCAGCAGCACGCCGCTTTTCCCGCCGCGCCGCTTGACGTCGTAGACGATCGCCGCGGTCTCGTTGACGTCGGCGTTGGGATCGAGCGTGAGCCGGTTGCCGGTCAGCGCCATCGCCGCGATGTTCATTCCGATCGAGCTGTCGCCCGGCGACGACGTGTAGATCGGTACGCCGTGCTCGTGGGCCGCGGACAGCAGCGACTTGCGCCGCTGCCCGAGCACGCGCTCGCGCTCGACGACGTAGCGGCCGACCCGGTGGTGGAACTCCGCGCTGCCCATCGCACGCTGGAACTCGGGCGCGGCGATCACCTCGCGGAAGAAGGCGTCGGTCTCGAGCAGCACGCGGTAGTCGAAGAAGATGTCGTAGATGCGAACCACGCCCTGTGCGCGGAGCGCCACGTCGTCCACCTGCCAACTTCCCTGGTGGAGCTCGAGCCCGATGGCGAAGTGCGCGTCGTGATAGAGGTTCGCGCCGGTCGAGACGATCCAGTCGACGAAGCCCGCCTCGATCAGCGGGATCAGCGCCGACATGCCGAGTCCGGCCGGGGTGAGGGCGCCGGTCAGGCTCATGCCCACGGTCACGTCGTCGTCGAGCATCCTGCGCGCGAAGAGCTGACAGGCTTCGCGCAGGCGCGCGCCGTTGTACGCGAGCAACGTCCCGTCGACCAGGTCGACGAGCGGCATGCCGGCGGTGATGGGCCGAGGATCGATCTTCGGTCGCCGGAGGTAGCGGCTCTTCTCGGTCATCGGCAGAACCTAACAAATGGGCGCGGCGCGGGACAGTAGGCGATCCTATCGCCGAGCGGTGTTTTTGGTTTATAGGCGCCGGCGATGAGACGACGCGCGGTCATCTTTCTCGCCTCCGGAGCCTATCTCGGCTACGCGCCGGTCGCCTCGGGAACCTTCGGCACGCTCGGCGGCGTGGCGCTCTATCCGGTCTTCGAGGGCTTGCGCCGCTTCTCGCCGGCCCTCTACGTGTTGAGCTTCCTCGCGCTGGTGGCGGCCGCGGTCGCCATCGCCGGCGAGGCGGAAGAGATCTTCGGCGAGCAGGACAGCGGCAAGATCACCATCGACGAGGCGGCCGGCTACGTCGCCGCCACGCTGTTCGTGACCCCGTCGATCCCGGCGGTGATCGCCAGCTTCCTGCTGTTTCGCGCCTTCGACGTGGCGAAGCCCTGGCCGGCGGGCTACTTCGACCGCGAGATCCGCGGTGGCCCCGGGGTGGTGCTCGACGACGTGATTGCTGGCTTCTATGCCAACCTCGCGCTGCGCGCTCTGTTCGCGCTCATCGGCCTGGCGCCGTGAAGCGCGCGGCGTGCGCGCCGAGGTAGTTCGCGACCTGCAGCGGGAGCCACTCGCGCGGCAGCTCGCCGCGCGCCAGCCGCTCGCGGACCCGCGTGGCGGAGACCGTCCGCCAGCGCGGATCGAGCTCGAGCCAGGAGACGCGCTCGGCGTAGCCGCGCGCGGGCCCGCGCTCGAGCAGGGTGCGAAGCGCGCCGCGATCGAGGTCGCCGCGTGCCGCGACCAGCAACCGCGCCTGCGTGAACAGCGCGGCGAGCGCCGCCGCAGCGTTCTCGTAGTAGCGCGTGTCGAAGATCTGCGAGACCTTGTCCATGCCGACGACGAAGGCGACGTCCGCGGCGCTCGGCAGGGCGGCGCGCACCGCCCCGGCCTGCTCGGCGTAGAGCCCGCGGTTCTGGACCAGCACGCCGCGGCGGTCGTCCGCGGCGGTGATCGCGCCGAGCAGGTACAGGCGCTCCGCGGCATCGAGGCCGCCGGCGGCTTCCTTGTCGATCGTCCGCGTGCTGATCGACAGCAGCACGGTGTCGAAGCCGCGGTCGCCAGCCGCGCGAGCGAGCGCCAGGTGGGCGAGCGTCGGCGGGTCGAACGCGCCGGGCAGCACGGCGACCGAGCGCGGTGCGCCCTCTCTCCCGTACACGCGCCGCGCCTCGGGCCGCGGCAAGGCGGCGAGGTCTGCGACGATGCGGCGCAGGCGCTCGATCTCCTCGTTCTCCATCATGGTCAACCTCCCGTGTCCCTTGCTTGCCCGGGCACCGAGCCCTAAGATGCCTGCCGAGGAACGCGTGATCGAGCGTGCGGTCATTCTCTCCACGGGCGACGAGCTCACTTCCGGTCTGACGGTCGACACGAATTCCAACTGGCTCGCCGACAAGCTCTTCGAGAACGGCATCGACTTGGTCGCGGTGATCACGGTCGGCGACGATGCGGAGCGCATCCGCTGGGCCTTCGAGAGCGCTCTCGACCGCGCCGACCTGGTGATCTCGACCGGCGGCCTGGGGCCGACCGCCGACGACCTGACGACCGAGGTGCTGGCCGCGACGCTCGGCCGGGAGATCGTCTTCGACGAGGCTTCGGCGCAGCACATGCGCGCGCTGTTTCGCTCGATCGGCCGGGACATGCCGCAGAACAACCTGCGGCAGGCGAACTTTCCGGCCGGCGCCGTGATCCTCGCCAATCCGCTGGGCACGGCTCCCGGCTACCGCGTCGAGGTCGATTGGAAGGGACGGCGGCGGTTCGTCGTCGTCCTTCCCGGGGTGCCGCGCGAGATGAAGCCGATGACCGAGAACGAGGTGCTGCCGTGGCTGCGCGGGCTCGACGCGACCGGGCAGGTGTATCTCAGCCGGAGCTTCCAGACGTTCGGGGCGAGCGAGTCGGCGCTCGACGAGATGATGGGCAGGGCGGTGGCGCCCGAGGAGGGGCGGCTGTCCTTCCGGGCCGCGTTTCCGCAGATCAGCGTGCGGGTCACGGTACACGGGCGGCCGCACGAGGCCGAGGCCGCGCTGGCGCGCCTGTCCGAGCGCGTGCGGGAGCGGATCGGAGACTACGTGTTCGGCGAGGGCGCCGCGACCATGGAGGGGGTGGTGAACCAGCTCCTGCGGCAACGCCGCTGGAAGCTCGCGATCGCCGAGTCCTGCACCGGCGGGCTGGTCGCCGAGCGGCTGACCAACGTCCCGGGAAGCTCCCAGGTGTTCGCCGGCGGCCTGGTCGCGTACACGCCGCAGACCAAGCAGGCGACGCTCGGCGTCCGCGCCGAGACGCTCGAGCGCCACGGTGCGGTCAGCGACGAGGTTGCCCGGGAGATGGCCGCCGGAGCCCGCCGCGCCTGCGACGCCGACGTGGCGGTGTCGGTGACCGGCGTCGCCGGGCCCGACGGGGGGACCGCCGAGAACCCCGTGGGCACGGTCTACGTGGGATTCGCCTGCGACGGGGCGCTGGTCTCGCGCCGCTACAAGCTGTGGGGGACCCGCGATTGGATTCGCCTGCTGGCCTCGCAGATCGCCCTCGACTGGGTCCGCCGCCACGCCCTCGGCCGGCCCCCGCAGGAATCCCTGCTCATCCGCCGCTAGGCCCCGATCCGCTCCATGATCCGCGCCTTTCTCGCGATCCGACCCGCCGATGACGTGCTGCGCAACCTGAAGGCCGCCCAGGAGGACCTCGGCCAGGCGGGGATCGACGCGCGCTGGGTCTCCGCCAACGCGCTGCACCTGACCGTGCAGTTTCTCGGCGACGTGCGCGAGGCGGAGATGCCGGAGATCGAGCGCGGGCTGCGCGAAGGCCTGGCGGCGCTGCCGCCCTTCGACCTCGAATGCCGCGGCCTCGGCGTGTTCCCCAACCAGAAGCGGCCGCGCGTGCTCTGGGTGGGGCTGCACGGCGCGGGGCTGTCGTCGCTCGCGGAGGCGACGGAGACGGTCCTCTCGCCGCTCGGCTTTCCTCCCGAGGAGCGGGACTTCACGCCGCACATCACGCTCGGGCGCATGCGCTCGACGCGCGGCGCCGAGAGCCTGGTGCGCATCGTCAAGGCGAGCGGCCAGCGCAGCTTCGGCACGAGCCGGATCGATCACGCGACGCTCTACCGCAGCCACTTGCGCCCCGAGGGGGCGGTGTACACGCCGCTGGTGGCGTTCCCGTTCGCGCCCGCGGCATGAAACGCGGCGTTTCGCAGCCGCCGAAGTCCGCGGCGAGCCTTTCGGCCGCGGTGCGTTCTCCCGTATAATCGCCACGCGACGGAGAGGAATGGAGAAGCCGATGACGACGGATGCGAATCGCGAGCGGGCGTTGGACCTGGCGGTGAGTCAGATCGAGAAATCCTTCGGCAAGGGCTCGATCATGCGGCTGGGCGCCGACGCTCTGCTGCGCGACGTCTCGGTGATCTCCACCGGCAGCCTGGGGCTCGACATCGCGCTCGGCGTGGGCGGCATGCCGCGCGGACGGGTGGTCGAGATCTACGGACCGGAAGCGTCGGGCAAGACCACGCTGGCGCTGCAGCTGGTCGCCGAGGCGCAGAAGAAGGGCGGTGTGTGCGCGTACATCGACGCGGAGCACGCGCTCGACGTCGCCTACGCGCGGAAGCTCGGCGTGAAGACCGAGGACCTCTACATCTCCCAGCCCGACCACGGCGAGCAGGCGCTGGAGATCGCCGAGACGCTGGTGCGGACCGCGGCGATCGACGTGCTGGTGGTCGACTCGGTGGCCGCGCTGGTGCCGCGCGCCGAGATCGAGGGCGAGATGGGCGACCCGCAGATGGGGCTGCAGGCGCGGCTCATGTCGCAGGCGCTGCGCAAGCTCACCGCGGCGATCGCCAAATCGCAGACGATCGTCGCCTTCATCAACCAGATCCGCATGAAGATCGGCGTGATGTTCGGCAACCCCGAGACCACCACCGGCGGCAACGCGCTCAAGTTCTACTCGTCGGTGCGCGTCGACATCCGCCGCATCGGCAACATCAAGGAAGGCGAGACCGTGGTCGGCAGCCGCACCAAGGTGCGGGTGGTGAAGAACAAGGTGGCACCCCCGTTCAAGGAAGCGGAGTTCGACATCCTCTACGGCCAGGGCATCTCGCGCGACGGAGAGATCGTCGACCTCGGTGCGGACTGCGGCGTGATCGAGAAGAGCGGCGCCTGGTACTCCTTCGAGGGAGAGCGCATCGGCCAGGGCCGCGAGAACACCAAGGAGTATCTGCGCGAGCACCGCGACGTCGCGCAGAAGATCGAGGCGAGAGTCCGCGTGAAGTACGGGCTGCCGGGCCCGCCGGCGGCGAGCCCGGCAGTGGCGGAGGCGGGCGCGGAAGAGGCGAAACCGCGGCGAGACTCGAAAGGCCGCTGACCGCCGGCGCGGTGCGCCAGCCACGGAGGGCAAGGTGGACCTGAATCAAGTCCTGCACGAAGCGATCCTTCGCGACGCCTCGGACGTCCATCTCAAGGTCGGGTTGCCGCCGACGGTGCGCATCCACGGCATTCTGTATCCGCTCGAGGACTGGTCGCCGCTGGCCCGCGAAGACGTCGCTTCGGTCCTCGAGGTGTTGCTCGACGAGCATCATCGCGAGCGCTTCCGCAGCCGCATGCAGGTCGATCTCGCGTATCAGACCGTGGAATCGACCCGCTTCCGCGTCAACGTGTTCCTGCAGCGCGGGGATCCTTCGGTGGCGATGCGGGCGATTCCCGCGCGCATCCGCACGGTCGAGGAGCTCCATCTGCCGTCGATCGTCAACAAGCTCGCGCTCGAGAACCGCGGCCTGATCCTGGTGACGGGCACGACCGGCAGCGGCAAGTCGACGACGCTCGCCGCCATGGTCGGCCACATCAACGAGAACTGCTCGAACCACATCATCACCATCGAGGACCCGATCGAGTACACCCACCAGGACATCCGCTCGATCGTTTCGCAGCGCGAGCTCGGCTACGACGTGACGAGCTTCGCCGACGGGCTGAAGGCGGCGCTGCGGCAGGATCCCGACGTGATCCTGGTCGGCGAGATGCGCGATCTCGAGACCATCGAGACGGCGATCCTGGCCGCCGAGACGGGCCACCTCGTGCTGTCGACGCTGCACACCCTCGACGCCACGGAGACGGTCACGCGCATCGTCTCGAACTTCCCGGAGCACCAGCGCGAGCAGATTCGGCTGATTCTCGCCAACATCATCCGCGGCATCATCAGCCAGCGGCTGATGCCGCGCGCCGACGGCCAGGGCATGGTGCCCGCCGCCGAGCTGATGGTGTCGACCTCGCGGATCCGCGAGTGCATCGCGGTCAAGGAGAAGACGCGCGAGATCCGCGACGCCATCGCCGTCGGCCACTCGAGCTACGGCATGCAGACCTTCGACCAGTCGCTGATGGCGCTCTACCGGCGAGGCTTGATCACCTACGAGGAGGCGCTCGCCCAGTCCTCGAATCCGGACGACTTCGCACTCAAGGTGCGCGGCGTGGCCTCCACCAGCGACCGCCGCTGGGAGGACTTCGAGCGGGCCCCCGAGGAAGGCGACGTCGAAGGGCCGGAGCGGCTCAAGATCGATCGCTTCTAGCGAGCCGATGCGGAAAAGGGGTCGGGAGTCTTTTCCGGCGGACGAGCCGATGCGGAAAAGACTCCCGACCCCTTTTCGACGCGAGGCGGCGATGGATCTCGCGTTCCGCATGCTCGCCCGCCGCGCGCGCAGCGAGGGCGAGGTGGCCCGGGCGCTCGCCGAGCGGGGGGCCGGGAAAACCGTCGTCCGGGGGGTGCTTGGGAGGCTCCGCGCCCTCGGTTATATTGACGACCGCAAATTCGCCGCCGAGTGCGCCGAACGATGGAAGGAACGAGGCTTTGGCTCGCTGCGCATCCTGGATCAGCTCCGCCGACTGCGGGTCGAGGAGGGCGTGGCGGAGCGCGTGACGCCGGGCGCACGCGAGGAGCGCGACCTGGCGCGCCGGGTGTTGGCGCGCCACTTCGGCACGGGCGGGGTCGCCGACCGCCGGGGGATGGCGCGCGCCGCACGCTTTCTCGCCGGGCGGGGCTTCGCAGCCGAGGTCATCGACAGCCTGTTCGATCCGTGGGAATGAGAACCGTTCGATGACCGGAGACGACGTCCGCCAGAGCTTCCTCGATTTCTTCCGCGCGCGCGGGCATGAGATCGTGCCGAGCGCCTCCCTGGTCCCGGCCGGCGACCCCACGCTGTTGTTCACCAACGCGGGCATGGTGCAGTTCAAGCAGGTGTTCCTCGGCGCCGAGACGCGCCACAACCCGCGTGCGGCGGATTCGCAGAAGTGCCTGCGCATCAGCGGCAAGCACAACGACCTCGAGGAGGTCGGGCGCGACACCTATCACCACACGTTCTTCGAGATGCTCGGGAACTGGTCGTTCGGCGACTACTACAAGCGGGAAGCGATCGCCTGGGCCTGGGAGCTGCTCACCGCGCTGTGGAAGCTGCCGAAGGACGAGCTGTGGGCGACCGTCTTCACGACCGATGACGAGGCGGTGGAATGCTGGCGCACGCTGACCGACATCGGCCCCGAGCGGATCCTGCGCTTCGACGAGAAGGAGAACTTCTGGGAGATGGGCGAGACGGGGCCCTGCGGCCCCTGCTCGGAGATCCACGTCGATCGCGGGCCCGAGGCCTGCGACCGCCGGGACGTCGCCGGACACGCCTGCGCCGTCAACGGCGGCTGCGCCCGTTACATCGAGCTGTGGAACCTGGTGTTCATCCAGTACAACCGCGACGAACGCGGCGAGCTGCACGAGCTGCCGCAGAAGCACGTCGACACCGGCATGGGGCTCGAGCGCGTGACGGCCGTGCTGCAGGGCGTTCCCGGCAACTACGACGCCGACCTGCTGCGCGACATCATCCGCTTCACCGAGGGGCTCTGCGCAGAGCGCTACGGCGGCGGCGGCGAGACCGACGTCGCGTTTCGCGTCATCGCCGACCACGGGCGGGCGATCGCCTTCACGATTGCCGACGGGGTGCGCCCGTCGAACGAGGGGCGCGGCTACGTGCTGCGGCGGATCCTGCGCCGCGCCGCGCGGTACGGCAAGAACCTCGGCATCGAGACGCCGTTTCTGTCGCGCGTCGCTGGCTGCGTGATCGAGCGCTTCGGCGCGGCGTATCCCGAGCTTCGCCGCCACCGCGACGAGATCGAGGAGGTCGTCCGTGCCGAGGAAGTGCGCTTCGGCGAGACGCTGTCGCGCGGCGGGGAGATCCTCGAAGAGCAGGCCGAGAGGCTGCGCCGCGCCCGCCGGCGCGTGCTGCCGGGGGACGTCGCCTTCAAGCTCTACGACACCTACGGCTTCCCGCTCGACCTTACCGAAGACGTGCTCAAGGCCGACGGCATCGAGGTCGACCGCGCCGGCTTCGAGCAGGCGATGGCCGAGCAGCGCGCGCGCGCGAGAGAGGCGCAGCGCGCCGCGTCGTCGTCCGGCGGCGAAGGCGTCCCGCAGCTGCGCGCGAGCGGCGCCGCCGCCAGCCGGTTCGCCGGCGACTTCGTCTACCGCCAAGAGTCGGAGGTCACCGCGGTCTTCGTCGGCGGCGCCGAGGTCGACGAGGCGCGCGAAGGAAGCGAGGCGGCGGTGGTGGTCGCCGAGACTCCGTTCTACGCGGAGTCCGGCGGCCAGATCGGCGACCGGGGCAGGATCGAGACCGAGCCCGGCGATCGCTTCGAGGTCGCCGACACGCGCAAGGAGGCGGTTCGCTGGGAAGGCGGCGAAGCCGAGACGATCGTGCACCTCGGGCGAGTCGCCCGCGGCGTGATCCGCCGCGGCTCGCGCGTGCGCCTGACGATCGACCGCGCGCGGCGCGACGCGGCCCGCTTGAACCACTCCGTCACCCACATCCTCCACGCGGTGCTGCGCGGCCGGCTCGGCCACCAGGTGCGCCAGGCGGGCTCGCTGGTCGCTCCCGAGCGCCTGCGCTTCGACTTCACGTTCCAGGGGCCGCTCGCGCCGGCGCGGCTCGTCGAGATCGAGAACGAGGTCAACGCCCACATCCGCGAGAACGCCGTGGTGACCAGCGAGGAGATGGCCTACGACGAGGCGATCCGCCGGGGCGCCCTGGCGTTCTTCGGCGACAAGTACGGCGAGCGCGTGCGCGTGGTGCGGATGGGCGATTTCTCGACCGAGCTCTGCGGCGGGACCCACGTGCGCCGCACCGGCGACATCGGCCTCTTCAAGCTGCGCGGCGAGTCGGGAGTCGCCGCGGGCGTGCGCCGCATCGAGGCGCTGACCGGCGAGGGGGCGCTCGACCTCGTCCGCAAGCGCGAGCTGCTGTTGCGCGAGATCGGCGAGATCCTCAAGGGGCCCGAGGAAGCGACGGTCGAGCGGCTCGAGCGGCTGCTCCAGCAGCAGAAGGACGTCGAGCGGCGGATGCAGGAGCTGCAGTCCAGGCTCGCCGGCAGCCAGAGCGCCGACCTCGTGTCGCGCGCTCGGCGGGTGAACGGCGTCTCGGTGCTCACCGCGCGCGTCGACGACGTCGACGACCGGGGCCTGCGCGAGATGGCGGATCGGCTGCGCGAGAAGCTCGGCTCGGGCATCGTCGTGCTCGGCACGGCGCGCGGCGACAAGGCGCTGCTGCTCGCCGCGGTCACCAAGGACCTCGTCGGCCGGTACGCGGCCGGGCAGATCATCAAGCAAATCGCCCCGCTGGTGGGCGGCGGCGGCGGCGGCAAGCCGGAGATGGCGCAGGCGGGCGGCCCCGACGCGTCGCGCATCGACGAGGCGCTCGCGCGGGTCTACGAGGTCCTGACTTGATCGACGAAGGATCGACCGAGATCGCGTTCGACGACCACCGTCTCATTCACCAGGTCGCCGGCCAGCAGGACGAGCATCTGCGCAGCCTCGAGCGGCTGCTCGGGGTGCGCATCGCCTCCTCCGCGGGCGCCATCCAGATCCGCGGCGACGAGGTGCAGCGCGAGCTGGCCGGACGAGTGGTGAGGCAGCTCTGCGGCCTGCTCGAAAAAGGCTACCCGGTGTACCCGAGCGACGTCGACTACGCCGTGCGCATCCTGTCGAGCGACCGCGGCGCCAACCTGCGCGACATCTTCCTCGACACCATCTACATCTCCGCGCACAAGCGGGTGATCACGCCGAAGAGCCTGAACCAGAAGGTCTACATCGACGCGATCCGCGGCCACGACATCGTCTTCGGCATCGGGCCGGCGGGAACCGGCAAGACCTACCTGGCGATGGCCATGGCGGTCGCCGAGCTCACCAAGAACAACTACGCGCGCATCATTCTCACGCGGCCCGCGGTGGAGGCGGGCGAGAAGCTCGGCTTCCTGCCCGGCGACCTCGCCGAAAAGGTGAATCCGTATCTGCGCCCGCTCTACGATGCGCTCCACGACATGGTCGACTTCGACCGCGCGCGCAAGATGATCGAGCGCGGCACGATCGAGGTGGCGCCGCTGGCGTTCATGCGCGGGCGCACGCTGAACGACTCCTTCGTCATCCTCGACGAGGCGCAGAACACCACCAACGAGCAGATGAAGATGTTCCTGACGCGCCTCGGCTACGGCTCGAAGGCGGTGGTGACGGGAGACGTCACGCAGATCGATCTGCCGGCCGGCAAGTCGTCGGGGCTCAAGCGCGCCGTGGCGATCCTCGCCGACATCCCGGGCATCCGCTTCATCAGCTTCAACGAGAAGGACGTGGTGCGCCATCGGCTGGTGCAGGACATCATCACCGCCTACGAGCGCGCCGGCGCCGCCGAGGCGGACAGCCGCGGGGAGGCGACGAATGGCGGTCCTCGTGTCGGGAACGGCCTGCGCGAAGGGAATCAACCGGCGGCGGCTCGCCCGCACGGCGAGGATCGTTCTTGACGCGCTCGGGCTCGGCGGCGGCGAGCTCAGCCTGCGGCTGGTCCACGACGCCGAGATCCACGGGCTGAACCGCGACTACCGCGGCCAGGACCGTTCCACCGACGTGCTGTCGTTCTCGCTGCGGGAAGGCGAGTTCGCCGCGCTGTCGCCGGCGCTCGGCGACGTGGTGATCTCGCTCGACACCGCCTCTCGCCAGGCCGCGGAGAACGGCGTCACGCTCGCCGAGGAAGTGGATCGCCTGCTCGTCCACGGCATCCTGCACCTCGCCGGCTACGACCACGAGATCTCGTCCCGCGAGGAGCGGCGCATGAAGCGGAAGGAGAGCGAGATGCGGACGCTCCTCGGGCACGGTCGACGGGGGTACTCGCGGCCCTTCTCCTGATGTTGTATGCAGGCGGCATGCTTTCCGTCGGTGAGGTTCGCGACAAGCTGGACGATCTCGAGAAGCGCATCGCCACGCTCGGGAGGCATCTTTGACGTCGCCAGGCTAGAGCAGCGGGCGGCCGAGCTCGCCGAGAAGAGCGCCGCTCCGGATCTCTGGAACCGTCAGGAGGCCGCGCAGCAGCTGCTGCGGGAGCGCTCGCGGATCCAGGCGACGCTCGACGCGTGGAAGCGCCTGTCCCGCGGGCTCGGCGATGGCCGGGTGTTCCTCGAGGTGGGGGCCGAGGGCGACGAGGAGGGCCGCGCCGAGGCGGAGGCCAAGGCGCTCGAGGTCGAGCGGTTCCTCGGCGAGATGGAGCTTCAGCAGATGCTCGGCGGCGAGCACGATGCGGGCAACGCGATCGTCACCGTGCATCCCGGAGCGGGCGGCACCGAGGCGCAGGACTGGGCGGAGATGCTGCTGCGCATGTACCTGCGCTGGGCCGAGCGCCGCGGCTTCAAGACCGAGACCGTGGACCTGCAGCCGGGGGAGGGCGGCGGCATCAAGAACGCGACGTTCACGGTGGAGGGCGCCTACGCCTACGGATACCTCCAGGCCGAGGCCGGCATCCACCGCCTGGTGCGCATCTCGCCGTTCGATGCCAATGCCCGCCGCCACACCTCGTTCGCCTCGGTGTTCGTCTATCCCGAGATCGAGGACGAGATCGAGGTCGAGATTCGCGACGAGGACCTACGGGTCGACACCTACCGCTCGAGCGGGGCGGGCGGGCAGCACGTGAACAAGACGGACTCGGCGGTGCGGCTCACCCACCTGCCGACCGGAATCGTGGTGGCGTGCCAGAACGAGCGCTCACAGCACAAGAACCGGGCGATGGCGATGAAGATCCTGCGCGCGAAGGTCTACGAGCTCGAGATGGACAAGCAGCGCGAGAAGATGGCCGAACTGACCAAGGGCAAGAAGGACATCAGCTTCGGCAGCCAGATCCGCTCCTACGTGCTGCATCCCTACCGGCTGGTGAAGGACCTGCGCACCGGTCTCGAGGTCGGCAACACCGACGCCGTGCTCGACGGCGACATCGACCGCTTCATCCAGGCGTATCTGCTGAAGAAGATCGCCGCGTAGCGCCGCCGGACGACGTCGAGGCCGGGACGCAGAGGATCCGCTGGCAGCTCGGGCAGAAGACGACGTCGGCGTTGCGGTGAATCTGGGTGATGAGCTGCGGGGGCACGCGCATGCGACAGCCGCCGCAGTCTCCTTCTTTACGCACCTCGACGACCGCAAGGCCGCCCTTGCGCTCGAAGAGCAGGTCGTAGCGCTGGCGCACGCCCTCCTCGAGCTGCGCGGCGGCGCGGGCGCGCTCGGCGGTCAGGCGCTCGAGGTCGGCGGCGAGCGCCTGCCGGCGCTCGGCGAGCTGCTGCTCGACCGCCACGAGCTGCCGCTCGGCCGCGGCCAGGTCGTCTTCGAGCACCTTCAGCTCCCCGAGCTTGCCGTCGCCGCCGTCGAGGATCCGCAGCAGGCTCTCCTCGAGCTGCGCGGAGAGCTCTCGGCTGATCTCGACCTCGCGCCGCAGCGCGCCGAGCTCCTTCTCGTTGCGGATGCGCTGCATCCGCATGCGGCGGTCCTTGGTCTTCTCTTCCTCCTCGCCGAGCCTGGTCTCGACGTCGCGCCGCTGGCGTTCCAGCTCGGCGACCTCCTGGCGCTTGGCCTGGGTCACCGAGCGCTTGGCGCCGACCGCGGTCTTCACCTCCGCGGCCGCACCCTCGAGGGCGCCGAGCTCGAGCCGCAACGCCCGGAGCTCCGTATCGACGTGTTGTAGGGCGTAGAGCTGCTGGATCGGGCTAGCCAACCGTCTTCCTCGGATTCGCCGCGGCGAGTGGGCCCACCAGGACTCGAACCTGGGACCAACCGGTTATGAGCCGGCCGCTCTGACCAACTGAGCTATGGGCCCGGGTGAGCCTTGGGGGTATTTGTGCGGCGCGTGGCGTAACGGGTCCTTCTAGCACGCTGCCGCGGGGACTCCTAGTGCTCGGCGGTCGGCGGCTTGGAGGCCGCGAGCCGCTGCTTCTCGGCGAGCAGCGTGCCGAGCTGCGCCGTGTCTCCACGGCTCTCGGCGTCGCGGATCTCGCGCGTGAGCGCCCGCAGGCGCGCTTCCCGCGCGCGACCCGCGAGCCTGGCCAGGCAATCGTCGAGCGTCTGCTCCGCCGCCGCGTAGATCTCCTCTTCGCCGAGCCAGGCGCGCGCCACGCGCGCCGCGGCCTCGCGGGGCAGATCGCCGACGAGCTGCGACGGCGGGTGCGAATCGTCGGCCGCTCGAACGCGCTCGAACAGCGCGCGCGCCTCCGGGCTCGCGAACAGTCGCTCGGCGTCGTCGGGCAGGCGGTGCTTCAGCTCCGGGCGGACGAGCAGCAGCTCGAGGATCAGCGTCTCGTGGCTGGAGAAAGCCCGCGCGTGCGGTGCCGGCGTCGATGCGTCCGGCGGCGGTCGTTTCGTGCGCTCCCGCGTTTTCAGCTGCTCCTCGGGCAGGTCGAGGTGCTCGGCGGCGCGGCGCACCAGCAGGCCGACGAAGATCGGGTCGTCGAGGCGGGCGCACAGCTCGGCGACCTTCTGGGCGCCGCGCGCGCGCTCGGCGAGCGGTGCGTCGGCAGCGGCGAGCGAGCGCAGGTAGTGATCGACGAGCGGGGAGGAGCGCTCGAGGAGCCGCTCGAGCGCCTCGAGCCCCGCCTGGTGCACGAACGTGTCGGGGTCGTGGCCTTGCGGCAGGAACGCCGCCCGGGCGAAGATGCCCGCCGTGGCGAACACCTCGAAGCCGCGCGCCGCGGCGGCGAGGCCGGCGCGGTCGGCGTCGAACAGCACCACGAAGTCGTCGGTGAAGCGCTTGAGCAGACGGACCTGATCGGCGGTGAGCGAGGTGCCGAGCGGCGCGACGACGTTGCCCAACCCGGCCTGCGCGAGCGCGATCACGTCGATGTAACCCTCCACCAGCACGACGCGGTTCCGCCGGTGGATCGCGTCGCGCGCGGCGGCCAGCCCGAACACCGAGCGCCCCTTGTGGAAGAGCGGGGAATCGGACGAGTTCAGGTACTTGGCCTGGTCCTCGGTCGGCGGCAGCAGCCGCCCGCCGAACGCGGTCACCTTGCCGGCCAGATCGGTGATCGGGAACATCAGCCGATGGCGGAAGCGGTCGAACCATCCGCCGCCGCGACTCGAGCGGCCGATGAGACCGATCGCCTCGGCGTCGCCGAGCGGCGCGCCGGCCTTCTCGAGCGCGTGCGCCAGCCCGTCCGGGGGCGCGTAGCCCAAGGAGAAGCCGCGCGCCGTCGCCTCGGCGATCTTCCGCTGCACCAGGTACTCGCGGGCCGTAGCCCCGGCCGCGGTCTCCCAGAGCGAGCGCTCGAAGAACTTCGCGGCGAACGCGGTCACCCGCAGCAGGCGCTCGCGGCCCTGCTCGCGGCGCTCGTCGGCCGGCCGCTTCGGCAGCTCGACGCCGACCTCGCCCGCCAGCCGCTCGAGCGCTTCGGGGAACGTCAGGTTCTCCTTGAGCATGACGAACTTGAAGACGTCGCCGCTCGCCTGGCAGCCGAAGCAGTAGAAGAGGCCGCGCTCCTCGCTGACGCTGAACGACGGCGTCTTCTCGGAGTGGAACGGGCAGAGCCCGGTGTGGTTGCGGCCGGTGCGCTTGAGCGCGGTGTAGCGCGAGACGATCTCGACGAGGCTGGTGCGGTCGCGCACCTCGCCGATCTTGTCGTCGGCCACGCGTCCGCTCACTCGCGCCCTCCGGGCGCGGCCCCGCGCGCCCGCGGCGGCGCGGTCGGCGACGGCTTCGGGGTGAGGAAGCGGCTCAGCGCCTGTCGCGCCTCGATCTCGGCCCGGGAGTACGGGTGGCGCCAGATCGGCTGCATTCCGCTCGACTCGCGGGCGATGGCGACCACGTTCCAGGCTTCCTCGACCAGGCCCGAGAGCATCGGTGAATCATGCACCCGCTCGCTCAAGGCGGGCCAGCCCCGACGCGAAGTCACGACCATGCAGAAGAGCGCGGCGATGACCACCGCCTTGGCGGCGCCGAGCAGCAGCCCGCCCGCGCGGTCGATCGGCCCGAGGAACAGCGCGCGCGCGAGGTGATGGAGGGCGAAGCCGCAGAGCTGGCAGGCCAGGTACAGGCCGGCGAAGATGCCGAGCGCCGCCAGCGCTTCGCCGATCGCGATCGGCAGGCCGAGGCGGGCGCTCACCGCCGGCCCGAACGCGGGTCCGAGCAGGTAGCCGGCGAGGCCGGCGCCGCCCCACGCCGCCAGGCTGAACAGCTCGCGGAAGAAGCCCCGCGAGTAACCGCGGACGAGGAGGAGGAGGAGGAGGGCCAGAACGGCGAAGTCGAGTAGGTTCACCGCTCTGGACCCATCCGGGCGGGCTCAGTGAAAACTGCGGCTGGCACGCCGCAGCGCGCGCTTCTTCGCGGCCAGCGCCTTCTTCTTGCGGCGAACGCTCGGCTTCTCGTAGTGCTCGCGCTTGCGCAGCTCGGCGAGAATTCCCGCCTTCTCGCACTGCTTCTTGAAACGGCGAATGGCGCTTTCGATCGGCTCGTTTTCCTTGACCCGTACACCGGGCATCGGTGACTTCACCCCCCTCGAGAGGAATTCCGTAGTCTCGGAGAAATCGGCGGCCGAGTCAAGGATGCTTTCCCGCGCTCACTCGCAGCAGCCGCTCGGGGAAGTCGGTGAAGATGCCGTCCACGCCGGCCGCGGCGAGCGACTCCACCTCCTCGGCACGGTTGACCGTCCAGACCCGCACCTGCAAGCCGCGGCGGTGCGCTTCGGCGACGGTCTCCGCGCGGACCAGCGAGCGTTCCGGGTGCAGCGCCTCGGCGCCGAGCTGCGCCGCCAGGGCCAAGCCGTCGCTCCAGCGGGTGTCGGCGTCCATCAGCACGCCGATGCGGGCGTCGTCGGCGAGGTCGCGGACCAGCCGCATGCGCGCGGCCGAGAACGAGGAGAAGACCGTCCGCTCGAAGAAGCGCAGGCTGCGCACCACGCCCACGCACTGGATCTCGATCCGGCCGGGGGCGTCCTCGCCCTTGATCTCGAGGTTCAGCTCGACGTGCCCGCGCAGGATCTCGATCGCCTGCTCGAGCGTCAGCACCTCCTCGCCGGCGAACCGGCTGGCGAACCACGAGCCGGCGTCGAGCGCCTTCAGCTCCTTCAGCGTGCGGTCCCGCACTCGCCCCCGGCCGTTGGTGGTGCGCTCCAGCGTCTCGTCGTGGAGGATCACCAGGGCCCCGTCGCGCGTCCGCTGGCAATCGAGCTCGACCATGTCCGCGCCGCTCTCGATGGCGCGCAGGAACGCCACGCGGGTGTTCTCCGGGCAGTGCCCGGACGCGCCGCGGTGGGCGATGCGCAGCAGCCGGCGGCGGGCGCTCATGCGCGGCACTCTAGCTGACCCCGGCGTCGAATCCGATAGCGCTCTGTGCCATCATCCCGCGCATGCGGCGCTGGCTCGAGGTCTCGATCGAGGTGCCGCCGGCGGCCGCCGACGCGCTGTCGCTGCGGCTGGTGGAGCGCGGAGCGCCCGGAGTGATCGAGGAGGGGGCGGGCGAGCGCGTGCGGCTGCGCGCGCACTTCGCCGCCGAGGCCGAGAGCGGCGCGCTCGGCGAAGAGATCGGCGGCTGGCTGCGGCAGCTCGAGGAGTTCTTTCCCGGCTGCGCCGCGGCGTCGCCGGCGATCGCGCGGATCGACGAGGAAGACTGGGCGGAGGGCTGGAAGCAGGGCTTCGCTCCGCTGGACGTGGGCGCCCGGCTGCGCGTCCGCCCGCCGTGGAGCGCTCCGGACGCCGGGGGCCGCCTGGACGTCGTCATCGAGCCGGCGATGGCGTTCGGCACCGGACGGCACGCATCGACGCTCGGCTGCCTGCTGGCGATCGAGGAGATCGCCGGCACGGGGGAACCGGCGCCGGCGGTGCTCGACGTCGGCACCGGCAGCGGGATCCTCGCGATCGCCGCCGCCCGCCTCGGAGCGGGCGCGGTGACCGCCATCGACCTCGATCCGGTGGCGATCGAAGCCGCGCGGCGAAACGTCGCGCGGAACGGCCTCGCGGACGTCGTGACGCTGCGGGTCGGCTCGCTGGAGGCGGTGAACGGGCGCTTCGAATGGATCGTCGCGAACCTCTACTCCGGGCTGCTGCGCGCCTCGATGGGCGGGTTCGCCGAGCGCGCCGCGGCGCGCGGCTGGCTGGTCGCCGCCGGGCTTCTCGACGCCGACCGCGACGCGGTGGTGGCGGCGGCCGGAACGTCGGGCTGGCGGGAGCACGCGCGGCGCTCGATCGACGGCTGGACGACGCTGGCGTTCCGGCGCGAAGCGTGACGCGGCATGCACCGGGTGCGGGTGGCGAAGGAAGCGGTGGTCGCGGGGCGGATCCGCCTGCGCGGCGCCGAGCTGCGCCACCTGCGCGACGTGCTGCGGCTGCGCGCCGGAGCGCGCGTCGAGATCTTCGACGGCGAGGGATCGAGCTGGATCGCCGAGGTGGCGGCGTCGTCGGCCCGCGCCGTCGAGCTGTCGCCGATCCGGCCGCTCGCGCGGCGGACCGAATCGACGCTCTCGCTCACGCTGGCGGTCGCCCTGGCCAGGGGAGCGAAGCTCGATTGGGTGATCGAGAAGACGACCGAGCTCGGCGTCTCGCGCATCGTGCCCTTCGTCTCGGAGCGAACGGTGCCCGAGCGCGGCGGCGGGGCCCGGCTACAGCGCTGGCGGCGCATCGCCGATGCGGCCGCCGCCCAGTCCGGGCGCACGGTGTGTCCGGCCATCGACGACGTGCGGACGTTCGCCGAGGTGCTCGCGCTGCGGCCCGGGCACGAGCGCGCGGTCTTCTTCTGGGAGGAGGAGGCCTCGGCGGCTCCCTGCGAGCGCGATCCCGCCACGCGCAGCGCGCTGCTGGTCACCGGCGCCGAGGGCGGGTTCTCCGCCGCGGAATCGTCGGCCGCGCGCGAGGCGGGCTTCACGCTCGCCGGTCTCGGCCCGAGGATCCTGCGGGCGGAGACCGCGGCGGTGGTGGCGGCGGCGCTGGCGCAGCTCCTTTGGGGAGACCTCGCGGCGTGTTAGAGTCCGGGCCGTGAGGCGGCTGCGCATCGGATTTCTCATCGATCCGCTCGAGACGCTCGTCGTCGGCCACGACACGAGCCTCGCTTTCATGCTCGAGTGCCAGCGGCGCGGGCACGAGGTGCACTGCTTCGAGCAGCAGGACCTCGAGTACAAGAGCGGCGAGGTGCGCGCCGCAGCCCGCATGGTGGAGCTGCAGCGCGTCAAGGGCGATCACTACCGGGTGATCTCCGAGGGCCGGGTGCCGCTGTCGAGCCTGGACGCGATCTTTCTGCGCAAGGATCCGCCGGTCGACGTCGAGTACCTGCACGCCACGCAGCTCGTCGAGCTGGCGCGCGGGCCGCTGCTGATCAACGACCCCTCGGCGCTGCGCGACGCCAACGAGAAGCTCTACGCGCTGCAGTTCCCCGATCTCGTGCCGCGCACGCTGGTCAGCCGCGACGCGGCGGCGCTGCGCGGCTTCCTCGACGAGCTCGGCGGCGAGATGATCATCAAGCCGATCGACGGCTTCGGGGGCCGGGGAATCCTCCATCTGCGCAAGACCGACCGCAACCTGAACTCGCTGCTCGAGCTGGCGACGGCGGGCGGGCGGGTCGCGATCGTGGCGCAGGAATACCTGTCGGCGAGCCGCGAGGGCGACAAGCGCGTGATCCTCGTCGACGGCGAGCCGCTCGGCGCGATGCTACGCGTGCCGCAGGCCGACGACCTGCGCGGCAACCTGGCCGCCGGCGGCCGCTCGCAGAAGAGCGAGCTGAGCGACCGCGAGCGGGAGATCTGCCGGCGCGTCGGGCCGGATCTTCGCCGGCGCGGACTGGTGTTCGTCGGTCTCGACGTCATCGGCGGATTCCTCACCGAGGTGAACGTCACGAGCCCCACCGGCATCGAGGAGATCAACGCCTTCGAGGGCATCTCGATCGAGCGGGAGATGATCGACTGGGTGGAGCGGAAGCGCGCTTGACGGTGCGGAACGCCTTCGCTAGTAGCATCCGTTTCGCATGGGCAGGTAGCTCAGTCGGTAGAGCAGGAGCCTGAAAAGTTCCGTGTCGGCGGTTCAATTCCGTCCCTGCCCATCCTCTTCCTCCCCGGAGGCCGCGTGGAAACGATGATCGGCAAGACCCGTCTCGTCCTCTTGCGTGGCGACATCACCCGGCAGAGCGTGGACGCGATCGTCAACGCCGCCAACTCGACGCTGCTCGGCGGCGGCGGCGTGGACGGCGCCATCCACCGCGCCGGCGGGCCGAAGATCCTCGAGGAGTGCAAGCAAATCGTCGCTCGCCAGCGCGGCTGCGTGACCGGCGACGCGGTGATCACCGGCGGCGGCAACCTTTCCGCCAAGTTCGTGATCCACGCCGTCGGGCCGTTCTGGTCGGGCGGGGATCGCGGAGAGGACGGCCTGCTGGCCTCCGCCTACCGCTCGAGCCTGCGGCTCGCGGCCGCGCATCGCGCCACCTCGATCGCCTTCCCGTCGATCTCCACCGGCGCCTATCGCTTTCCCGTCGAGCGCGCCGCGGGGGTCGCGCTGCGCGCCGTGCGCGCCTTCCTGCGCGCCGAGAGTCACACGCTGCTCGAGGTGCGCTTCGTGCTGTTCGGCGAGGCCGACCTCGCGGCGTACGAGACGGCGCTCGCCGCGCTCAGCCCGGCGTAGGCGGGCGCCGGCGCCGCTCGAACTTCCTGGCGACGAACGACAGCGTGCCGCGCATGACCAGGCGCGGGAACAGCGCGCGGAGCTTCCAGACCAGCGCGTAGCGGGCCGGGGCAAAGACCTCGAAGCGCTCCTTTTCGATCGCCCGGGCCACGGCGCGGGTGACGACTTCGGTGCCGACGAGCTGCGGCTCGACGACGTGGCGGAGATGCTCGAAGCCGGGGCCCTTGTCGAACAGCTCGGTGCGGATGGCGCCGGGCTGGATCACGGCGACGTGGACGCCGTGGCCCTTCACCTCGTAGTAGAGCGCTTCGGCGAGTCCGGTCACGGCGAACTTGGAGGCCGAGTACGCGGTGTGGCGCCAGGTGGCGATGCGCCCGGCGAGGGAGGAGACGAACACCACGGCGCCGCTGCCGCGCTCGATCATCGACGGCAGCACCTCTCGCGTGAAATACAGGGCGGAGAAGTAGTTGGTGCGCATCAGCTCTTCGAATTGCTCCTCCGGCGCCTGGGTGAAGAGGTGATAGGCGCCCGCACCGGCGTTGTTCAGCAGGATGTCGATGGGCCCGAGATCGGCGCGCGCGGCGGCGACGGTCTGGCGGATCTGCTCGCGGTGGCGCACGTCGCAGGGATAGGCGCGCGAGGCGGGGGCGTGCTGCCGGCAGGCGGCGAGCGTCTCCTCGAGGCGATCGCGGCGGCGGGCGCAGATCGCCACCGTCGCACCGCGCCGCGCCAGGTCGATGGCGGCGTCGCGCCCGATGCCGCTCGACGCGCCGGTGACCAGGACGATCCTGCCCGCGATCTTCATGCCCGCTGCATCGCCCTTTTACCCGCGTTTGCCATCGCCTTGGAACCTCGAATAGGCTCGCGTTGTTTAGCAGGCATCCGACACGCAAGGGAGGACCGAGAGATGAAGAATCCGTTGAAGGGAGCCCTGATCGCCGCGGCCGTCGCGAGCCTGTTCGTCGCCGCGGCGACGGTGGCGGCCGACGAGGGGAAGACCGAGGCCAAGACCGTCAAATGCCAGGGCAGCAACGCCTGCAAGGGGCACGGGGCGTGCGCCAGCGCCGGCAACAGCTGCGCCGGGAAGAACGCGTGCAAGGGCCAGGGCTGGGAGAAGATGGCCTCGGCCCAGGAGTGCACCGAAAAGGGCGGAAAGGTCGTCAACGAGTAGCGCTTCGCGCCCGGGGGGCGCGAGCCCCCCGGCGCCTCCACCCCGGATGATCCGCCGATGACGGCGACCGCTGAGACGTCGTTCCCGCGGCTGGGCTGCGGCATCGGCCTGCGCCGGGAACACTACGCGTACATCCTCGAGCACTGGCCCGCGCTCGACTGGTTCGAGATCATCTCCGAGAACTTCCTGGTCCCCGGCGGGCGCCCGCTGTGGGTGCTCGACCAGGTTCGCGAGCGCTACTCGATCGTCATGCACGGGGTGTCGATGTCGATCGGCTCGAGCGACCCGCTCGACTTCGGTTACCTGCGCGCGCTGCAGAAGCTCGCCGAGCGGGTGCGCCCGGCCTGGGTCTCGGATCACCTGTGCTGGACCGGGGTCGGCAGCAGGAACGCGCACGATCTCTTGCCGTTGCCCTACACGGAGGAAACCATCGCGCACGTCGCCCGCCGGGTGCGCACCGTGCAGGAGGTGCTGGAGCGGCCGATCCTGCTCGAGAACGTCTCGAGCTACCTCACGTACCGCGACTCGGTGCTCTGCGAGTGGGACTGCCTCGGCGAGATCGCGCGGCGCGCGGGCTGCTTCGTGCTGCTCGACGTCAACAACGTCTACGTGAGCGCGTTCAATCACCGCTTCGATCCGCTGGCCTACCTGCGGGCGGTCCCGGCGGAGCGCGTCGTGCAGTTCCATCTCGCCGGCCATACGGACAACGGAACCCACCTGCTCGATACCCACGATCACCCGATCATCGAGCCGGTGTGGCGGCTCTACGAGGAGGCCGTGCGCCGCTTCGGCCCGCTCTCGACGTTGATCGAGCGCGACGCCCGCATTCCGGAGTTCCCCGAGGTCGCCGCGGAGGCCGATCGGGCGCGGCAGATCCAGCGCTCGGTCGCCGAAGCCGAGCGGCGCCGTCATCGTGAACCTTCGCGAGACCCAGCGGCTACTCTGGCACCTGATCAGCGCGCCTGACGGCGTGCCGGCGGCGCCGGCCGACCCCGGGCGAGCCCCGCCCGGCGGTCTCGACGCCGTCGTGCGCGGCGACGACCGGCTCGGCGCGGCCGAGCGGGTCGGCATCTACGCGAGCATGTACTTCTTCCGCCTGCTCGATTGCCTGACGGAGGATTTCCCGGCGCTGCACGCGGTCGTCGGGCACCAGCGCTTCCACGAGCTGGCGCGCGACTATCTGACCGCGCATCCCTCGGAGCACTTCTCGGTGCGGATGCTCGGCCGGCACCTCGGCGAGTTTCTCGAGGGGCATGCGCTGTCGGCCGGGCGGCCGTGGCTCGCCGACCTCGCGCGCTTCGAGTGGGTGCTGCTCGAGGCGTTCGACGCGCCGGATGCTCCGCCGATCGGGCGCGATCGCCTGGGGTCGGTTCGCGCCGAGGACTGGGCGGGGCTGCGGTTCACGCTGACGCCGTCTCTCCGCGTGCTCGAAGCGCGCGCGCCGGTGCAGGAAGTCTGGTCCGCGGCCGCCGCGGGGCGCGAGCCGCCGTCGCTCGCCGGCGCCGCGACGGCGCTGCGGGTGTGGCGCGAGGGCCTTCGCGTGTTTCACCGCACGATCGACGAGGTCGAGCTGGCGGCGCTGCGGGCGGTCGGCCGCGGCGAGACCTTCGCCGGGCTCTGCGAGGCCGCCGCGGCCACCCTCGGCGAAGAGCGCGCCGCCGCCGAGCGAGTCCTCGCGCTCTTGCAGCGCTGGCTCGCCGACGCGTTGATCGTCGATCTCGCCGGCCCTCCATGAGCATCGTCAACTGCGTCGGCTACGCGGGGGGCGAGCGGGTGGGCGACGTCGCGCTCGAGGACGTCAGCGAGTTCCTCGAACGGCCCGAGGGCTTCGTGTGGATCGGGCTCCACGAGCCCGACGAGAAGCTGCTGCGCCAGGCGCAGGCGGAGTTCGGCCTCCACGATCTCGCCGTCGAGGACGCGCATTCCGCGCACCAGCGGCCGAAGCTCGAGGAATACGGCGACTCGCTGTTCGTGGTGCTGCGCACCGCGAAGGCCGACGCCGACCGCCGCCGGATCGCCTTCGGAGAGACCCACGTGTTCGTCGGCCCGCGCTACGTCGTCACGGTTCGGCACGGCGCGTCGATGTCCTACGGCGAGGTGCGCGCGCGCTGCGAGACCTCTCCGCAGCACCTCCGCCAGGGGCCCGGATTCGTCCTCTACGCGATCATGGACTTCATCGTCGATCACTACTTCCCGATCGTCGATTCGCTGGAAGAGGAGCTCGCCTCCCTCGAGGACGAGCTCTTCGACGGAGCCCACCGCGGCAAGGAGGTCGCCCAGCGGATCTACCGGCTGAAGAGCCAGATGCTGGTGCTGAAGCGCGCGGTGTCGCCGCTCGTCGAGGTCTGCAATCGGCTGGAGCGCTTCGATCAGGCGCTGATCCTCCCGGAGACGCGGCTCTACTTTCGCGACGTCTACGACCACGTGATCCGCATCAACGAATCGGCCGACAACATGCGCGAGCTGCTGGCCAGCGCGCTCGAGGCCAACCTCGCGCTGGTGTCGGTGCGGCAGAACGAGGTGATGAAGCGCCTCGCCGCCGGGGCGGCGATGGTGGCCATGCCGACGCTCATCGCCGGCGTCTACGGCATGAACTTCGAAGTCATGCCGGAGCTGCACTGGGCGTTCGGCTATCCGCTGTCGATCGTGCTGATGGTCGGCTCGGTCGGCTACCTCTACTACCGCTTCCGCAAGGCGAGCTGGCTGTAGGACGCGTTCCGCCGTCACGGGCGCCGCGCGCCGACCAGCCAGACCGCCGACCCGAGGCGCACGCCGTGCTCGCCGCACGAGCGAGCCAGAGCCTCTCTCACGGCCGCGGCCACCCGCGGCGCCGCCGCCGCGCCGGCCTCGCGCAGCGCCGCCGACGTGGGCCCCAGCGCCAGGGCGAGCTCGACGGCGCGGTCGAGATCGCCGTCGGCGATCGCCAGCGGCTGCTCGTGCGGCTCGAGCGCGATGGCGGCGAATCCGGCGCCGTCGAGGATCCGCCGCACCCGCTCGGGATCGGCGAACGAGAACGGCCCTGGCGCGTCGGGCGATGGCCGCGGCGGCAAGGGGATCACGGTGGCCGCGGCCGCCAGCGGCACCGCCACCCAGGGATTCCGCGCCATCTCCTGCCAGCAGACGAACGAGAGCCGTCCGCCGGGACGGAGCGCCCGGCGCAAGCTCCCGAAGGCGCGTACCGGGTCGGAGAAGAACATCACGCCGAAGCGCGAATAGGCGAGGTCGAAATCGGCCGAGGAAAACTCGTGGGTCTGGACGTCGGCGTTGCAGAACCGCACGGCCGACATCCCCTCGCGGGCCGCCCGCTCGGCGGCGCGCTCGAGCATCGGCGCGGAGAGGTCGATGCCGAGCACGCTTCCGCCCGGGCCCACGCGCCGGCCGAGCTCCAGCGTCGTGTCGCCGCAGCCGCAGCCGACGTCGATCACGCGCTCGCCGGAGCGCACCGCGGCGCGCTCCATGGCGGCTCGACCGAGCGGGCCGATCTGGCGGTCGATCATCTCCTGGAAGGCGAGCCACGTCGGGGCCGTGACCTCGTTCCAGTACGTGATCTGCTCCGCGTTCGGGCCGGAGGCGGTGAGCGCAGCCATGCCGCTTCCCCTATCTCGACGCGCGCGCCGATTCCAGGTCCCGATCCCGGGTCCCGGTGTCCCGCCTTGCGCGCCGAGCGCCCGGCGGCTAGGACGACGCAACGGGAGAAGCTCGGCAAGCCGTGACGCCGCGCCGCATCGACGGCCCGCAGGACGGCGCGAAGATCGTGCTGGCGCACGGCGCCGGCGCGCCGATGGACTCGCCGTTCCTCGAGCACTTCGCCCGCGCGCTCGCGGCGCGCGGCCTCTGCGTCGTGCGCTTCGAGTTCCCTTACATGCGGGCGCGGCGCGAGGGCCGCCGGCCGCCGCCGGATCGCGAGCCGGTGCTGCTCGCCTGCTGGCGCGAGGTGATCGCGGCCGAGGGTGGCGGGGGACGCGTGGTCATCGGCGGCAAGTCGCTCGGCGGCCGGATGGCGAGCCGGGTGGCCGACGAGGTCGGCGCCCGCGGCCTCGTCTGCCTCGGCTATCCGTTTCACCCGCCGGGGAAGCCCGAGCGCCTGCGGGTCTCGCACCTCGCGGGCCTGCGCACGCCGGCGCTCATCCTGCAAGGCACGCGCGATCCGTTCGGCAACCGCGAGGAGGTCGCGGCCTACGCGCTCTCGGCGGCGATCCGCGTCCACTGGATCGAAGACGGCGACCACTCGCTGAAGCCGCGGGCGAGCTCGGGCCGCAGCGAGCCGCAGAACCTCGACGAAGCGGCGGCGGCGATCGCCGCCTTCGTGGGCGGGCTCGGCGGCGGCCGCTAGCGGCGGCCGGGCACCCCTCGGCCGTTCGCCTCGGCCGTTCGCTTCGGCCGCGCCTCGGCCGCGCGCCGCTACCGGTTCGCGTAGCGCTCTGCGTGGAGGCGAAGCAACGGCGGGCGGTTGCGGCTCGCGCCGATCTCCCACGTGATGTCGGCCGGCGCGGTTCCCCGCGCGCGGACGGTGCCGGCGTGAAGACCGCGAAGGTGATGCCACGCGCAGACCGCGACCCGGTT
>JACPRU010000021.1 GCA_016189835.1 Deltaproteobacteria bacterium | reverse complement strand
GACGCTCGGCACGCCGCCTCGCCCGCCGGCGAGGCTCACCCCGCCCACCACGACGACCGTCAGCACGTCGAAGATGAGCGCGGACTGCACGATCCGCGAGTCGAATCCTCCCACCGTGCCGACGATCACCAGCCCGGCGAGATAGGCGAGCATCGCGGCGAGCGCGAACTGGAGCACGGTGAGCGGGCGCACGGGGATGCCGGTCAGGCGGGCGGCCGCCGGATTGTCCCCCTGCGCGTAGAGAAACCAGCCGAAGATCGTCCGCGAGAGCGCGACGTGCGCGACCAGCGCCACGACCGCGAAGACCACGATCGGCAGCGGGACGCCGAACGCGCGGCCCTGGCCGAAGTAGAGGATGAGATCGAGGCCCTTCGGGACCTCGATCACGTACGACTTGACGATGAAAGTGCGCGTGAAGCCGACGACCAGCAGGCCCGTGGCAAACGTGGCGAACAGCGCCGGGATCTCGACGAACGCGACGAGCAGGCCGTTCAACGCGCCCATCCCGGCGCAGAGCCCGAGACCGGCGAGCACCGCGGGCGCGTAGCTTCCCGCCGTGGTCTCGAGCAGGTGCAGGGTGACGGTCACCGCCATCCCCATGGTCGCCACCAGCGACAGGTCGATACCGCGGCCGATCACGACGATCGCCATGGCGATCGACAGGATGCCGAGCGCCGCGACGCTGCGCGCGATCGCCAGGAGGTTCGCCGTGGTGAGGAAGGAATCGAAGACCAGGGCGCAGCCGAGGAAGAGCAGGGCCGCGGCGGCGAGCACGCTGCGCTCCTGGGTCGTGCCGCCGAGCGGCCGCCCGCGCTCGCGCGGCGCGAACCGCTCGCCGCCGCCGGCGGCCGCCGAAGGATCGAGGGCTTGTCGCTCGCCGCCGGTCATGGTACCTACCGACCGGTAGGTACAGAAGCGGCCGCGGGCTGTCAACGGAGAACCGGCGCCGATGATCGACTTCCAGCTCACCGACGAGCAATCGCTGATCCAGGAGACCGCGCGGCGGATCCTGGCGAAGGCGTGCCCGCGGGAAGAGGTCCGCCGCCTCGACGGCGCCGACGAGTTCCCCGCCGCCGCGGTGCGGGCGCTCGGCGAGGCGGGGCTGCTCGGCCTGACGATCGAGGCCCGGTACGGCGGCGGCGGCGTGGACACGCTCGGCGCGCTGCTGGTGATCGAGGAGGCGGCGCGCACCTCCGGGGCGCTCGGCTTCGCGGCGACGCTGTTTCTCTCCTACGGCGGGCAGATCCTCGGCAAGCTCGGCAGCGAGCGCCAGCGCGAGCGGCTGCTGCCGCGGATCGCCCGCGGCGAGTGTCTGGTCGCGCTCGCGCTCACCGAGCCGGGGGCGGGCTCCGACCTCGCGTCGATTCGCACCCGCGCGGCGCGCGACGGCGACGCGCTGGTCGTGCGGGGAGAAAAGACCTTCATCACCTCCGCCGACGCCGCCGACCGTCTCGTCGTCCTGGTGAGGACCGATCCGCAGGCGCCCCGCAGCGGCGCGTTCTCGTTCGTCGTCGTCGACGCGAAGCAGCCCGGCGTCTCGATCCGGCGCATCGAGAAGCTCGGCTACAAGGGGTCGAGCCTGTGCTCGATCCACTTCGACGACGTCCGCGTCGGCGCCGAGGACGTGCTCGGCGGCGCGTCCTCGACGGGTGCGGGCTGGCGGCAGCTGACGGCGATCCTCGACGTCGAGCACCTCGAGCTGGCCGCGAACTCGCTCGGCATCGCCACGGCGGCGTTCGACGAGGCGCTCGCCTACGCGAAGCAGCGCGAGCAGTTCGGCAGGAAGGTCGGCGAGTTCCAGTCGATCGCCCACCTGCTCGCCGAGATCGATGCCGACATCCATGCCGCCCGCCTGGTGCTGCGGCACGCCGCCTGGCTCTACGACGCCGGCCGCCCGTGCGGCCGCGAGGGCGCGATCGCCAAGCTGGCGGCGAGCGAGGCGGCGAAGCGGGCGGCGCTCGCCTGCCTGCAGATCCACGGCGGATCGGGCTATACGATGGAGCTCGACGTCCAGCGCTACGTGCGCGACGCGCTGCTGCTGACGATCGGCGGCGGCACCAGCCAGATCCAGAAGAACGTGATCGCGAGGCACCTCGGGCTGCGCATCGGGTGAGCCGGCGCATCGCGAGGCCCCGCGAGGGAGGTCGAGGATGAGCTACGAACGATACCGCGCGCTCGGCGTCGAGCGCCGCGACCGGGTGCTGCTGATCTCGTTCAACCGTCCCGAGGCGATGAACACGATCACCGCCGAGCTGCACCGCGAGCTGTCGGAGATCTTCGCCGACGTGGCGCGGGACGCCGAGACGCAGGCCGTCGTGCTCACCGGCAAGGGGCCGGCCTTCTCGGCGGGCGGAGACCTGCGCTGGTTCCAGAAGATGACCGCCGCGGATCTCGACGCGCTGTTCACCGAGGCGCGCAAGATCATCGTCGATTTCCTCGAGGTGGAGCAGCCGATCATCGCCGCGGTCAACGGCGCCGCCACCGGTCTCGGCGCCACGCTGGCGCTGTTCTCGGACGTCATCTTCGCCTCCGACGCGGCTCGCATCGGGGACCCGCACGTCCGGATCGGCGTCGTCGCCGGCGACGGCGGGGCGATCATCTGGCCCTGGCTGGTCGGCGCGGCGCGGGCGAAGGAGTTCCTCATGACGGGGGATCTGCTCAGCGCCGAGGACGCTCATCGCATCGGGCTCGTCAACCACGTCGTGCCCGCCGAGCAGCTGCTGCCGAAGGCGCTCGGCCTCGCCGAGCGGCTCGCCAACGGCCCGATCCAGGCGATTCGCGGCACGAAGGTCTCGGTCAACAAGATCCTTCGCGAGACCGTGAACCTGGTGCTCGACACCTCGCTGGCGCTGGAGAAGCTCTGCTTCGCGACCCAGGACCATCGCGAAGCGGTGAACGCGTTTCTCGAGAAGCGGGCGCCGAAGTTCACCGGGCGCTGAGCGGTCAGTCGAAGAGCTTCTCTCCGGTCGCGAAGACCAGCCAGGCGGTCCCGCCGGCCAGGTACAGCCCGGCGGCGATGCCGAGCACCGTGGGCCAGGAGCCGGTCGCCGCGAGAATGTAGCCGGTCACCGCGACGCCGATCACGCCCGGCAGCGTGCCCGCCGTGTTCGACAGGCCCATCAGCGCGCCCGCATAGCGCGGCCCGATGTCGAGATGGTTCGAGCCGAAGCCCGAGAGCGCGAAGGAGCCCAGGCCGAGGGACACGCACATGAGCGCGATCGCCAGCGGAACCGTGTGCACCTGCCCGATCGCGAGCAACGCGGCCGCGGCCCCGAAGAAGGCGATCGACTGCATGAGCTTGCGCACGAACGTCACGCTGCGGCCGCGCCTCAGCAGGCCGTCCGCGAGCTGCGCGCCGACGTTCGTCATCGCGAACATCACCAGCCACGGCAGCAGACTGGCGTAGCCGGCGCCCGCCAAGTCGAGCCCGTGCACGTCGGCGAAGTAGCGCGGCAGCCAGGACAGGATCACGTAGAAGCCCCAGTTCGCGCAGAAGTGGTTGAACACCAGCACCCAGACCGCGCTCGAGCGCAGGATGCGCCCCCACGGCACCGCCGGCTTCGCGGCGGCCAGCGCGCTGTGCGCGCGGATGTAGGCGATCTCGCTCGGGTGGATGCCGGGCGCGTCCTCGACCCGCTCGCTCGAGGTGAAGTGCCAGAATGCGTACCAGACCAGGCCGGCGGCGCCGAAGGCGTAGAACACGGCCGGCCAGCCGAAGCCGCCGACCAGCCAGGGCGTGAGCAGCGTCGCCGCCACCGTGCCGAGCGGGATGCCGCTGCCGTTCAGCGCCGCGGCGCGCGCGCGCTCGTGCAGCGGGATCCAATGCCCGAGCAGCTGGTAGATCGCCGGGAAGGCGACGCCCTCGCCGAGGCCCAGGCCGATGCGCGCGGCGATCAACGCCCCGAACGACAGCGACGCCGCGGGCGGCGTCAGGATCGTGAACAGCGACCACCAGAGCACGCCGAAGGTGAGCAGGGCGCGGCCGCCGATGCGGGCGGCCCACCAGCCGCCGAGCAGCTGGGTGACGAGATAGCCGACGAAGAACGAGGAGAGCACCCAGCCCTGCGTGGCCGGGTCCCAGCCGTACTCCTTCGCCATCGGCAGGATGGCGTAGGAGATGTTCACGCGATCGATGTAGCAGACGAAGATCGACAGGAAGCAGCCGAAGACCAGCAGCCAGCGCCGCGGCCAGTAGCCGGCGGGCGCGCCCTCGAGCGCCGACGCGACGGCCGGCGTCACCACGACGGTTCGCCCGGCCGCGGCGCTCCCCGCCTCGCCGCCCGGCGCGCACGGCTCTCGGCGCCGGGCGGATTCGCCCGGGCGGTCCGGCGTCCACGAGATCCGCGCGCGCGGTGCGACTCCGGGCGGCTCACGCTCCCGCACCGACGATCGCCACCGCCTCGATCTCGACCATCATGTCGCGCAGCACCAAGCTCTTCACCTCGACGAGCGTGCTCGCCGGGCAGCGCGTGGGGAAGAATTCGCCGAACACGCGGTCGTAGCGCGAGACCGTACCCGAGGAGCGCTGGGTGAGGAACGTCGTGACCTTGACGACGTCGCGCAGCGTCGCCCCGGCCCGGCGCAGCACCGCCTCGACGTTCTGCAGCGCCCGGCGGGTCTGCGCTTCGATGTCACCGGGGCCGACGACGTCGCCCTTGGCGTCGAGCGCTCCCTGGCCCGACACGAACACCATCGTGCCGACCTTCACCCCCTGCGAGAAGTGCATCTTCCCGTCCCACTCCGCGTCCAGTCCGAGGATCTCCTTCGCCATGCTTCGCTCCTTTCGCTTCGACTCCGCCGCCGTTCACACCGCCGCCAGGACATAGGTCGCGCCGTCGAGCCGAAGGCGCGTGCCCGGGAACGCGACGATCGACGTCGCCTTCTCCTCGACGACCGCCGGCCCGTCGATCACCTGCCCGGGCCGGAGGCGGTCGCCCGCGTAGACCGGGGAATCGACGGTTCCGCCGCGCTCTTCGAAATAGACCGGACGGGCGCCGATCGGCGCGGGCGGCCCGCCTCCCTCCGCCCGCCGTTCGGCGAGGTCGACCGGCGCGAGCTTGCCGGTGACGCTCACCCCGACGTTGATGAGCTCGCAGAGGTTGTCGCGCTCCGCGTAGGCGTAGAGGCTCTGATGCACCCCGTGAAAGCGCTCGACGATCTCGCGCAGGCTCTGCGCGGTGAGGGGGCCGCGCGGGGTCGTCACCACGCACTCGTAGATCTGCCCGACGTAGCGGATGTCGTAGCGGCGCGTCACCTCGACCCGCGCCGGCGCAATGCCCTCGGCGCCGAGCGCGCGGCTTCCTTCCTCCTCCATCTCGGCGAAGAGCCGGCCGAGCCGAGCGGGATCGATCGTATCCATCCGGCCGGCGACCGAGCGGCTGTAGTCGTGCCGCACGTCGGAAACCACCTCGCCGAACGCGCAGAAGGCGGGCGCGACGCGCGGCACGAAGACGCGCTCGACGCCGATCTCGCGGGCGAGCATCCAGGCATGCACCGGTCCGCAGCCGCCCGCGACGTAGAGAGCGAAGTCGCGCGGGTCGTAGCCGCGCTCGACCGAGACCTCGTGGATCGCCCGCGCCATGTTGTTGTTGACGATCTTGAAGATCGCCAGCGCGGCGACCTCGTCGGCGAGCGCGAGCGGCGCGGCCACCCGCTCGTGGACCGCGCGGCGGGCGAGATCCGGCCGCAGGCCGATGCGGCCGCCCAGGGTGCGGGAGGCGTCCACGTAACCGAGCACGATGTCCGCGTCCGTGACGGTCGGCTCGACCCCGCCGAGGCCGTAGCCGGCGGGGCCCGGCCGGGCGCCGGCGCTGCGCGGCCCGACGTGCAGGATCCCGCCCTCGTCGACGAACGCGATGCTGCCTCCGCCCGCGCCGACGGTGTTCACGTCGATCATCGGAACGCCGATGCGGTAGCGATGAACGTCGACGCCCTTGGCGAGATCCGGCTGCCCCCGGCGCACGAGGCACACGTCGCAGCTCGTCCCGCCCATGTCGACGGTCAGGATGTCGTCCTGAGCGAAGCGGCGAGAATGGAACAGACCTGCCGGCGGCGCCGCCGCCGGCCCGGAGCCGAGCGCGCACACCGCCTTCTTGACGATCTCCGCCCCCGACGCGATGCCCGCGTTCGACTGCTGGTAGCGGACCGCGCCGCGATAGCCGAGAGCGGCGAAGTACGTCTCGATCGCCTCGACGTAGCGGCGCAGGATCGGCCCCACGTACGCGTTCACCACGGTCGTGCTCGTGCGGTCGTACTCGCGGATCTCCGGCAGCACGTCCACCGAGAGCGACACGTAGACCCCGGGCAGCTCGGCGGCGAGGATCTCCCCCACCCGCCGCTCGTGGGCGGGATTGCGGAACGACCAGAGAAAGCACACGGCGATCGATTCGACGCCGAGGCGGCGGATCTCGCGCGCCGCGGCGTGGACGTCTTCCTCGACGAGCGGGGTGTGGACCTCGCCCTCCTTGGTGATCCGCTCGCGGATCGGCAGCCGCAGGTGCCTCGGAACGAGGACCGGCGGCGGCGGGTACCGCCAGTCGTAGCGCTTCTCCTTCCAGGCGAGCCGGATCTCGAGGGAGTCGCGGAAACCGGCGGTGGTGAGCAGCGCGGTGCGCGCCCCCCGCTGCTCGATCAGCGCGTTCAGCGCCACGGTCGAGCCGTGCACGACGAGGTCGACGCTCGCCAGCAGCTCGGCCAGCGGGGCAGGGAGCTGCGCGGCGAGCGCCTCGAGGCCCTCGCCGATGCTCCGCGCCGGATCGCCGGGCGTCGACACCACCTTGGCCTCGAACAGCCGTCCCGCGCCGTCGACCAGCACGAAATCGGTGAAGGTGCCGCCGACGTCGATTCCGATCCTAGCCCGCATGCCTCGGGTCTCGTGCTGCGCGCTGGCGACGAACGCCCTGCGGCCCGGTGATCATTCGCGTCCGCCGCCCGCCTCAGGCCGCCGCGGGCCTTCCCGCGGCGGCGGAGCGTCGCCGCCGGGTCGCCTCGACGTCGACCTCGAGCGTCGTCGGGTCGATCGCCACGCCGTACTCGGCCGCGGCGCGCTCCACGGACACCAGGCCGTTCCTCACGTCGTCGCGGACCGCCTCGACCGGCCGCTCCCGCGGATCGCCCACCGCCCCGCCCCCGGGCGGAAACGCATGGTACACGTCGCCCGGCCGCAGCTTGGCCAGGGAGTGCGAGGGAAGGTCCTCGCGGGTGCCGTCGGCGCGCACGATCCATCGCCGGTGCACGCGAGCGCGGTCGTAGGGCGAAGCGGCTCCGACCAGGCTCGGCGGCGGAAACTGCACCCCCTCGCCGATGCTCGACATCGTCGTCTCGTGGCCGACCGGCTCGATCGCATAGCGGCCGCCGAGCCCGCCGCGCCAGCGCCCGGGGCATGCCGAATCGGTTTCCAGCTCGTAGAAGTGGGTGTGCAGCGGGTACTCGTGCTCGGTGAGCTCGATGTCTCCGGTCAGCATCGCGCCGCTGGTCGCGACCGTCCCCTGGCAGTGCCAGCCGTCGAGGCCCCAGGAAGCTCCACCGCCGCCCATCAGGCCCGGGATGGCGGAGAAGACGTAGACCTCGCCGCTGCGCGGGTCGGGCGCCGACCAGATCGAGAAGCACATGTGGCTCGATCCCGCGACGGCGCGGTGGGGAAGAGCCTTGCTCATCGCGTCGCGCACCGCTTCGACGATCGAGTCGAACGGCGTGGTCGTCGACATGCTGCACGCCGCCGGCTCGACGGCGTTCAGCATCGACCCCGCGGGGCCGAAATCCATGCCGATGGCGCGGTACGCCCCCTCGTTGCGCGGCACGGACGGATCGACGTAGGTGATGACGCCGAGGAGGATTGCGCTCGCGGTGACCGCCGAGTAGCAGTTGAAGTAGCTCGAGAGCTGCGGCCGGCTCTCCATCCGCACGTCCATTGCGTCGCCGCGGATCTCGACGACGCAGCGGATGCGGCTCGGACCGGAGCCGTGCCCGTCGTCCTCGACCCACGACACCCCCTCGTAGACGCCGTCCGGCATGGCGGCGATCTCGCGCCGCATGAGCCGCTCGCCGGCACGGAGCAGCTCCTCGATGCAGGCCTGGACCGTGTCGCCGCCGTACCGGCGAAGCAGGCCGTGCAGCCGCTTCTCCGCGAGCTCGACGGCGCCGATCTGCGCGCGCATGTCGCCGCGCGTGTGACGCGTCGTGCGCACCGACCCGACGATCATGTCGACGATGTCGCGGCGCATGATTCCGCGGTCGCAGATCTTGATCGGCGGGATGCGGAAGCCCTCCGCGTACATGTCCTCCGCCAGCGGGTTGTAGCCGCCCGGAACCGTGCCGCCGGTGTCGGACAGGTGTGCGTTGTTGACCACCCAGAAGAACAGCCGGTCGTCCCAGAAGACGGGTTTCAGCGCGGTGCAGTCGGGCTTGTGGCTGCCGCCGGTGGCCGGGCTGTTGTGGTACATGATGTCGCCGGGGTGGATCTCCCCCTCGAAGTAGCGCGCCACCGCTCTCGTCGACGATTGGATCGCGCCGAGATGCACCGGGATGTCCTCGCCCTGCATCAGCTGCCTCGGGCCGGCGTCGAAGACCGCGTTCGAGTAGTCGCGGGCGAGCTTCAGCACCGGCGACCGGCTGGTCCGGTCGAGCGTGATGCCCATCTCGCGCGTCACCGATCGCAGCGTACCGTTGACGACCGCCAGGGTCACCGGATCGATCGCTCTCTCGCTCATCGACTGATCTCCGCTCGGGGGTCGGGAAACGCCCGCAACGATCGCTACTCGAGCCCCCGCGGCTCCGCAACCGGCCGACGGGCGGTCCCGCACCGAACCGCCACCAGGCCGCGGCCTGCGCATACCCCGGCCGGCCGGCGGCGGTCAAAAGCTCGCGCGCCGAGCGTGCGCCGATCCCGCGCCGAGCTCCCCCGCCGATCGTGCCGATCGGCTTGCCCGCCGCCGAGCCCAGGCGTAGAAGGCGGGGGATCCGGCGTTCCTGCGGCCGGCGGCCGTCCGATCCGAACGCAGCATCGGCCACGATCTCGAGGAGGCACCGATGATCCGCCTGAACTTCGCGCTGCACCGTCTGGCGAACCTCTCTCGCGCCGATTTTCAAAGCTACTGGCGCAACCGGCACGGGCCGCTCGTCGCCAGCGTCGCGCGCTCGCTGCGAATCCGGCGCTACGTGCAATCGCATACCGTCGAGGACCCCCTCTACGACGGGCTGCGCGCCGCGCGCACGGGCATGCACGCGCCGTTCGACGGCATCGCCAGCGTCTGGTTCGATTCGCGCGAGGACCTGGTCGGCGCGATGACCGGCGAGGAAGGGCGCAAGGCCGGGGCGCTGCTGCTCGAGGACGAGCGGCGCTTCATCGATCTCTCCCGTTCGCCCCTCTGGGTCAGTCAGGAGATCGTGCAGATCAATCCGATGCCCGAGAATTCCATCGTCGCCTGGCCGAAGAGCTCGTGGATCAAGTTCTGCTACCTGCTCCAGCCCAAGGCGGGAATGAGCCAGGCCGCGTGCCACAGGACCTGGAACATGGAGCACGGCTACCTGATCCGGCGCCACAGCGGGTGCACGCGGTTCGCGCGCTACATCCAGAATCACACGCTCGAGGACGAGCTGAACGACCAGCTACGCGCTTCGCGCGGCGGGCCGCCGCCCTACGCGGGGCTCACCGAAGCCTGGTTCGACCGCTACGACCTGGTGAAGATCTTCGCCGATCCGACGAGCGAAGGCGCGCAGGGATTCGCGGCGTTCCTCGAGGACGAGAAGCGCTTCATCGACTTCGAGCGCTCGTCGGTCTGGGCGGCGAAGGAGATCGTGTTCGTCGACGAGGGAACGGTCTCCTGACCGGACCGGTCCGCGCGGAAAAGACTCCCGACCCCTTTTTCGGGGGTCATCGGTCGGCGGCGGGTGCCGGAAACCAGATCTCGAAGCTCGAGCCGCCCTGCGGCGGGCGGTGGACGTCGACGCCGCCGCCGTGGGCCTCGACGACGGTCTTGACGACGAATAGACCGAGGCCGGTGGAGTCGATGCCCGCCGTCGAGCCGCGGCCGTAACGGCGGAACAGCCGCTCGCGATCCGCGACTTCGATCCCGGGGCCGCTGTCCTGCACGGTGACGAAGGCGCGTTCGTCCCGTGACGTCGTTCGAACGTGCACCGATCGGTTCGCGGGCGAGAACTTGATCGCGTTGCTCAGCAGGTTGGCGACGACACGACCGACCAGAGCCTCGTCGAGATCGATGGACGGCAGCGAGGCGTCGAGATCCGCTTCTAGCTCGACGTTGCGCAGGCGAGCGAGCGGCTCCTGCCGTTGCACCTCCTGCCTGACGATCTCGTTCAGCGAGGTCGGCGCCTTGCGGAGCTGCAGGCTTCCGGTCTCGACACGGTCGGCTTCGAGGAAGTTGACGGCGAGAGCCATCGCCTCGCGCGCGCTGCTCTCCATCGCGTCGATGGCTGCTGCGGGATCGCGGCCGGCCGCCAGGTCCTCGCGGAGCAGATCGGCGAAGCCGAGCACCAGCGACAGCGGGTTTTTGATGTCGTGCGAGAGCATGCGGATCAAGTCGGCGCGCATCTGCTCGACCGCCTTGCGCTCGCTGATGTCCTGGTTCGTGCCGATGAATCCGAGCACCGCGCCGTTCGGCGAGCGCAGCGCGGTAGCCGTCGTGTGCACCCAGAGCACGGTCCCGTCCGGTCGGCGGAAGCGAAATTCACCGTCGAAGTCCGCGACCTCGCGGGTGCACCGCTCCCAGTCGCGCAGGACCCACTCGCGATCCTCGGGGTGGATCGCCGCCGCGTAGCCCCGGCCGAGGCTCTGCTGCGCGTCGAGGCCCGTGAGCTGTTGCCAGCGCGGGTTGGTGTACACGATCCGTCCCGCCGCATCGGTGCGGAAGATGCCGATCGGCGCAAACGTGGCGAGCGAGCGGAAGCGCTCCTCGCTCTCGCGCAGCGCCTCCTCCGCTCGGCGCTCCTCGGTGACGTCACGGGTCCACACCATGGCCACGTCGCGGCCGCCGAGCCGCAGGCGCGTTCCCGACAGCCACCCGATCCGCTCCGTGCCCCCCCGACCTCGCAGGCGTGCATCGAAATCCCCTACCCGCCCGTCGTGCTTCAGCGCACGCCCGAACCTCCGGCGCTCCTCGGGGTCCACCCAGAGAGGCAAATCTTCCATCCCTCGGCCGACGACCTCGGCGCGGGCGCGCCCGGTGAAGGCGCACCAAGCCGCGTTCACCTCGAGGTATTCGCCGCTCTCGAGGTCGCTCAGCGAGATCGGATCCGGCGCCGTCTCGATCATCGTGCGGAACCTCTCCTCGCTCTCGCGCAGCGCTTGCTCGGCTTGCTTCTGCAGGTCCTCGGCCATCCTCCGCGCGGTGACGTCCTCCAGGGCGGCGCTGACGCGGAGGAGACGGCCCTCGTCGTCCGAGGTCCCGTGCGCATTGGCGCGCACCCACACGATCGAGCCGTCCTTACGCAGGAGCGGAAGCTCCAGCCCGAAGACTTCGTTCGCTTCGGCGAGTCGGCGGAAGAGCCGCTCGCGGTCCGGCCCGTCGGCGTAGAAAGAGCGAGCGTTGGCGGCGAGCAAGTCCGGGAGATCGGCGTACCCGAACATGCGCACCGCGGCCGGGTTGGCCGACAGCAGAGTGCCGTCGGCCGCCGACTCGGTGACGGCGATCGGCAGCAACTCGACCAGCCCTTGCGCGCGGAGAGCCTGCTGATGGGCGGCTTGCAAGCGGTCGTTCGCTTGCCGCAGGGCCGAGTTCTGGTCGAACAGGCGACGGCGCAGCCGATGGGCGAAGAACGCCCCGAGGCTCGCGAGAACCGCGTCGGCGGCGAGGGCCAGGAAGTCGTTGACGGGTAGCGGGGTCCCCGGCGGGAGCGCCAGCGCGTAGGCGGCGATGATGCCGACGTTCTGCGCGGTCTGAAAGCGCAGCCCCCAGGGGAGGAACACCGCCGAGAGCAGCAGGAACGATAGATAGGTCGCGAGCTCGAAGACCGTATCGCCGGCGACCTGCAGGTTGTACAGGGCCTGGGAGAAGCAGATCGCGAGATTGCTGCCCAGCGCGACCCAGGCCGCGCCCGGGTACGTCGTGCAGCGGCGCATCGCGAACCACCCCGCGGCGACGATCGCCGCCTGCACCGCGCAGATCGCCAGCAACGCGGCCCCGCGCGCGGGGCCGGCTCGCCACTCGATCACGTTGTCGGCCGCGGCGAGGATCAGGTAGCCCGCGAGCCAGATGCGCCACCCGCGCGCCACCACCCGCCCGGTTTCCCGGGCGAAGCTCTCGTCGAGATCCGTGGTCGGCTGATCTCTCACGTTCGTCCGTCCGAGCGGATTCGCCTACCGACTCGGCGGGCGGGGCTTGTCGTCCGTCGCCGGACGGGCTTCCCCGCCGGGCGCTTGCCGGCGGCGCGGCTCCTCCGCGGGTGCGGCGAACGCTTCTCCCGCCGAGACCAGCAGATCCGGCGGGAACCGTATGCGGAAGATCGATCCCTCGCCCTTCTCGGATTCGACCATGATGCTCGCGCCGTTGGACTCCAGGTAGTTCTTGACCAGCGCGAGCCCGAGCCCCGAGCCCTCGAAGTGCCGGCTCGATCCGCTGTCCTCCTGCGAGAACGCGTCGAACAGCCGGGGCAAGAACGCCGCGTCGATGCCGACGCCCGTATCGGCGACCTCGAGCAGCCGCGAGCCGTCGTCGCCGGGGCGCAAGCGCACGGAGATCTCTCCGCTGCGGGTGAACTTGATGGCGTTGTCGATCAGGTTGCCGAGGGCCTGGGAGAGGCAATACTCGTCGAAGCGAACGATTGCGGGGACGTCGATCTCGGCGACGAGGCGCAGTCCCCGCTGCGCGGCGAGCGGCTCGAATTCTTGCAACTGGCGGTCGATCGCGCCGGCCAGTTCCACGGGCGCCGGCCTGACCTCGAACCCCTCGGCCGCGAACCGGGAGATGTCGAGGATGCCGTGAATCGTCGCCATCAAGCGCTTGCCGGCCCTCTGGATGGCGTCGATGAACTGGTCCTGGCTGTGATCGCCGATCTCGCGCAGGTGGTCGGCGACGACGCCCGCGAAGCCGAGGATCACGTTCAGAGGAGTGCGGATCTCGTGGCTCATGTTGGCGAGAAAGGTGCTCTTCAGCCGTTCGGACTTGAGCGCCGCGTCGCGCGCTCGCCGCAGGTCCTCCTCCATCGCCTGGCGCAGCGAAACGTCCTCGACGATCCCCTCGTAGCGGACGACTGCGCCGTCCGCCCCACGGATCGCGCGGGCGCTGACCGATGCCGGCAAGACCGAACCGTCGAGGCGGCGGAGATCGATCTCGAAGGCCTGGACCACCCCCCGCTCGGCGAGCAGGGCGCGCAGCTCCTCTCGCTTCGCCGGATCGGCGTAGAGGCCGCCGGCGCCCAGGCGCCGCACGCTCTCCAGGTCCGCGGCGCCGAACATGCGCAGGAAGGCGGGATTCACGTCTTCGAAGGACCCCTCGGGGATGGAGCGATAGACGCCGAGCGGGGTGCCGTCGAACAGCTCGCGATAGCGCTCCTCGCTGTCGCGGAGCGCCTGCTCCGCTCGCCTTCGCTCCGTGACGTCGCGCGTGAAGCTGACCACGCAGGGAGTTCCGCCGAGATCGACGCGCAGACCGGAGAAGAGGACCCAGCGCCTCTCGCCGCTCTTGCGTCGCAGCTCCGCCTCGGTGTCGTGCACCCGCCCGGTGGCTTCGAGCTCGCCGAGCACTCGACGGTAGATGTCCCTGGCTATCCAGAGCTTCATCTCGCCGCTGGTCCGGCCGAGCAACTCCTCGGCCGTGAAACCGGTCAGACGCTCGTACTGCGGGTTGACGCTGAGGTAACGGCCGCCCTGCGCGGAATGGATGGCGATGGCGTCGAGAGAGCTCTCGAAGACCTCGCGGAACTTCCGCTCGCTCGCCTCGATGGCGCGCTGCGCCCGCTCGTTCTCGGTGACGTCCTGCAGCGTACCCACCATGCGGAACAGCGGCGGCGACGCCGACAACCGGTCGAGGCGCCCGCGTCCGTGGACGTGCCGGAGCTCGCCGTCGCGGCGAACGATGCGGTGCTTGACGTCGCAAATCCGGCCTTCGCGAATCGCCGCGGTCATCGCCTCGCGGGCCCGCGAGCGGTCGTCCGGATGCACCAGCT
>JACPRU010000020.1 GCA_016189835.1 Deltaproteobacteria bacterium | reverse complement strand
GTGGGTCGCGGGTTGCTTTCGGCGGCTCGCCGTCGATGCCGCCGCGCTGCGCGATCGCGCCGCGGACCTCGAGCATCGCCTCAGCGCGAGCCGCGCGGAGGCCGAGCGATGGCGGGTCGAGGCCGCGGACCTGATCTCGGGGCTCTCCGCCGCCATCGACCGGCAGCTCGAGCGCTGGCAGCTCTCGGTCGCGGAGAAGGAGATCGCGCTGCTGCTCCTCAAGGGGCTCAGCCACAAGGAGATCGCCGAAGTCCGCCAGGTCGGAGAGGCGACGGTGCGCCAGCAGGCGGGGGCGGTCTACCGCAAGGCCGGGCTCTCGGGGCGGCGCGATCTGGCCGCGTTCTTTCTCGAGGATCTTCTCGGCCCGCGCCAGGCGGTGTGACCGCAGCGTCTCGATCGGTCGCGACCGGAGCGCTCGCCGGCGGGGGGATTTCTTGAGCTCGGCGGGAGGAGTAGCTTCGGCACGCTGCGCATTTCCCGACCGCACAACCCAGAGGAGGAGTACATGAAGCTCTACAACCTGTACCTGTCGAACTTCGCCTCGAAGTGTCGCCTGGCGATCTACGAGAAGGGGGCGAAGGTCGAGGTCGCATCGATCCCCGGCGGCGATCTCAAGTCGCCCGAGTACCTGAAGATCTATCCGCTGGGGAAGACCCCGTCGCTCGACGCGGATGGGGTGATGATCGGCGAGTCCGAGGTGATCAACGAGTTCCTCGAGGATCGCTTCCCGGCGCCGGCGCTGCTGCCGAAGGACCCCGTCGGCCGCGCGCGCTCGCGCATGGTCAGCCGCTTCCACGACCTCTACCTCGAGCCGCCGCTGCGCGCGCTGTTCCCGCAGCTCGCCGCCGCCGAGAAGGACACCAAGCTGATCGCCGAGAAGCTCGCCGAGATCGCCACGCGCCTCGATCAGCTCGAGACGACGATCGAGGCGCCGTACGCGATCGGCGCGGCGTTCACGCTCGGCGACTGCGCGCTGGTGCCGACCTTCTTCTTCCTGAACGTGGTGCTGCCGATGCTCGGCGCCAAGGGGCCGTTCGACGGACGGCCGCAGCTCGCGGCCTGGTGGGCGAAGGTGCGCGAGCGCGACGCGGTGAAGAAGGTGCTCGGCGAGCAACAGGAAGCGCTCGGCGCCTACCAGAAGGGCGTGGTGCGCTGAGCGCAGCGCCGCGCTCGCCGACCGAACGGCCGGGAAGAAACAGCCGGAGTCAGACCGAGATGCCGGTCCCTTCGGTGAACTGCTTCATGCAGAAATAGTCGCGCCAGGCGACGATCCTGCCGTTCCTCACCTCGAAGGCGCCCGCGACGGGGAGGCCGTAGCGGGCCTTGCCCGGCGGCGAGAAGGTGTCGATGCGCTCGTTCATGACGAAGTCCCCGAGGGACACCTGGCGCTTGGTGTCGATCTCGATCGAGCCGAGCATTTGCACGAATCCTTGCAGCGTCGCTCGGATCGCGGCGGCTCCCTTCACGGGCTCGGTCGAGATCAGGCTCCGCCGGCGCGAATCCCGCACGCCGGCGGCGGGAGAAAGTCGCGCGGCTCGAACGGCCGCGCGCGCGGCGGCGGCGGGGTTCCGAAGGCGTAACCGAAGCGCTCGATGTCGCGGCGGAACAGCCGCTCGACGAGCCCTCGGGTCTGCGGGTCGTAGTAGTCCGTGTAAGGCCGGCGCTCGCTGCGCCCCTCGTGCGGCAGAGGCGGCGAGGGCCTGCCGGTCGCCGCGCAGATGGCGTCGAAGTCGGCCTGCAGCGTCTCGAAGCGGCCGACGTAGTCGACGAGCAGCGCGCCGTCGCGGTCGACGATCCAATCGAGCTGACAGACGCCGCGGTCGTGCCACCAGCCCCCATGGGTCCAGCCGTCGCCGTCGACTCGCTGGGCGGCGTCACCCGCGCTCAGCACGTACTCGCGGAAGCTCATCCCCCGCAAGGTGCTTCGCTTGCGCGAGCAGAAGAACGCGTAGCTGGAGACCACCAGGTCCCAGGGATCGCGGACGAAGGCGAACGTCGTGTATCGCCGCCAGGTGTCGATGCCGTAGCGGCGCCGACACTGCTCGGCGGTCAGGTGCTTCTCGGCTCGTGCCGCGCTCTCCCACCAGTCGAAGCCGGTGAGGGCGAGCTCGATGCTGGTGCCGCCGGTACGCTCGATGTGCACGAAGATGCAGCGGTGAAGAGCCGAGATCATCGCTGTCGCTCGCCCGATCCGGTCCGTTCACGGACCCGCGGTGGTGGAGGCGGCGGCATCGCTTCAGGTTTCCCGGTTGAGCGCGATCGATCGGTGGTCGAGTGCGGCGCCTGCGCTAGCACGGATGCCGCGTGCATTTCCAGCCGCGATTACCGCGAATACCGCGATGCGACACGCGTTGCCGCGTGGTCGAGCCGTGGCCGTGCGGCTCGAGCGGCTCGAGGGCCGGGGAGGATCTCCGTCGTCCGGCCGAGCACGTAGTAGGCGACGAGCCCCACCCATTCCCGAGCGGCGGCATCGAGCAGCACGAGGCCGCCGGAGAAGTCGAAGCCCGACCACAGCGCGAAGCCTCGCGTGGTCTGGAAATCGACCGGGTAGGGCGTCACCTCCCAGCCGATGCGGCGGAAGCATCCGACGGCTCTCGGCATGTGCATCGCGGAGGTCACCAGCAGCCATCGCTCCACGGCGCGGGGCGCGGCCACCCGTCGCGCGAAGACGGCGTTCTCGAAGGTGTTGCGCGACGCGGAGTCGAGCGCCACGCGGCCGACGTCGATGCCCATCTGTTCGAGGAACGCCAGGGCCCACGGGGCTTCCTTGACGCGCTGACGGACCACGGAGCCCGAGCCGCCGGCGAGAACGATTCGCGCCGCCGGGTAACGCCGCGCCAGGTGGAGGACGCTCGTCATGCGCTCGGCGCTCTCCGTCAGCGTCGGTTGGCCGCGGGACTCCGACACCAGCGGGTCGATGCCTCCGCCGAGGACGACGATGCCGTCGACCCGCTCCGGCAAGGCCGCCAGCCGGGGAAATCGCTCCTCGAGCGGATGAGCGATCCACTCGCCGACCGGGAGCAGCAGGACGAGCAGGCAGACGGAGGTCGCCAGCGCGAGCAACGCTCGGCTGGCTCGAGGCGCGCGCCGGCGCAGAACCAAGGCCAGCGCCAGCGCGACGACCAGGAGATTTGCCGGCGCCAGCGAGGCCCAGAAGAGCTTGGAAGCGACGAACAGCATTGCGGCTGAATAGCCGGTCGCGCCGGTCCGCACAAAAGCCCTGGCATCTCGTTGCCTCGCCCCGGGCGCTGCTCTACAGGCTCGGGGCAGTCATGCCCGCGGTGCTCCGTGCTGGCGCGAGCCTCGCTCTCCTCGCGTTCCTCGCCGGCTGTGCGGCCGGCGGACCGGCCGTGCCTCGCCCGCCGGGCGGCTCGGGCGCCGACCCCGAGGAAGGGCTGCTCGACGCGGTCGGCCTCGGCGAGGCCGCCGAGGTGGCCGTGCTGCTCGGGGAAGGCGCCGACGCCGATCAGCGCACGCCCGAGGGCTTCACGCTGCTGATGATCGCCTGCGAGGACGGTCATCTCGCCGTCGTCGAGCAGCTGCTCGAGCACGGCGCGGACGTGAGGGCCGAAACCGACAAGGGCGTGACGGCGGCGATGCTCGCGGCCGCGAAGGGTCACGCCGCCATCCTGTGGCGGCTGCTCGCTCGGGGCGCCGATCCGCGGACGCCGACGTCCGCGGGGGTGACGCCGCTGATGGCCGCCGCGGCCGGCGGGCACGTCGGGGTGGTGCGGATCCTGCTCGGGCGGCGCGTCGACCTCGACGCGCGAGAGCAGAGCGGGCGCACGGCGATGATGTTCGCGGCGGCCAACGGCCACGCCGAGGCGGTGCGGTTGCTGCTCGACGCCGGGGCCCGGGCCGGCCTCCGCGACGCCCGGGGCGAGACGGCGGAGAGTCTCGCCCGGCAAGCGCGCGCCGCGGAGATCGAGCGCCTGCTGCGCGACGCGGCGCGACCCCGCGAGGGAGCGGCGGTTGAATAATCGCCCCGGCCGCGACGTCCATGCATCGAAGGGTCGCCTCCCCACGATCCTGCCTCTGCCCCCCCGCGGGGGCTCGCCGGCGATCCCCGTTGCCCCCCCGCCGAAGGGCCCCCGCGGGCATCTCGCTCGGTGCGCCGGTCGCTACGACGCCGCGGTGGCCGCGGGCCTCAGGGCTTGGCGCCGCGCGGCGGCGGCTCCTTGTAGCGGTAGGGCACGGGGAGGTACTCGACGCCCTGGCGCTTGGGCTGCGGAAACAGGCTCATCAGCCGCAGCACGTCCTCGGGGATCTGGTTCGAAACGTTGAGGCCGAAGGCCCGCGCGGCCTCGAACGTGATCCCGTAGTCGTGCGTCCACGTCCCCTCGGTGAGCAGCGCGGCCAGCTCCTCGCTCTTCTCCGGCGGCAGCTCATCGATGAGAAACTCGCGCACCGCCGAGTGCAGCTGGGCGGTGGCTTTCTCGGCCTGGTCGGCGAGGATCAGCGTCGTGTCGTCGACGTCGCCGATCGGCTTGCGGGCCACCGCGCGCAGGATCGACGAGGCGGGATACTGGCCGAGCTGCGGGTCGACGGGGCCGAGCATGGCGTGCTCGCTCATGACGATCTCGTCGGCGGCGAGCGCGATCAGCGTGCCGCCGGACATCGCGTAGTGCGGCACGAACACCGTCACCTTGCCCGGGCGCTTGTGGATCGCCCGCGCGATCTGCAGCGCGGCGAGCACCAGGCCGCCCGGGGTGTGCAGCACCAGGTCCACCGCCACCCGCGGATCGGTCATCTGGATTGCGCGGATCACCTCCTCGGAATCGTTGACGTCGATGTAGCGGAACACCGGGAAGCCGAGGACGCTCATCGTCTCCTGGCGGTGCACCATGAGGATCACGCGCGAGCCGCGCGCCCGCTCGATGCGCGCGATCAGCCGCTGGCGGGCGGCCTCGAGCAGCTTCTGGCGGAGCATCGGCTGGAGCGCCGAGAAGATGAAGAACGCCCAGAACAGGTCGCCGAAGCTCATGACTCGGCTTCTAGCCGTCTTCGGCGGAGACGTGAAGGGAGGGACGATCCGCGCGGACGATCCGCACCGGGACGATCGGCATTGACGCCCGCCGAGGGCGAGGGAAAATGGGTTGCTGATGAGCGTGGCGAGAAGAGCCGGGGCGTGGCGGAACGTCGCCGCGGCGGTCGGCGTGCTGGTGCCGATCGCCGCCTTCGTCGTCTACTCGAGCTTCCAGGTGAGCGCCGTCGAGTGCGAGGTGTGCATGCGCTTCGCGGGCCGCGAGATCTGCCGCTCGGCGAGCGCGCGCAGCCGCTTCGAGGCGCTGCGCGGCGCCGCCGACAACGCCTGCGCGCTGCTCACCTCGGGAATGACGAACACGATCCGCTGCCAGCAGGGCGAGCCGGCGCGCAGCGAGTGCCGCGCGCTCGACGGCTCGAGCTGAGCGCACGCCCCGGGCGATGGTCCGACGGCGCGGGCCGCGCTACCCGGCGGACTCCTGCAGCTTCGGACCGGCGGTGATGCCGCCGTCGGCGACGATGATCGAGCCGTGGCAGTAGGTGCCGTCGACGAGCAGCCAGTAGACGAGGCTCGCGACCTCCTCGGGGTCGGCGATGCGCTCGGCGGGCACGACGTTCTTGGTGAGGTGCTCGCTCGGCGGCCCGGCGTAGTTTTCCTGGAACATGTCGGTCTGGAAGAAGCCGGGGCAGACGACGTTCACGCGGATGCGGTGCCGGGCGAACTCGAGCGCCTGTGCCTTGGCCATGCCGACCACGGCGTGCTTGGAGGCCGCGTAGTCGGAGGCCAGCGGGAACGTCATCACGCCGCTGATCGAGGAGTTGTAGACCACCGCGCCGCCGCCGCCGTGGCGCAGCATGTTCTCGATCGCGCGCTTGGCGCAGTACCACTGCCCGATCACGTTGACCGTGAGCAGCTCCTCCCATCCCGCCCAGGTCTGCTCCACCATGGGATGCAGCCCGGGGAAGATCGCGGCGTTGGCGAACAGGTAATCGATCTTGCCGAAGCGCTCCTCGATGCGGGTGAAGGCCGCGTCGACGTCGGCCTGGCGGCGGACCTCCATCGGCACGGCGAGCGCGCGGCGGCCGCAGCTCTCGATGCGCCGCACGACCTCCTCGGCCTCGGCGCGGCGGCTGCGGTAGGTGACCGCCACGTCGTGCCCGTTGCGCGCGAAGCGCAGCGCCGTGGCGCGTCCCATGCCGCGGCTTCCCCCGGTGATGACCGCCATGCCCATGACCGCCTCCTACTTCCCGCTCTGCTCGGGCTCGAGGCCGTGCGAGCGCGGCAGCCGCCTCGGCTCGCGGGTCATCTCGATCCGGTCGTAGTAGCGGTCGGGGATCTTCTCCGGGTCCTTGTAGACGTAATGGATGCAGGGGTCGCCCGGCTTCTTCGGGAACGGCGAGGCGTGGATCCAGAACTGCGAGCCGGCGCCGCCCTCGGCGAGCGGGAAGATCTCGTGCACCCACGGGCAGTGCGAGCAGTAGATCGGCATGTCCTTCTCGCCCCAGGTGTGCGGCCCCGGCTTGCGGAGCTTGCGGTAGGCGAACGGCCCCTCGTAGGCGCGCATGTCGATCAGCCGCCCGCCGCTGCCGCAGGGGTTCAGCGTGAACACGAACTTCTCGTCGTCCTCCTCGATCTTCATGCCGGGATACATCGAGTGCTGCCGCCAGATGTCGACGATCGCCTCCACCCAGGCGCGGACGCCCTGCTCGCGGATCATCTCGGTCTTCTGCTTGAGCAGCGGCAGCGAGAAGTTGCGCGCAGTGTCGCGTACCGAACGCACGGCCTCGTCTTCGCCCCAGCGGTCGTAGACGTGGGAGAGGAGGGCCGTGATCCAGTGCAGGTAGAGGTCGTGAATGACGTCCTTGGTCTCGTCCTGCCGCCGGATCCAGCGCTTGGCGGCCTCCACGTCGCCGCGCTCGAGCGCCTCCATGGCGAGCTTCATGCAGTCCTTGGAGAAGTCGGCGAGCTCCTGATCGGTGAACACTCGGTTCGCTGGCGGCATGGGTCGCTCCTCGTGCCGGCGAGCCCGGCGGGGCGGGCGCGCCGCGGCGGCGATGGTACCAAAGGCGCCTCTTTCGGTACCGTGGGTACAGCAGGCGCGGCGCCTGCGTCAAGCGGATTCACGCCGCGGATTCACGCCGCCGCGGTCGGGCCTCGAACGGATTCCTTCCGGGCGTCGCCCGCTCTTCCGGTTCCGCCGACCGCTACTTCTCGACCGGCAGGCCCTTCTCCTTCCAGGCGACGATGCCGCCGGCCATCGAGCGAACGTCGGTGAAGCCCATTTGCCGCAGCACGTCGGCGGCGAGCGCGCTGCGCGCGCCGCTCGCGCAGTGGACGATGATCGGCTGGGTCCGGTCGGCGAGGCGCGGCTCGCGATTGGCGTACTCGAGATCGGCCTTGGCCTCGAGGACGCCGCGCGGCACGAGCAGGGCGCCGGGAATGTGGCCCTCGGCCCACTCGGCGGGCTCGCGCACGTCGAGCACGAGCCTCTTCGGGTTTTGCCGCACGGCCTCGGCGGCCTCGGCGGCGCCGATCTCGCGGATGCGGGTCTTGGCGTCGGCAACCAGGTCCTTCAGTGACTTCGGCATCGCACGGCTCCCTTCCGGATCGGCCGCCCGGAGGCGGCCGACGCTTCATCTCTCGGCGTGCATCTCGGCGAGGCGCGCGACGAGTCGTTCGAGGCTGCCGTGCGCCTTGGCACGGTAGACATCGTTGTCACAGATCCCGTGTTGATAGAAGCAGGCAAAGGCCCGGCGGCGGATCTCGTCCTCGGGCGTGCGGTCGTTGACGCTCGCGCGCACCGCGTCGAGCACCCGCGCCTCGATCTCGTCGAGCTCGCCGAGCGCGGCTCCGTCGCCTTGGCGGAGGCGCGCGAAGCGCTCGAAGAACCGGTGGAACGGCGCGAACCCGTCCCGGGCGGGATCGCGGTCGAAGAGCGCGACGACGGCCGGCAGGATCGTCCGGCCGACCTCGAGCGCGTGCTCGAGCGAGATCGGATCGAGCACGGGATAGAGCTCGAAGCGCTCTTCACCGACGACGAGCACCTGGCAGGCGTGCCCGTCGTCGTCGACCTCGTAGCCGAGAAAGCGCGCCGCGGCGGTCACACGAACATCGACACGTCGGCCTCGGCGGCGTATTCGAGGAAGCTCGCCGCGCCGCACACCTCGACGCCGTCGATCAGCTCCTCCTTCGTCACGCCCATCAGGTCCATGGTCATCTGGCAGCCGTAGAGGTGCACGCCCCCTTCGCGGCAGACGTTCACCAGCTCGGGCACGGTCGCCACGTTGGCCTTCTTGATCCAGCTCTTCATCATCATCGTCGCCATCGCCGTCATGCCGGGCAGCGCGCCGATGATGTTCGGCACCGGCAGCGGCATCGCCGGGTTGGCGAGCGAGGGCACCTTGAGGTGCTCGAGCTTCGCCTTCTTGATGATGTCGAGGCCGTAGAAGGTGAAGAAGATCGCCCCTTCCCAGTCCATCGACAGCGCCGTGCTCGCCAGGATGAGCGGCGGGTAGGCCATGTCCATGGTGCCCTTCGAGGCGACCAGCGCGATCCGCTTGACGCCGTTTGCCTTTGACATTTCGTCCTCCTTCTTACCCTTGGTTGAGGAACGCCCCCGTGCGCGCGGCCCTGACGGGCCGTGGCCCGATGGGCAGAAGACCTATTCCTTGGCCTTGCGGATGTGGAACGTGTAGACGCCGCCCGCCTCGCTCGAGTCGAGCAGCTCGTTGCCGGTCTGACGCGACCAGGCCTCGAAGTCCTTCATCGCGCCCTTGTCGGTCGCCTGCACCTCGAGCACCTGCCCGAGCGCGATCTCCTTGATCGCCTTGCGCGCCTTGATGACGGGCATCGGGCAGAGCAGGCCCTTGGCGTCGAGCACCTTGTCGACTTTCACTGGGTCAGCCATTTCATCGTTCTCCTTCTGTGCCACGCATTGCGTCGTTGGCCTCTGTGCCACGCGGCGGACCGGAAAGGGTCGGCTTGGTCCGGACTCGTCGCCGTCCACCAGGAGCGCAGCGACGGTGCCGACCCTTTCCGCCCCGCCACTCACGTCTTCCGTACCCCTTCGCGTTCCGTTGTTTCACTAGTGCAGGACCACGACTTCCGTCGGCCCGGCGTCCTCGGGGAGGATGCCGCGGCTCTTGTACTCGGCGATCTTCTCGGTCACGTAGCGGACGATCGCGGCGGCGCCGTGGACGAGCCGCGCGAGATCCTCGTCGAGGCTCGACGGCGCGATCCGTACCAGCCAGCCCTCGCCGTAGGGGTCCTGGTGGACGAGCCGCGGATCGTCGAGGACGCGCGGATTCACCTCGACGATCGCGCCACGGATCGGCGCGCGCAAGGCGCCGACGAACTTGTTCGCCTCCAGCGTTCCGAACGCGGCGCCGATGCGCGCGATGCGCTTGCCGGCCCGGTGGAGATCGACGTGGGAGATCGTTCCCGCCGCCCGGCTGCCGAGCTGGTCGAGGCCGACGCGCGCGATGCCGTCCTCGATCTTGACCCAGAGGTGCTCCTGCGGATCGTAGTAGCGGTCGTCGGGCAGGTGCAGTCGGTCTACCTTGGGCATCGCGCCTCCTCGGAGGGTTCGCGCTCCCCGCGGGGGGAGGCCGGAGTCACCCACCGCTTGATCCGCAGCTGGCGGCGGATGTGGCACCGGTCCTCGGCGGTCGGCGGGAACGGATAGTCGCGGAACGGCTCGCTCGGCCGGTAGCTGCCGAACGGCCGCGTGCACGACACCAGCCCGGTCGGCTCGTCGGGGCAGCCGTCGGTCATGAAGGCGACGCCTCCTTCGATCGCCTGCTCGACGACCGCGTGCGGAAGGCGTGCCGCGACGACGGCGCCGCGCGCGTCGTAGGCCACGTCGTCGAGCGTGATGCGCCGTCGCTCGAGCAGGTGCTTCAAGAGCTGGATGCGCCGCCAGCGGAAGAGGCTCGGCCGGCGCGCGCCGGCCATCGCCGAGTCGGGCTCGGGATAGAAGCAGAAGAGGTAGGCGAGGATCTCCCGGCGCGTGACGCGATCGACGAACTCCAGGTATTCGCGGTCGGTGTCGCCGAGGCCGACGACCACGTGGCAGTTGACCTTCCACGGCCCGAAGATCTCGCGCGAGAGATCGATCACCTCCCAGTACTTCTTCCACTGCAGGCCGCCGTTCACGGCCCTTCCGCGGCGCCGCTCGAACGTACGCTCGGTGACGGCGTCGAGGCCGACGCCGATCATGTCGACGCCGGCGTCCTTGTACTCCTGCAGGCGCTCGCGGCTGAGCACCGGCGGAGCGCACAACACCGAGATCGGCGTGCGGGTCTTGGCGCGGTAGCGGCGGATGACGTCGAGCGTATCGGCGTGCGTCCGCTGATGGACGACCTGGGAGATGCAGAAGCGCCCCATGCGGCTTTCGTGCTTGGCCATCTGCTCGACGATCCGGTCGGTCGGGTAGCTCGGCCAGTCGACGCGGATGAACGACTTGTCGTCGTAGGCGCCTGGACGCTCGCGGGCGAGGCCGCAGTAGGCGCAGTTCGCGTGGCAGCCGCGCTCGTAGTCGAGCAGCACGTTGATGCCGCCGAGCTCGACGTCGCGAGAGAAGCGCCCGGGCTGCAGGCGGAGCGACAGCGCGGCGGCCGTGCTGGTGCGCAGGACTTCGGGGCTGGAAGCCATGTTCGTTTTCCTCAGCGCGGCACAGCCGCAACAGAAACGCCGGTCGAGTACTGATGCATTTTCATCTCATATCTTCGTGTGGCACCGGGAATTCCTGCCTTGGTACATCAGACGTCGTGGATCGAGCAGCAAGCCTCGTGGAACGCGGGCTCGAGGCCGCGGTCGCGGGCGTACGCGACCACGCCCTCGGCCGGATAGGCGATGCCGTTCAGTCCCATGTCGACGGCGAAGCGGTCGGTTTTCTGCTTGTGCGCGCCGCCCGGGCGCGCGCAGCCGAGGTACACGGGCGTCGACGGCAGCCGCAGGCGCGCGCGTGCGAAGAACTCGCCGACCTCCTCGGCCGGCGGCGGAAGGGCGCCGCGCATCGGCGTCGACAGGATCGGCATCAAGACGACCAGGATGAGCGCCGAGACCGGGTAGCGCGCGACGATCTCCAGCGCGTTCTCCTCGCCGAGCATCTTTCCGTAGTGGAGCCCGAGCACGATGTGCGGCACGGCCGTCAGGCCGGCCTCGCAGAGCGCGGCGAGCGAGCTCTCGAAATCGGCGACCGACTTCTTCTTCAGGTGGTAGACCTCGTGGATCGTCCGGTCGGCGCCGATCACGTCGATGAAGGCGCCGTCGATCCCCGCCTCCTTCATCGCCCGGGCGGCGTCGCGGTCGACGAGGCCGGTGTGCACGATGACCTTCTGGCCGAGCTCGCGCTTCACGCGCACGATCGACTCGAGATGCTCGAGATGCGGCACGCGGCCGTCGACCGACATTCCGCCGGAGACGAGCAGGCCGCGGGTGCCGCGCGCGGCGAGCGCCCGCGCGAGCTCGAACAGCGACCGGCCGGGCGGGATCGCGCGCATCCCTTCGAGCACGGACGACTTGCAGTGGTCGCATTGCAGCGCGCACTTCGAGCCCGTCAGGCTCACGCCGGTGAAGCGCTCGGGCGCGGCCTGCTCCATCTCCTCGGTCGCGTAGCGCTTCAGGCCCGGCGCGTGGAAGTCGATGCGCCGGCCGAAGTGCTCCAGGCGGGTCTCGAACGGCGAAGGGGCGATGGCTCGCGCCTGGGCGTTCACGATCTACCTCGCGTCCACGAAGCAGCCGTAGGAGCCGCCCTGGCTGCTCGCCTTCCTCGCCTCGGCCACTGCCTCGAGGATCGCGCCGACCAGGTCGGCGGTGGCGATGCCGCCGAGAGACTCCCGATGGCGGGCGACCGTCGCCTCGATCGCCGCCGGTTCGGCCGGCAAGCGCGAGAGCGATTTCTCGAGCGCCAGCACCGCGCTCTCCTCGCAGAGGAAGTCGCCGGTGATCGTCACGTCCTTGATGCGCTCGCCGGCGAGCGAAAGGTAGAGGCGCAGCAGCCCGGCGGGGGTCTTGCGGAGGCTCGCGCCGGTGGCGTCGGGCGTCGGCGTGCGGCGGCGAATCCACGAGTCCTGCCGGTACTTCTCTTCTTCGATCCGCCGGACGCCGGCGAGCTCCGCGGGCGCGAAGTCCAGCCGCTCGAAGGGGGCGTGCCCGGTCGCGGCGAACCCCGCGCGCACCGCCTCGCGCACGTCGCCGAGCGCGATCGGCCGGCCCAGCTCGCGGCGCACGGTCGTCAGGTTGTCGGCGACGCGGGCGCGCAGCTTGTCGGAGATCTTCTCGGCGGGGATCTTCAGCACGCGCAGCATGAGGTCGACGTCGAGGTCGACGAGCAGGCTGGTGTGGAAGAGGAAGCGCTGGTCCTCGCCGCGGCAGACGCCGAGCCCGGCGATCTTCCGGCCGTTCACCCGCACGTCGTTCTTCGCCTCCAGGCTGCCGCGCACGCCGAGCCGCTCCAGCCCCGCCAGGATCGCCCCGCCGTAGCGGGCGAAGATCTCCTTGGGATGCTCGGGCACGCCGGCGGCGGCCGCAGAGTGCACGACCGCGATGCCGAGCTGGTCCGCGCCCATCAGGATCGCGCCGCCGCCGGTCGGCCGGCGGTTCACGGCGATGCCGCTCTCCCGGCAGAACTCGACGTCGACCTCGGCCTCGAGGTTCTGGAACTTGCCGACCAGCGCGCAGTGCGAGCGGTAGGTGTAGAGGCGCAGCGCCGGCCCGTCGGCGGCGCCGAGCAGAAACTCGTCGCCGGCGAGGCCCGCCGCCGCCGACTCGCCGTCGCTCTGGAGGTAACGCCAGGTGTCGGTCATGATCGCTTCTCCTCCCCATGTGGCTCATGGTCCTCGAGGTGGTAGAGCAGGAGGTCGAAGGCGACGAGCCGGATCTCGCGCGAGAACTCCTCGAGGAAGCCCGGGTCCTGCCAGCGCGGCTTGACGCGCTTCTCCATCGTCTGGGCGCACTTCGGGCAGGAGAGCGAGAAGAACATGCGTCCGGTTTCCGCCTCGCTGCGGGTGCGCACCTCGGGGGCGTGGGCTTCCTCGAGGTGCGCGTGCACGGCGCGGCGGTGGCCCTGGAACGGGCAGTACGCGCAGGTCACGGCGCGGCCTCCGGTGCGGCGCCGGCCGCCGCCGGGGTCTGCGCCGCACCTGGCGCTTCCTCCGCCGCCAGCGCTTCCTCGACCAGCTCGGCGATGTCGCGCACGCGGATCTTGCCCTCGTTTCCCGAGGTCTTCACCGCGTCCTCGTACATCGTCACGTCCTTGGGGCAGGCGACGACGAAGTAGTCGACGCCGCCGAGCGCGATCGCTTCGGCGATGCGGCTCTCGCTCGGCCGCTCGGCGAGCGCCGAGTCGTCCATCCAGATCCGCCCGCCGCCGGCGCCGCAGCAGAAGCTGTTCTCGCGGCTCCGCGGCATCTCGACGAGCGAGACGCCGGCGTGCTCGATGAGCCGGCGGGGCGCCTCGTAGATGCCGTTGTAGCGCCCGAGGTAGCAGGGATCGTGATACGTGCCCCGCCTTCCCAGGCCGCCGTTCAACGTCAGGCGCCCGTCCTCGACGAGCCGCAGCAGCACCTCGGAGTAGTGCGACACGGTGTAGCGCCCGCCGAGCTCGGGATACTCGTTCTTCAGCGTGTTCAGCGAATGCGGATCGGTGGTGACGATCTCGCCGAACCGGCACTTGGCGAGCGTCGCGACGTTGTGCTCGGCGAGCATCTCGAACAGGCCTTCCTCGCCGACCCGGCGCACGTCGTTGCCGGCGTTCTTCTCGCCGTCGTAGAGGATGCCGAAGTCGAGCCCGGCCCTGTGAAAGAGCCGCGCCACCGCGCGGGAGATCTCCTGCAGGCGCGGATTGTAGGAAGCGTAGTCGCCGACGAACCACAAGACCTCGACCGGCTGCTTGCGCGCGTCCTTCACCGGAAACGCCAGGTCCTTCGTCCACCGCCCGCGCAGCTTGTCGGACTGCTTGAAGGAGTTGCCGCGCTTGCCGAGGCTCTCGAGCGCCTCGCGCAGCGAATCCTCGACCGCGCCCTCCTCGACCAGGCGGCGGCGCATCTCGACGATCAGCGGCACGTGCTCGATGCCGACCGGGCAGGCGCTGACGCAGGCGCGGCAGGTGGTGCACGACCACAGCGTCTCGGCCTGGATGACGCCGCCGGGCAGGATGGCGTCCGGCTTCTGCGAGGGGTGCTCGCCGAGGAAGCGCGGCTGCTCGAGCGCGGGGCGGGCGAGGCGCGCGTCGGCGTACTCGCGGAGGTCGAGCACCAGGTCGCGCGGCGAGAGCGGCGCGCCGGCGGCGCGCGCGGGACAGGCGACGTGGCAGCGGCCGCACTTCGTGCAGGCGTCGAGCTCGAGCAGGTTCCTCCACGACAGGTCGCCGAGCGTCTCGACGCCGAGATGCGCCGGCGCGGGCTCCGCCGCCGGCCGCGGCAGACGGCGGGCGGCGAGGTCGTCACGGAACATCAGGTTGGCGAAGTCCGTGAGCATGTGCAGCGCCTTGGAGAAGGGGAGGTAGGCGACGAAGGCGAGCGCGAGAATGCCGTGCAGCCACCACAGAGCGAAGTGGAGACGGCTCGACGCTGGCGCCGACAGCCCGGCGAGGTCGATCGCGTCGGCGAGCGCCCAGCCGACCGGCGACCAGACCTCGAACGGCGGCCGGTCGGCGGCGATGCGCAGCCCCTCGATCAGAAAGCCGGTCACGCCGATCGCGAAGAACAAGCCGAGGAACAGGTCGTCGCCGCGCACGTAGGCCAGACGGCTGTACTGCGCGGGCGGATAGTCGACTCGCGAGTAGTCGAGCTGCGGCAGGCCGAACGTCTTCCGCCGCAGCCACATGAGCGCGACGCCGGCCACGAACGCCGCACCCATGAGGTCGAGCACGAGCGAGTACCAGAGGTAGAACCTGCCGCGCCAGAACCGCAGCGACGGAGCGACGACGCCGAGGATGTCGTTGTCGATGAAGATGATCGTCGTGCCGATGAACAGCGCGACGAACCCCCAGAGGATCGCCGCGTGCGCGACGCCCGCGAAGCGGTCGTTCTTGGCGATCGTCGTGCTGCCCGCGGCGATCGCCAGAGCGCGCAGCAAGCGCTGCGGCAGGTGGTCGAAGCGGTAGGCCGCGCGTCCCCGCCGGTACTTCCGCACCTTCAGGAAGATCCCGTAGGCGAAGATCGCCATCGCCAGGTTGGCGAGGACGTAGAACAGCACCTCGTCGAAAGTGGAGAAGTTGCGGAAGACCTCGCGCTCCATGCGAAGATGCTCTCTAGCCCTTCAGCTCCCGCACCTTCTCGGTCAGCGCCGGCACCACGTCGAAGAGGTCCGCCGCCACCCCGTAGTGCGCCACGTCGAAGATCGGCGCCTTGGGGTCGGAGTTGATGGCGACGATCGTCGCCGCGTCCTTCATGCCCTGCACGTGCTCGGGCGCGCCGCTGATGCCGATCGCGATGTAGAGCTTGGGCTTCACGGTCACGCCGGATTTGCCGACCTGCCGGCTCTTCGGCATCCAGCCGAGGTCGACGAGCGGCCGCGAGGCGGAGAGCGGACAGCCGAGCGCGTCGGCCAGCTCCTGGACGATCTCCAGGTTGTCCTTGTCCTGGATGCCACGGCCGACGCTCACCAGCACGTCCTCCTTGGTGATGTCGACGTCGGCGGCCTCGGGCTCGATCAGCCGCTGGAAGGCGATGCGCGAGGCGAGGTCGGCGGGCGGCGCCACGCCCTCCACGGCCGCCGGCCGATCGCTCTTGCCCGCCTCGGCGGGGAACGCGCCGGCCAGGACCGAGAGCACGGCGCGCCCGCCCGCGACCTGCACCTCGGCGTGGATCTTGCCGCCGTAGAGCCGGCTGGTGGCGACGATCGTCCCGCCCTCGATCGCCACGGCACCGACGTTGGTGACCACCGGCACGCCGAGCGCGACCGCGAGATCCGGAGCGAGGTCCATGCCCTTCGAGCTGTTGCCGACCAGCACGACCGCGGGCGCGCTTTCGGCGCAGAGCGCCGCCAGCGCCTTGCCGTGCGCCTCGGGATCGAAGCCGCCGAGCGCCTCGTGCTCGACGTAGAGCACCGCATCGGCGGTGCCGCAGGCCTCGGCGGCGGCCCTGGCGTCCCGGCCGAGGACGATCGCTCGGAGCTTGCCGCCGAGCGCCGCGGCCAGCCGCTTGCCCTGGCCGAGCATCTCGAAGGAGACCTCGGCGATGGTTCCGTTCAGGTGCTCGACGACGACGGCGACGTCTGCGGCCATGGGCGGGTTTCTCCTGTCGCTAGATCGCGAGGCCCCGGTCCTTGAGCAGCGAGACCAGCTTGGCGGCGATCTCCGCGGGCTCGCCTTCGAGGATCTCGGCGCGGCCGGCGATCTCGGGCTTGAACACGCGGCGGATCTTGAGGCCCGCCTCGCCGCTCGGCGCCTCGACCGGCATCTCCTCGAGCTTGGCGGTCTTCTGGATCTGCCGGACCTTGCTGACCGGCGCGTAGCGCGGCGCCTGGCGCGCCGCCTGGATGCCGATCACCGCCGGCAGCCTGGCCTCCAGCTCGGCCATCACGCCGCCCGAGTACTCCTGCTTGACCGCGATCGCGCCGCCGCGAAGCTCGGTGCCGGTGACCACGCTCACGTGCGGCCAGCCGAGCATCGCCGCGAGCAGCACCGGCAGCTGTCCGTCGAGGTCCTCGACCGACTGCACGCCGGTGAGCACGAGGTCGGCACCGAGCTGCGCGACGGCTGCGGCGAGCAGGCGAGCCAGCGCGTGATGATCGAGACCGGTGGGCGCGTCGCCGCTCGGCTTGAGCTTGACCGCGCGGTCGACTCCCTTGGCGAGCGCCGTGAACAGGATCGCGTCGGCCTCGCCGCCGTCGATCGTCACGGCGGTCACGCTGCCGGCGCCGGCCTCCTTCAGCAGCAGCGCTTCCTCGAGCGCCTGGCCGTCCCACTCCGAAAGCTGGAGCGTCACGGCGTCGCGGTCGATGTCGGTCCCGTCGGCATTGATCTCGAGCTCCTCGACCAGGTCGGGAGTCTGCTGGAGCGGTACGACGATGTTCATGAGCGTTTCCCCCGGGGAAGGTTCGTTCCCGTTCATTGCCGCGCGCCGCGCGCCTCGTCGACCAGCTCGATGATGTCGCGCACGACGAGCTTGCCCTCGTTGCCGGTCGATTTGACGGCGTCCTCGAAGCGCGACACCTCGAACGGGCAGCAAACCGCGAGCACGTCGGCGCCGACCTCCACGGCCTCGCGCACGCGCCGCTCGGAGAGGCGCTCCTCGAGGTGCGGCGCGTTGAAGCCGTCGAGCCACATGCCGCCGCCTCCGCCGCCGCAGCAGTAGCCGTTCTGCCGGCAGCGGAACATCTCGACGACCTCGACCCCGGGAATCGCCCTGAGGATCTCGCGCGGCGCCTCGTACTCGCCGTTGTGGCGGCCGAGGTAGCAGGGGTCGTGGAACGTGACCCTGGCGGCGAGCGTCTTCTTCCACTCGACCTTCGACACCAGCGGCGCGAGCAGCTGCGTGTAGTGCACGACGTCGTAGCTGCCGCCGTGCTTCGGATACTCGTTCTTGAACGCGTTGTAGGCGTGCGGGTCGGTGACCATCAGCCGCCGGAACTCGTACTTGGCGAGCGTCTTGACGTTGTCCTCGGCGAGGCTCTCGAACAGTCCCTTCTCGCCGGCCAGCCGCTGCGAGTCGGCCACGCACTTCTCGTCCACGCCGACGATGCCGAAGTCGATGCCGAGCGCGGCGAGCGTGCGCGCCAGCGCGCGCGAGGCCTCCCTGCCGCGCGGGTGATAGGCCGGGTAGCACTCGACCCACCACAGCACGTCGACCGCCCGCTTCGTCTTGGCGAGGATCGGCACCTCGACGCCGGCTTCCCTCGTCCAGTCGGCGCGCTTGCGCGCCGGCTCGCCGAGCGGGTTTCCGTACTTCGCGGTCTTCTCGAAGGCGTCCTGCAGCTCGGGCGGCATGTGGCCCTCGAGCACGGCCTGCTCGCGCACCGCCGGCATGATCTGGATCATGTCGACTTCCTTCGGGCAGACGCGAAGGCAGTTGCCGCAGGTCGTGCACAGCCACAGGTCGTCGTCGGTGAAGAGGTCGATCCCCGACTGCACCTTGCGAAAGATCTTGCGCGGCCCGTAGTCGCCGACGACGTCGACCGGGCAGACACCGACGCACTTGCCGCACTGGTAGCACCAGCCGAGCGATTCCCCGCCGTCGAGCTTCGTCACCTGGTCGAGCCGGTCGGGCTCGTAGCCCCACAGAACGCGCTGCTCGAACATGCGGTTCCAGTGGCCCGAGATGTCCATGCCGTCGAGCACGAAGCGGCTCTTCTCGCGAATGCGCTCGGGCTCGACGGACAGGATCTTTTCCTTCTCGATCGGCACGTCAGACCTCCGGACCGAAAAAGGGGTCGGGAGTCTTTTCTTCTCGTGCAGCATGCCCCGCTCGGTAGAAAAGACTCCCGACCCCTTTTCCGGTCATCGTTCCTCCGGGCGATGGATGCCGAGGATGCGGCGCGTGAGCTCGGGCGCTTCGGGCACGACCCGGTTGAACTCCTGGGTCAGGCGCAGCCGCAGTGTCGTGTACAGGTAGATGACGTAGACCAGGCAGAGGTAGACGGTGGTGCCGAACAGGCCGCTCGACGGTCGCTGGAAGCCCGCGGCCTTGGCGGTCTCGCAGACGAAGGCCACCGCCTCGCCGACCTTACGATAGGTCTCGCCGAGGTCGCGGCCCTGGAAGTCGTAGCCGTCCAGGGTGACCAGGCGCAGCGCGCCGGTCTGGTTGCGCGGGTTCCACATCCAGCGCGTCCACAGCCAGTACTCGTCGGGATCGTTGTAGTGCAGCAGCTCGCTCGCGAGGTCGAAGCGCACGCTGTCGTCGATGCCTCGCAGCAGGCCGCAGAACTCCCGGAAGCGGGCGGCGGTCGAGCCGGGGCCGTAGAGGAGCCGGCCGATGCCGTCACGGACCGTGTCGACCCCGGTCTCGTCGAGCAGCACACCGGCGGCGCGGCGGGCCGAGAACACGCCGCGCAGCAGCGCCCGTATCTCGTCGGCGCCGAGGCCCGGGATCCGCTCGGGGCGCAGCCGCTCCTGGAAGCGGCGGCTCTTGGCGCGAAGCTGCGCGACCATCGCGTCCATCTCCTCGGCGGAGATCCGCGAGAGCGCTTCCTTCATGAACTCGCGCGCGCTCTCGGTATCGACGAGCTGCGCCATTCAGCCCCTGGCCTCGGCGCCGGCTCGCTTCTTGCGCAACAGCACGGCGGCGCGCATCGCCGCGGTGGCGCCGGCCGAGATCGAGTCCTCGAGGTCCGCCGGTCCGGTGCACGAGCCGGCGGCGAAGACGCCCTCGACCGCAGTCGACACGGTGTCGAGCGGCACGCCGACGGTGTCGAGGTAGCCGTACGGGTTCTGCGGCAGGCCGAGCAATTTCGCCATCTCGCGCGTGCCCTTCGACGGCTCCATGCCGACCGAGAGCACGACGAGGTCCATCGGCGCCTCCACCGGGCGGCCGAGCGTGGTGTCCTCGCCGCGGATCACCAGCCGGTCGCCCTTCTTGAGCACCTCCGAGACGATGCCGCGGACGTAATTGACCTTGTGCTTTTCCTGCGCGGGCCAGTAGAGCTCGTTCTCCCAGTACCCGTACATCCGCATGTCGATGTAGAAGATGAAGACCTTGCAGTTCGGCAGCTGCTGGCGGATCTCGATCGCCTCCTTGGAGGCGATGCCGCAGCAGACCTTCGAGCAGAACTCGTTGCCGATCTGGCGGTCTCGCGAGCCCACGCATTGAATGAACGCCACGCACTCGGGCGGCTGGCCGTTCGACGGCCTGACGACCTTGTGTTCCTTCAGCATCTTCTCGCAGTCCGGCAGCGTGATCACGTCGTCGAACTCGTAATAGCCGTACATCTGGGTCTCGCGGCCCGGATCGAAGTGCTGGAAGCCGGTGGCGACGATGATCGCGGCGGCGGGAACGACGTCTTCCTTGCCGCCGACGGCGACGCGCACGCGGAAGTCGCCGGCCGTGCCCGAGCTGCCGGTGACCGCGGAGTTGCAGCGCAGGTCGACGAGCGGGTGGCCGAGCAGGGGCTCGATCCGCCGGTTCATCGCCGTCTCGGCGTCTTCGAGATCCGGGGTGAGCGCGGCATACTGCGCGTGGATCGGCATGCCGCCGAGCCGCTCTCGGGCTTCGACGATGGTCACGGGAATGCCGAGATCGGCGAGGTTGCGGGCGGCTTCGATGCCGGCGGGGCCGCCTCCGATGATCAGCACGCGATCGCTAGGCATCGGCGTCCTCCCAGGAGAGATACTCGATCTCGCCGTTCTTCAGCCGCTCGACGTCCGCCTCGAACTCTCTCCAGCGGGCCTCGTGGTCGATGCCCATCTTGGCGAGCAGCGCGCGGTTGTCGGTGTTGTGCCAGTGGAGCTGGCAGACCCGGTAGGGATGGGCGCCCATGGCGAGCGCGCAGAGCTGCGCTTCGGAGAGCACCGGGAGCCCGACGTTTCGCGAGTGCGCGCGGGCGGCGAACTGGCTCTGATCGAGCGTGGTGACGCAGCCGGTGTCGTGCGTGACGGTGACGTCGGGGTTGGCCTCTTCCTTCATCACCTCGATCTTCCGCTGCACGGCGAAGGAGCGCGTGAAGTCGCGCTGCACCAGGATGTGGCGGAAGCCGAAACCGCAGCAGTCGAACCAGGTCGAGTAGTCGGCGACCGTCACGCCGAGCGCCTGCAGCGTAGCGCTGACCGTCGCCGTGCGCTGGCCGCCGTAGACGTCGGGGTCGTAGATCGCGTCCTCGGCGACGAGCTTGTGGTAGTGGCACGCGGGGTGGACGGTGGCGACGATCTTCGAGAGGTCGAGCACCCGCCGCTCGGCGATGCGATGGCGCATGGCGTGCACCCACTCGCTGTAGTGGACGATCTCCTCGGGGAACACGAAGGGCCTCTTCATGGCGTCCAGGATCCGGCGCACCTCGTCGCGCAGCTTGCGGGAGTGCAGCAGCTGCGCGCGCACCTCCTTGTAGTGGCCGTAGCTGGTCGCGCAGTGGATCAGCGGGTAGTAGCCGCTCTGGTAGGCGGAGGCGAAGTTCCGCAGCGCCACCGCCGCCTGGGCGGCGGCGTTCGAGGTCGCCGAGGCGTAGTAGTTCCACGCCGTGCACGAGGTCTGGTCGCGCGGGTCGTGGTAGTCGAGACCGAGCTTACGGTGCAGCCAGAAGATCGAGGTCGAGTAGCCGGGGATGTGCCCGCACTGGCCGCAGCTCTTGTGGTGCCAGGTGTGGCCGGCGGGGATCTTCTTGTCGCGGCCGTACTTGTTCTTCACGGTGATCCACGGCTCGGGCACCTTGTGGACGATCCACTCGCCCCGGGCCTCGAGCTCGAGCACCTGCTCGCGCAGCTCCTCGCCCTTGACCGTCTCGGGATCGCGCTCGAACTTCCGCGAGGATCGGCTGACGACGTGAACGTTGATCGGCATCAGGCTACTCCTCGTCGGTCGCGGCCTCCGCACTCAGTCCTCGCCGTCGGGATGGAGGTCGAATCCAGCTTCCTCGAGCTTCTCCTCCATCACGTCCATGAGGATCATGTGCAGGCCCTCGTCGACTTCCTGGATCATGTCCATCACTCCGGTCATGTGCCAGATCAGATAGAGCTCGCTCAGCGTCTTCTCGGAGACGTCCCAGCTCGACTCGGTGGTGTGCAGCGTCTCGGGCGGCAGCGCGCGGCGCCACCACGGGAGGTTCTCGGAGATCTCCTTGACGTGCGGGCCCCAGTCGGGGAACGCGCTCGGCTGCAGCATGTCGGGCGCGACCTGCGTGCCCGTCGACATGATCTTGTAGATGATGCGGCCGTAGCCCTCGAGCGCCTCCTTGGCGGTCTTCAGGCCGTTGCGGACGGCGACCTCGCGCAGGATCGTGATCAGGCCGCCCGGCGAGTTCCCGCGCGGGCACTTGTCGCAGGAGAAGCACTGCGAGCAGTCCCACACGTCCTCGTTCATGAACTTGTAGACGAGATCGACGTCCTCGCGCGCGGTGGCCTGCGCGATCTTGCGAGGGCTGAAGTCGTAGAAGCGGGCCGACGGGCAGGTGGCGACGCAGATCCCGCACTCGTAGCAGCCGTAGAGGACGTGCCCGAAGCGCTCGTCCGCCGTCACCTGGTCGAAGAGCCGCTGCTTCTCTTCGCGAGGAACCTGCGCGTACCGGGAGGTGTCACAGCCCATCGAGGAACCTCCGTCACCCGCAGTCGGGCGCGACCTCGGCACAAGCCTTCAGGTTCTGCTCGTCGATGCGCTTGCGGTACGCCTCGACCGCGGCGTCGCCGGTCAGGAAGAACTGCCTTTCCTCGTCGAGCTTCGCCGGCTTCATGCGCACGACCCAGCCCTCGCCGTAGGGGCTGCGGTTGACGACCCCCGGATCCTTGTCGAGCGCGGCGTTGGCCTCGAGGATCTCGCCGGTGATCGGCGCCTTGAGCGGCCCGACCCACTTGCCGCTCTCGATCGTCGCCAGGCTCTGGCCCTTCTGGCGCATGCCCTTCTTGCGCGCGTAGACGTGGAGGATCGGCCCGGCCATGTTTTCGGCGACGTCGGTGATGCCGACGGTCACGCTGCCGTCGTCGTTGAACCGCACCCAGGAGTGGTCCTCCACCAGGTAGTGGAGGTCGGTCTGGATGATGCATTTGCCGATCTTGACCGTTTCGCTCATCGTACCCTCTGCCGAGCCGGCCCCGCGCGCGGTTCCGGTTGTCGCTCCCGTTGGTCGCGCTTCAGCTCCGTCCGAACATCCTGCTCGAGTAGCCCTTCGGGCCGTGCTCCGATGGCCAAAATCAGAACTCAGAAGTACATGACGACGTCGGCGCCGAGCGTGAGGTCGATGATCGTCGCGGCGCCCATGATCTCCACGCCGTCGAGCAGGTCCTCCTCGGTCATGCCGAACAGCGTCATGCTCTGCTGGCAGACGTAGAGCTTGACGCCCTCTTCCTTGGTGCGCTCGAGCATGGTGCGCAGCGTGACGTCGCTCTCGGGGTCGAGCTTGATCTTCTCGGCGGCGCCCTTCTTCAACTGCGAGGTGCCGTCCATCGTGAACCAGACGAGCACTTCCATGTCCATCGAGGCCGCGGCCATCGCGTAGAAGAGCGGCGAGTAGGTGCGCCGGGGGGTGTCGATGCCGTGCGTCTGGATCACCAGGACCTTCTTGCCTTCCGCATCTTCCCTCATGGAGCCTCCCTTTCGCTCGCGTTCTACGCGGTCGCCGCCTCGACGAGCTTGGCGGTGAGCGCGATCACCTCCGGGGTCTCGGCCGTCGCGCCGCCCGACACCCGCACGTCGTCGACGCGCCCGTCGAGCAGGCGCACGGCGACGCGGACGCCGTCCACCGTCTCGCCCTCGACGTAGTGCACCGCGCAGTTGATCGCCAGCTTGCGCGGCCGCGTGCGGCTCCAGGTGACGCGGTGCAGCCACTCCTCGCTCTCGAAACGCGCCGTCAGCTCGGCGCACCGGGCCTCCTCCGCCTCCCCGAGCCGCCCGGGCTCGAGCTCGAGGCCGAGCGCTTCGCCGAAGCCGGCGAGCAGGGCGGCATGGACCTCCTCGAGCGCCGGCCGCACGCCGCGGACCTCCTCGAGGCTGGTGACGAAGCGCTCGATCGAGCGCCGTACCCCCTCGCGCATGCCCTCGTCGGCCAGGCGCAGCACGCGCGCCATCAGCGCGTGGTCGAAGGCGAGCATCATGCTGCCGACGAACACGAACGACTCGCCGATGTCGGCCGCTCCGGTACCGCCGATCTTGCGGCCCTCGACGTGGATGTCGTTCACCGGCCGAAACTCGGCGCGGACGCCGAGCCGGCGATAGGCGGCGATCGCCGGCGCCACCAGGCGCTCGTAGCGCCGGTCGAGGCGCCCGGGCAGCCCGAGATCCGCGAGCCGGGCCCGGGGCGCGACGAAGTGGAAGAACAGCTGGTCGGCGTCGAGCAGGACCGCGCCGCCGCCGATCCGGCGCCGGATCACCGGGAGGCCGCAGGCGCGGCAGAAGGCGAGGTCGATCTCGCGCGCCGCGTCCTGGTGGTAGCCGATCGACACGTAGGGACGATCGGGACGAAGCACGCAGAGCGTCGCGCGGTCGTCCGGCGCGGCGCACTCGGCGACCGCGTGGTAGAGGGTCTGCGAACGGACCGCCGAAACCTGGCCGAGATCGAGAAGTCTAGCCCGCATCCTGCACGCTTCCGTTGCGGGAGGCACCCCTGCGTGGTAATAAATTACTCGAACACTAGTTTGCCGTTTAGCAATATAGTAGAAGACTTGTCAAGAGGAGAACCCGTGGCGAAACACGTGAAGCGGGAGCTGTCCGAGGCGGCGCTGGCGATGATCGCGGAGCGCTTCAAGGTGCTCGCCGAGCCGATGCGGCTGAAGATCCTTCACGCCGTGTGGGACGACGAGCGCACGGTGGGCGAGATCATCGGCGCGGTGGGGGGGCTGCAGGCGAACGTGTCGAAGCATCTCGGCGTGCTGCAGCAGGCGGGGCTGGTCGCCCGGCGGAAGGACGGCCTGCGCGTGTTCTACCGCATCGCCGACCCCACGGTGTTCGACCTCTGCGAGGTCGTGTGCGAGAGTCTGCACGACCGCCTCTCGCAGCAGATCGACGAGATCCAGCCGCGCGGCGCCGCGCGCCGCCGCGCCTGAAAAGGGGTCGGGAGTCTTTTTCGCAAGAAAGACTCCCGACCCCTTTTTCGAGGGCGGGATCGTCTGCCCCGCGCCGGGCGCGCGCACGCGCTTCCCGAGGGTCAGAAGTACTGCGTGTGCACGCCGTTCGCCTTCTCGAGCAGGAACCAGGTGGCGCCGATGATGCCGTCGGCCTCGGGAATCAGGTTGTGCTCGTCGACGCCGAAGATCTGCGAGGCGAGGCTGCACGCGTAGAGATGCACCTTTCCGGTGGCCTTCAAGGCCTTGATGATCTCCCGCGGGTCGGGCGGCAGCCCGGCCTTCGCCACCTGGCTCGCCAGCCACTCGTCGGTGCCGGGGTGCGAGCACGGCGCGATCTCGAACCCCTTGCCGAGATAGCGCACGGCCCAGTTCACGAACAGCATGCTCACCTCGATGTTCGACGCGGCCGCCAGGTAGGCGAAGGCGAGCGGGGTGAGCACCTTGTCGTACGCGTCGTCGCGCACGATGATCGCCATTTTTTCCATGGACCGGGCCTCCTCGGGGCGGGACCGTGCGGCGCTCGCCGCCCTGCAACTCGATGAGTCAATGGCAATCCAGCAGAGCTCGTGTCAAGGGTCACGGCGCGCTCCGCGTTCCCGAGCGCGGGAATCAGCGCTTGCGACCTTCCGGTTTTCTGGAATTTTTCCGCCGTTTCGGAGACAAGACGGCTGTGCACGCGGCTTGCTCCTTCGCATTGCCGATGGTGGGCAGGGGCTTGTTCGTCTCGGTCTGGCTGATCGCCGGCGGAGTCTCCGCGGCGGCGGCGAACCCGCTCTCCGTCGTCCAGGCAGGGGAGATGGCGCTGGCGCACAGCCCCCGCCTGCAGGCCGCATCCGCCCAGGGCGACGTGGCGGCGGCGCGGCTCGGCGAGGCGCTCGGCGGCGCCCTTCCGGTCGTCGAGTTCAGCGAGACGTTCCAGAGGAGCAACAATCCCGTGTTCGTGTTCGGCTCGCTGCTCGAGCAGGGGCGCTTCGGTGAGCCGAACTTCGACGTCGATCGGCTGAATCGCCCCCAGGCGCTCGACAACTTCCGCACCGCGGTGGAGGGCCGGCTGCCGCTGTTCGATCAGCTGCAGACCCCCGTGGCGGTGGCGCAGGCGCGCATCGGGCGCGAGCAGGCGGCGGCGGCCCGCGAGCTCGTCGAGCAACAGGTCCGGCTCGACGTCGTGCGCACGTACTTCGGCGTGGTGGTCGCCCGGGCGCAGCAGGAGGCGGCGGAGCAGTCGGTGCGGACGGCGGAGGCGGAGGTCCGGCGGATTCGCGACTTTCACGCCCAGCGCATGGTGACCGACGCGGATCTCGGCGCCGCCGAGGTGCAGCTCGCGGAGTTTCGTCAGCAGCAGATCGAGGCCACCGCAAACGTGGCGGTCGCCGTCGCCGCGCTGAACACCACGCTCGGGCTGCCGCTCGACTCCGCCCACGAGATGACCGCAGCGCTCGGCGAGCGCTCGTTCGAGCCGCCGGCGCCGGAAGCCCTGCTCCGCCAGGCGCTCGAGCATCGCGCGGACTACCGCCAGGCGGCGCTGGCGGTCGAGCAGCAGGATCGGGAGATCGTCGCGGCGATCGGCCGCTACCTGCCGCGCGTCGAGGTCTCGGGAAGCTTCGGCGAGAGCGGCCAGCATCTCGGCGAGGGCAGCGCGGACTACCGGGTCGGCGCGCGTCTCGCGCTGCCGGTGTTCGACTGGCAGCGCGAGGCTCGGCTCGGCCAGGCGCGGGCGAAGCGGGCGGTGGCCGACGCCGAGCGGCGCCGGCGGGAGGAGGAGGTGCGCCTGGAGGTGGTGCGCGCGATCGAGCGATATCGCTCGGCGCGCGAGCGTGCGGCGGTGGCGTCCGGCGCCGCGGACCAGGCCCGCAAGACGCTGCAGATCGTCGACGACCGCTATCAGGTCGGGCTGACCACCATCACCGAGGTCCTGCGCGCGCAGAGCGCGTTGCTGCGCGCGCGCCTGAACCTGCTCGGGGCCCGCTACGATCACTACGTCGGATATGCGCAAATGCTGTTCGCCGCCGGCGTGCTCGGCGACCTGGCCGCCTTCGACTCGTGAGATCGATGACGAGGAACCTCGCCCGCCGTCGCGCAGGATGGGTCGCCGGGCTCGCCGTGGCCGCGATCGCCGCGTCGTGCGGGCGGAGCGAGCAGCGGGAGCCGGCCGCCTCGGCGGTCGTGACCGTGCGCATCGAGGAAGTGAGGACGTCGCCGGTCCCGGACTCCTACGAAGCCGCGGGCACGATTCGCTCGCGGCGCACCAGCGTGCTGTCGAGCCGGATCGTCGCCCGGGTGCTCGCGGTCCACGTGCGCGAGGGAGATTCGGTCGAACGGGGCAGATCGCTCGTCGAGCTCGACGCGCGCGACGTGACCGCGGAGCTCCGCAAGGCCGAAGCCGGCCTGCACGTCGCCGAAGCGACCTACCGGCGCTACGGCTCGCTGCTCGAGCGGGGCTCCGCCAGCAGGCAGGAGTTCGAGGAGGTCGAAGCCAGGTACCGGGCCGCGCAGGCCGACGCGGCCGCCGCGCGCGCGGCGGCGAGCTACGCGCGGATCCGCTCCCCGATCGACGGCGTCGTCGCGGCGAAGACGGTGGAGATCGGCAGCCTGGCGGCCCCCGGGGTGCCGCTGCTCACCATCGAGGACGACTCCGCCTACCGCTTGGAGGTGCCGGTCGAGGAGTCGCGCCTGGCGGCAATCCGGCCCGGCCAGGCGGTCGAGGCGGCCGTCGACGCGCTCGGCGCCGATCTGTCCGGCCGGGTCGCCGAGATCGTCCCGGCGGCGGACGCGCGCAGCCGGACCTTCGTCGTCAAGATCGATCTCCCCGCCGATCCGCGCCTGCGCTCGGGGATGTTCGGGCGCGCCCGCTTTGCCGGCGCGCCGACCACCGCGCTCACCGTGCCGTCGAGCGCGGTGGTCGAGCGGGGCCCGCTCACCGCGCTCTACGCGGTGGACGCCGGCGACACCGCCCGGCTGCGGCTGGTGCGGCTCGGCCGGCGGTTCGACGAGCGAGTCGAGGTTCTCTCCGGCCTCGAAGCCGGCGAGCGCGTGATCGCCGAGCGGGCGGCCGGCCTGCGGGACGGCCTGCGCGTCGCCGGCAAGCCGGCGGCGCCCGAGCCGGCACGTTGAGGGCGCGATGGCTGCCGACACGGCGCACGGCCACCGCGGGATCGCCGGCACCATCGCCGCCGCGTTCATCGAATCGAAGCTGACGCCGCTCTCGATCCTCGCCGCCATCCTGGTCGGCGTCGGCGCGGTGCTGCTGCTGCCGCGCGAGGAGGAGCCGCAGATCGTCGTGCCGATGATCGACGTCTTCGTGGACATGCCGGGGGCGTCGGCGACGGAGGTGGAGAGCCGCGTGACGCAGCCGATGGAGAAGCTCCTCTGGGAGATCCCCGGCGTCGAATACATCTACTCGACCTCGCGGCCGGGCGAATCGATGGCCGTCGTACGCTTCCGCGTGGGCGAGAACGAGGAGGCGGCGATCGTCCGGCTGAACCAGAAGATGTTCGCCAACTTCGATCTCATTCCTCCCGGGGCGAGCCCGCCGCTGGTCAAGCCGCGATCCATCGACGACGTTCCCATCCTCGCCTTGACGCTGTGGAGCGACCGTTACGACGGCTTCACGCTGCGGCGCCTGGCGGCCGAGCTGGCCGACGAGGTGAAGCAGGTCGACGACGTGGCGGAGGTCAAGCTGATCGGCGGCGAGCGCCGCGAGCTGCGCGTCACGCTCGATGCCGCGCGCCTGGCCAGCCGCGGCGTCGCGCCCGCCACGGTGGCCGCCCGGCTCGCGGAAGCCAACCAACGGGTGCGCTCGGGCGACTTCGCCTCCGGCAACCGGGAATTTATCGTCGAGAGCGGCGGTTTCCTGCACGACGGCCGGGACGTCGAGAACGTGGTGGTCGGCGTGTTCCAGGACCGGCCGGTGCACCTGCGGGACGTGGCGACGGTCGTCGACGGCCCCGAGGAGCCCACCAGCTACGTCTCCTACAGCGCGGGGCCGGCCGCCCGCTTCTCCCGCAGGCTCGGCCCGCCGGACGCGGCCGACGGATCGTCGTCGATCCGCGAGCCGGCGGTCACGCTGTCGGTGGCGAAGCGAAAGGGCACGAACGCGATCCGGGTGGCCGAGCGCGTGCTGGAGAAGGCCGCCGCGCTGCAGGGACGGCTGATTCCCGGCGACGTGCGCATCACGGTCACCCGCGACTACGGCGAGACCGCGGCGGAGAAGTCGAACGAGCTGCTGTCCCACATGGCGCTGGCGATCCTCTCGGTCTCGGCCCTGATCTGGGTGACGCTCGGGCTGCGCGAGGCGGGAATCGTCGCGGTCGCGATCCCGGTGACGCTGGCGCTCACGCTCGTCGTCTTCTTCCTCTACGGCTACACGCTGAACCGCGTCACGCTGTTCGCGCTGATCTTCTCGATCGGCATCCTGGTCGACGACGCGATCGTCGTCATCGAGAACATCGTCCGGCACGTCCGGCTCGCGGAGAACCGCGAGCGGCCGATCCGCGAGGTGGCGATCGAGGCCGTGGCCGAGGTCGGGAACCCGACGATCCTCGCCACCTTCACGGTGATCGGCGCGATCCTGCCGATGGCGTTCGTGCGCGGTCTGATGGGACCGTACATGCGGCCGATCCCGGTCGGGGCCTCGGCGGCCATGCTGTTCTCGCTGATCGTCGCCTTCGTGGTCACGCCGTGGGCGGCGCTGCGGCTGCTCGGCCGCTCGGCGGAGCCCCCCGCCGCCGGTGCCGCGGCGGAGAGCGCCACCACCCGGCTGTACCGGCGGGTGATGCAGCGGCTGCTGCATCGCGCGCCGCTGCGCTACGGCTATCTCGCCCTGGTCGCCGTCCTGCTCGGGGCCGCCTGCGCGCTCGTGCCCGCGAAGCGCGTGCTGGTGAAGATGCTGCCGTTCGACAACAAGAGCGAGTTCGAGGTGGTGATCGACATGCCGGAGGGATCGACGCTCGAGAAGACGGCGGCGGTCGCCCGCGAAATCGACGACGCGCTGCTCGGCCTGCCCGAGGTCGCCGACACGCAGACCTACGTCGGCACGGCCGCGCCCTACGGCTTCAACGGACTGGTCCGCCACTATTTCCTTCGCCGGGGCTCGAACGTCGCCGAGGTCCAGGTCAACCTCGCGCCCAAGGGCGAGCGCGGCGCGCAGAGCCACGCGGTGGCCTCGCGGGCGAGAGGGCTCGTCGAGCCGGTCGCCGCGCGCCACGCGGCGCGGGTGAAGGTCGCCGAAGCGCCGCCCGGTCCGCCGGTGCTGCAGACGCTGGTCGCGGAGGTCTACGGGCCCGACGCCGCGGGCCGCGGCGAGCTCGCCCGGCGGGTTCGCGACGTGTTCGCGGCGACGGCGGGCGTGACCGACGTCGACTGGACCGTCGAGGACGAGCAGCCGAAGTACCGCTTCGTGATCGACCGGGAGAAGGCCGCGCTGTCCGGCGGCGTGTCCGCCGAGCAGGTCGCCTCGACGCTGCGCCTGGCGCTCGGCGGGCAGGCTGTGGGCCTGCTTCATCAGCCGCTGGATCGCGAGGACGTTCCCATCCGGCTGCGCCTCCCGCCGGCGCAGCGCTCGACGGTGGAAGGCCTGAAGGAGATCAAGCTCGCGGGGGCCGACGGCGCGCTCGTGCCGCTCGCCGAGATCGTCCGCGTCGACCAGGGTACGGAGGAACAGAGCCTGCACCGCAAGAACCTCATGCCGGTGGTGTACGTGACCGGCGACGTCTCCGGGCGCGAGGAGAGCCCGGTGTACGCGATCCTCAAGCTCCAGGGCGAGATCGACCGCATCGCCGTCCCCGGCGGCGGGCGGATCGAGCAGTACACCGCCCACCAGCCGCTCTCGAGCGCGCACCCGGCGATCAAGTGGGACGGCGAATGGCACGTGACGTACGAGGTCTTCCGCGACCTCGGCCTCGCCTTCGCGGCCGTGCTGGTGCTCATCTACATCCTGGTCGTCGGCTGGTTCCAGTCCTTCGTCACCCCGCTGGTGATCATGGCGGTGATCCCGTTCTCGCTGGTCGGCATCCTGCCGGCGCACGCCGCGATGGGCGCGTTCTTCACCGCCACCTCCATGATCGGCTTCATCGCCGGCGCCGGCATCGTGGTGCGCAACTCGATCATCCTCGTCGACTTCGTCGAGCTGCGCCTCGCGCAGGGCATGCCGCTCGCCGACGCGGTCGTGGACGCCGGCGCGGTGCGCTTCCGGCCGATGCTGCTCACCGCCGCCGCGGTCGTGGTCGGCGCCTCGGTGATCCTGTTCGACCCGATCTTCCAGGGGCTGGCGATCTCGCTGATGGCGGGCGAGGTCGCGTCGCTGCTGCTTTCGCGGCTGACGGTGCCGGTGCTCTATTTCATGGCCGCTCGCTGGTGCGGATCGCCGGACGGGCCACGGTCCGCCGCAACTTCATCCCTGCCCGCCGTGACGCGGGAGAAAGTGAGCCAGATGCGATGAGCGTGGAACGAGCCTTGAGGGCGATCGCCGGGACGTTCGTGATGCTGAGCCTGGTCCTCGGCCATTGGGTGAGCGGGTACTTCTACCTGTTCACGTTCTTCGTCGGGCTGAATCTCTTTCAGTCGGGGTTCACCGACTGGTGTCCGATGATGATGCTGCTGCGCCGGCTCGGCCTCGAGGGCCGGAGCGGCGGCGCCGTCCCCGCCGCGCGGTAGAGAAAAGGGGAAAAGGGGTCGGGAGTCTTTTCGTCAGCGGCCGGCGAGCCGGTGACTCCCGGTCGCGCTCAGATTCCCGATCCGGGACCGCGCTGCTCGGCGGGTACGACCACGGGCAGGCCGCTCTCGCGCCACGCGTGCAGTCCGCCGTCGATCGACGACACGCGGCGGTAGCCGAGCTCGAGCAGCGTGGCCGCGGCCAGCGCGCTGCGCTCGCCGCGGCTGCAATAGAGCAGCAGCGGCGTGTCGCGGTCGGGGTAGTCCTGCTCGATCGACATCTCCAGCGTGCCGCGGCAGACGTGCACGCTGCCGCCGATGTGCGCGAGGTCGAACTCCCACTCCTCGCGGACGTCCACCAGCACGGGTGCGGGGTCGGCCGCGGCGAGCCGGCGCGCGGCCTCCTGACACGAGACGACCTCGATCTTGCGCTTGGCCGCTTCGATCAGGTCGCGAACCGTGGGCACCCGTCCGGGCCCGGTGTGCAGTTCATCGACCATGCCGCGATCCTGACCGTTAGCCTGGCCGGCCGCGCTTTGCCAGCCGGGGCATGCCCCCGCCCGAGCCGCCTCCCGGCTCCCGGGATCGTCCGCCACGGCGAGCGCCGCCGCGGCTTTCCGGGAATTCACTCCCTGCGATAGGGTGAGAACGCGCGGAACCGCCCTTGACGGGAACTGCTATATTGCTCAATAGTCATGCGGTATAAATCGGCTGCGCAGCGATGCCGATCGTCGGACAGGAGCCGGACGATGCTCTTCCGTGAGCTCAACCGAGGCAAGTGCAAGACCTACCTGATCGCCTGCGAAGAGACCCGGTCGGCGGCGCTCGTCGATCCGCTGCGTGAACGGATCGACCGCTATCTCGCGGTCCTCGCGTACTACGGCCTGAAGCTCTCGGCGGTGATCGACACCCACACGCACGCCGACCACCGCACGGCGAGCTTCGATCTTCGCGAGCTGGTCGGCGCCTCGGCGGTCATGCATCGGCGGGCCCCCGCGCCGCACATCGATCGCCACGTCGACGACGGCGACGAGGTGGCGGTGGGGAGTCTCGCCGTGCGCGTGCTCTACACGCCGGGGCACACGCCGGACGGGATCAGCCTGCTGGTCGGCGACCGGCTGCTCAGCGGCGATACCTTGCTGATTCGCGGCACCGGACGCTCCGACTTCGCGGGCGGCGACGCCGGCGCCCAATACGACGCGATCACCGGGAAGCTGTTTCGCCTCCCCGACGCGACGCGGGTGTTCCCCGCCCACGACTACCGCGGAAACACCAGCTCGACGATCGGCGACGAGAAGCGCCTGAACCCGCGCCTGGCCGGCCGCAGCCGCGAGGCGTACATCGAGCTGATGAACAACCTCGGCCTGCCGCTGCCGGACAAGATTCAGGAAGTGCTGCAGCCGAACCAGACGGCGCTCGACGACGACGTCCTGCGGTTCCCGACGCTCGCCGAGATGAACCAGGTGCGGCAGCGCAGCGCACCGGAAGTGGACGCGGCGCTGCGGGCGCCGTCGCCGCCGCTGATTCTCGACGTTCGCGAGGCCGAGGAGTTCGACGGCGAGCTCGGCCACATCCCCGGCGCCGTGCCGGTGCCGTTGAAGGAGCTGCCCGCGCGGGCCGGCGAGCTCGAGGTCCACAGGGATCGAACCATCATCGTGGTGTGCCGCGCCGGGGTGCGCAGCGCCACCGGCGCCGCGATCCTCACCGGTCTCGGCTTCGAGCACGTGGCCAACCTGAAGGGCGGCATGGTCGACTGGAACGATCAGCGGCTGGCGGTGGAGAGGTCCTCGCATCGCGATGGCTGAGGCGGCGGAGGCCCGGCGGCAGAGCGGCGGGGGGCGGTGGGCGAAGGTCATCGACCACGCCCGCTGCATCGGCTGTCACGCCTGCTCGACGGCCTGCAAGTCGGAGAACCAGGTGCCGCTGTCGGTCCACCGCACCTACGTGAAGTACGTCGACGTCGGGGTCTTCCCGAACGCGCGCCGCGCGTTCCAGGTGACTCGCTGCAACCAGTGCGAGGATCCGCCGTGCACGCACGCCTGCCCGACCGCGGCGATGTACCGGCGCCCCGACGGCCTGGTCGACTTCGACAAGTCGATCTGCATCGGCTGCAAGGCGTGCATCGCGGCCTGCCCGTACGACGCGATCTTCATCAACCCCGAGGACCACTCGGCGGAGAAATGCAACTTCTGCGCGCAGCGGATCGACGTCGGATTGGAGCCGGCCTGCGTGGTCGTCTGCCCGGTGGAGGCGATCCTCGTCGGCGATCTCGACGACCCGCGCTCGAGGGTCGCCGGGATCGTCGGGCGCGAGGCGGTCGCGGTGCGCCGGCCCGAGAAGGACACGCGGCCGAAGCTGTTCTACAAGGGGGCGCACCAGGCGACGCTCGATCCGCTCGCCTCCCGCCGCCCCGAAGGCGGAATCTTCCTGTGGAGCGAGCAGGGTTCGCTGCCCCGCCAGGTGCCGTCCGGACGCCCCGACGCCGCCGACGGCGCGGCGGAGGCGGTGCTCGCCTACGACGTGCCTCACCGCGCCCCGTGGGACTGGCGGCTCTCGCTCTACACGTGGACGAAGGGAATCGCCGCGGGCGCCTATCTCGTCCCGCTGCTGTGGATCCTCGCCGGGCGGATCGACGCGGGGTCCGCGCTGTGGCGCTGGGGCTCGCCGGTCGTGGCGGGCGCGTTCCTGGCGTTGACCGGACTGATCCTGATCGCCGACCTCGAGCATCCCGAGCGCTGCCATCTGATCTTCACCCGCCCGCAGTGGCGGAGCTGGCTGGCGCGCGGCGCGTTCGTGATCGCGGCGTACGGCGCCGTCCTGTGCTTGCACTTCGCGGCGAGCTGCCTGGCGGCGAGCCCCGCCCGGCAGCTCGCGCTCGGCGCGGCGGGATTGCCGCTCGCCGTGATGACCGCGGTCTACACCGCCTACCTGTTCGCCCAGGCCAGGGCGCGCGATCTCTGGCAGAGCGCGCTCTTGCCGCCGCACTTCGCGGTGCAGGCGGTGCTGGCGGGGTCGGCGGCCCTGCTGCCGATCGCCGCGTGGCTCGAGCCGGGCGCGCTCGACGTGCTCGCCCGAACGCTCGCCGCCGCCTGCGTCGCCCACCTGCTGGCGGTGCTCGGCGAGGTCACGCTGCCCCACGCGACGGCGCACGCGCGGCTCGCCGTGGAGGAGATGACCGCGCGGACCTACCGCGGATTCTTCTGGACGGGCGCGGCGCTGGTCGCGGCCGCGGCGGCCGCACCGTGGCTCGGCGCGGCCGCCGCGCCGCTGGCGCTCGCCGGGCTGCTCGCCCACGAGCACGCCTACGTCCAGGCCGGCCAATCGGTGCCGCTCGCCTAGAAAGAGCGGAGGAGGAGGGCGCTTGGAGCCAGGCCAGGGCAATCCGCGGGTGTCGGCGACGCGAGGGGCGACGCAGGCGCGCAACGAAACCTTCTATCCGGGCCCGAGCGGCGGCGATCTCGCCGCCTTTCCGCCGAAGGAGCGCTGGGACGACTGGGTGGAGCTCGACTCGCGATCGTGGCCGCGTCGGGTCGAGCGCCGCTACCTGCTGGTGCCGACGACCTGCTTCAATTGCGAGTCGGCGTGCGGCCTGCTCGCCTACGTCGACCGGCAGACGCTCGAGATCCGCAAGCTCGAGGGCAATCCCGAGCACCCCGGCTCGCGCGGGCGGAACTGCGCCAAGGGCCCGGCGACGCTCAACCAGCTGCAGGACCCGCACCGCATCCTCCATCCCCTGAAGCGCGCCGGCGCGCGGGGGGAGGGGAAGTGGCGGCGCGTGTCGTGGGACGAGGCGCTCGCCGACGTCGCCGCGCGCGTCCGCCGCGCCATCGAGGAGGGCCGCCGCAACGAGGTCGTCTACCACGTCGGCCGGCCCGGCGAGGACGGCTACACCGAGCGCGTGCTCGCGGCCTGGGGCCTCGACGGCCACAACTCGCACACCAACGTCTGCTCGTCGAACGGCCGCGCCGGCTACCACTACTGGATGGGGCTCGATCGGCCGAGCCCCGACTACGCCAACGCCGACGTGATCTTTCTGATCAGCGCGCACCTCGAGTCCGGGCATTACTTCAATCCGCACGCGCAGCGCATCCTCGAGGCGAAGCGGCGGGGCGCGAGGCTCGTGGTCTTCGACGTCCGGCTGTCGAACACCGCGACGCACGCCGACTACTGGGCGTCGCCGGTTCCGGGCAGCGAGCCGGCGATCCTCTTGGCGATCGCCGGCCACCTGATCCGCCATCGTCTCTACGACCGCGAGTTCGTGCGCCGCTGGTGGAACTGGCTCGAGTACCTGCGGGTGCGCCATCCCGACGCCGAGCCGACGTTCGAGAGCTTCGAGCGAGAGCTCGTCCGCGCCTACGAGAGCTACACGTTCGAGTTCGCGGCCAAGGAGTCCGGCGTCGAGGCGCGCACGATCGCCGAGATCGCCGCGCTGGTGGCGCGCGCGGGCACGCGCCTGGCGACGCACGCCTGGCGCAGCGCCGCCGCCGGCAACCTCGGCGGCTGGCAGGTGTCGCGCACGCTGTTCCTGCTGAACGCGCTGCTCGGCGCGATCGGCACCGTGGGCGGCACGCACCCGAACGTCGCCCACAAGTTCGTGCCGCGGCCGATCCACGTGCCGTCTCATCCCCAGGTCTGGAACGACCTCAACTGGCCATCCGAGTACCCGCTGGCGATGAACGAGATGTCGATCCTGCTGCCGCACCTGCTGAGGGACGGGCGCGGCCGGCTCGAGGTGTACTTCTCGCGGGTCTACAACCCGGTGTGGACGAACCCGGACGGCTTCAGCTGGATCGAGGCGCTCGGCGACGAGCGGAAGGTGGGTCTCCACGTGGCGCTGACGCCGACCTGGAGCGAGACCGCCTACTTCGCCGACTACGTGCTGCCGATGGGCCTCGGCGCCGAGCGCCACGACCTGCACTCATACGAGACCCACGACGCGCAGTGGCTCGGCTTTCGCCAGCCGGTGCTGCGCGCCGCGCGCGAGCGCCTCGGCGCGCCGCCGCCGGCGGACACGCGCGAGATCAATCCCGGCGAGGTGTGGGAGGAGAACGAGTTCTGGATCGAGCTGTCGTGGCGCATCGATCCCGACGGGACGATGGGAATCCGCCGCCACTTCGAGTCGAAGAAGAGCCCGGGAGGCAAACTCGGCGTCGACGAGTACTACGGCTTCCTGTTCGAGAACTCGGTGCCGGGATTGCCGGAGCGCGCCGCCGCGGAGGGCCTGAAGCCGCTCGAGTACATGCGCCGCTACGGCAGCTTCGAGGTGCGCCGCACGGTGGGAGCGCTGCACGAGGAGCGGGTGCCGGCGGCGGAGCTCGACGACGTGAGCGTCGACGACCTCGGGCGTGTCTACACGCGGGCCGCGAAGCCGGCGGGCGCCAACATCGCGCCGATGCCGACGCTCGACCCCGACGCGCAGGGGCGGCGTCTGGTCGGCGTCGAGATCGACGGCGAGATCCGCCGCGGCTTCCCGACGCCGAGCGGGAGGCTCGAGTTCTACTCCTCGACGCTCGAGCGCTGGGGGTGGCCGGAATACGCGCTGCCGACCTACATCCGCAGCCACGTCCATCCGGAACGGCTCGAGCCGGGGCAAATGGTGCTGATCCCGACGTTCCGCCTGCCGGTGCAGATCCACACGCGCAGCGCCAACGCCAAGTGGCTCGACGAGATCGCGCACACCAACCCCTTGTGGATTCATCCGCTCGACGCCGAGCGGATCGGCGTCGGCACCGGCGCTCTGGTGCGGGTCGAGACCGAGATCGGACACTTCGTGGTCAAGGCGTGGGTCACGGAGGGGATCCGCCCCGGCGTCGTCGCCTGCAGCCATCACATGGGCCGCTGGAAGCTCGACGGCGAGCATGGACAGCACCAGATGATGGCGACCGTGGCGCTGGTGCGCGACGGACGCCGGCGCGCTCTGCGGCGCAGCGCGGGGGTCGCCCCGCACGACAGCGCCGATCCCGACAGCCGCCGTATCTGGTGGAGCGACGCCGGGGTGCACCAGAACCTGACGTTCCCCGTCCATCCCGATCCGATCTCCGGCATGCATTGCTGGCATCAAGCGGTGCGCGTCGTCGCCGCCCGGCCGGGCGACGCCTACGGCGACGTCTCGGTGGATCTCGACAAGGCCCACGAGGTCTACCGCCGCTGGCTCGAGATCACCCGGCCGGCGGCGCGCGTGTCGCCCGACGGCACGCGCCGCCCCTACTGGCTGCTGCGGCCGCTCAAGCCCTCGCGCGAAGCCTACCGTTTGCCGAACGCGGCCGCTTCCCCATAATCGGCGCGTGGCCGAGATCTCGCCATCCAGCGTCGCCGGGGCGTCCGCCGCGAGCGCCGAGGGCCGGCCGGCCGACCGGGGCCGCGCCGCGGCGCTGCGCGGCGACCTGCTCGCCGGCGTGACCTCCGGGATCCTCGCGGTGCCGCAGGGCATCGCCTTCGCCCTGATCGCGCACGTTCCGCCCGAGCACGGGCTCTACGCCATGATCGTGCCGACGATCGTTGCGGCGCTGATCCGCAGCTCGCCGTTCCTGGTCACCGGCGCGACCAACACCTCGGCGCTGGTGATCGGCGCGCTGGTCGCCGCCTTCGCCGCCGGGCCGGGCGAGGCCGTGCCGATGATGCTGCTGATCACGCTGCTGATGGGGCTGATCCAGGTGTCGGCGGGCGCGCTCAAGCTCGGCGCGTTTGGACGCTACGTCTCGCAGGCGGTGCTGGTGGGCTTCACGCTCGGCGCCGCCACGCTGATCTTCACCGATCAGGTGCGCAACGTGCTCGGGCTGTCGGTCGAGTCCTCGCCGCGGCTGCTGAAGTCCGTCGAGAACCTCCTGCCGCAGGTCGGCGACGCCGACGGGCGGGCGCTCGCCATCGCCGCCGTGACCTGGGGCGTGCTCTGGGCGTGCTCGCGGATCTCCCCGGCGGTCCCGGGGGCGATGATCGCGATCGTCGTCACCGGCGCCGGCGCCTGGATGCTCGGCTGGGAGGATGCGCCGGCCGCGGTGCAGGTGGTCGGCGACGTCCCGGGGAGCCTGCCGCGGCCCACGCTGCCGCCGCTGTCGGTCGATCGCGTCGCGAGCGTCGTCGCCGCGAGCTTCGCGATCGCCCTGCTCGGCATGGTCGAGGCGATCTCGATCGGCAAGGCGCTCTCGGCGCGCGCGCAGAGCCGCTTCTACGCCAACCAGGAGCTGTTCGCGAAGGGCGCCGGCAACGTGGTCGGCGCGTTCTTCGGATGCATGCCGAGCTCGGCGAGCTGGATCCGCAGCGCCATCCACCTGCGGATGGGCGCGCAGACCCGCTGGGTCGGCGTGATCTCCGGCCTGACGGTGCTCGCCGTGATGCTGGTCTTCGCCCCGGCCGCCCGCTACGTGCCGCGCGCCTGTCTCGGCGCGATCATCATGTGGACCGCGGTGCTGATGATCGATCTGCAGGCCGCGCGCTACGTCTCGCGCTGGAGCCGGGCGGACGCGGTGGTGCTGGTGGTCACCTACGCGTCGACGCTGGTCTTCCAGATCCAGTACGCGATCTACCTGGGGGTCGTCCTGTCGCTGCTCATGCTGGTGCGGCGCATCGGCGAGCTGCAGATGGTCGAGATGGTGGAGGTGGCGCCGCGCTTGTACCGCGAGATCGACATCGACGAGCAGACCGGCCGGAGCGCGCTGGTGCTGCTCGCTCTCGAGGGCGACCTGTTCTTCGGCGTCGTCGAGGAGCTCGAGGAGCACCTCTCGAGAATCGCCGCCAACGGCGCCCGCGCGATCGTCATCCGCATGAAGCGGGCGCACGCCATCGACGCCACCGCGGCCGAGTCGCTCGCCAACTTCGCGACGCATTTCCGGGGGAGGGGCGGCCGCCTGATGCTGTGCGGCTTGAAGGCCGAGCTGCACGCGCAGATCGCGGTCTCCCACCTCGGCGAGGTGCTGGGCCGCGACAACGTCCTGCTCACCGACAATCGCCATCTCGGGTCGCTGCGGCGGGCGATTCACAAGGCCCGGCGGGAGATCCTCTCCGGCGCGCCGCTCGGCGACCGGCCGCTCTTCCGCCGCGCCGCCGACCACCTCGACGACGGCTCGAGCTACAGCATCTGAGCGTGACGGCGCGTCGCGGGCCGGAGCCCCGTCGCGGAGGGAGCCGGCGCCCATGGGCCCCGCTGCCTCGCTCGGGCCCGCCGCAACGATCCGCGACGGCGCTTGAGCTTGCGGCGACCGCCCGGAAGAATGCGGCCATGCGTTGCCCCTCCTGCAGCCGCGAGAATCGCCCACGGGCGCGGTTTTGCGCGGGCTGCGGCGCGGCGCTCCCCCATGCGTGCGCGGCTTGCGGCGCGGAGCTTCCCGAGGGAGCGCGCTTCTGCGACGCCTGCGGCCGCTCGGTCGGCGAGGAGCCGCCGAAACCGCCGCCGCCCGCCCCGGGAGCCTACACGCCCCGCCACCTCGCCGAGAAGATCCTCACCACGCGTGGCGCGATCGAGGGCGAGCGCAAGCAGGTCACGGTGCTGTTCGCCGACGTGGCCGGCTTCACGGCGATGTCGACGCGGCTCGATCCCGAAGAGCTGCACGGCGTCATGGACGGATGCTTCCAGCACGTGATGGACGCCGTGCACCGCTACGAGGGCACCGTCAACCAGTTCACCGGCGACGGGGTGATGGCGCTGTTCGGCGCGCCGATCGCCCACTAGGACCACGCGGTGCGCGCGGTGGCCGCCGCCCTCGAGACGCAGCGGGCGCTCGCCGGCTACGCGGCCGAGCTGCGC
>JACPRU010000001.1 GCA_016189835.1 Deltaproteobacteria bacterium | reverse complement strand
GGCGGTCAGCGCGCGAGGCCCTTGTTCGGATTGATCAGGTACTTCTGGCCGCTGGCCAGCTTGCCATAGACGGCGATCTCCTCGAGCCGCAGCGCCTCGGCGAGCGAGACCTGCTTCGTGTAGCGGCTGGCGAAGGTCGTTTCGATCTCGGCGGCCACGCGCTCGCGCAGCTTCTGTGCAGCCGGCGGACCGATCTTCTGCAGGAACGCGGGGAGCAGCCACCCGCCGATCCCCCAGGCCATGCCGTAGTTGCGGGTGATCTCGGTCGGGCCCCGGTCCAAGCCGCCGTAGATGTACACCTGCTTGTGCGTGGTCGACCCGTAGCGGCTGTATTCCTTGGCCGTCCGGTTCGCGGCGGCCTCCATGCAGGAGAGGATCTGACTCGCGAGCTTACCGCCGCCGACGGCATCGAACCCCAGGGTCGCGCCGGTCGCGGCGAGCGCCTCGGTGAGATCGTCCAGGAACGTCGGAGCGGCGGAGCTCACCACGTGCTTGGCGCCGATGGCCTCCAGCGGCTCCACGTGTTCCTGTCTCCGCACGACGTTCACCAGCTCGATGCCGTCCTCGAGGCAGATCTTGACCAGCATCTGGCCCAGGTTCGAAGCCGCCGCCGTGTGCACGAGCGCGCGGTGGCCCTCCAGGCGCATGGTCTCGACCATGCCGAGCGCGGTGAGCGGGTTCACGAAGCAGGAGGCGCCCGCCGCCGGCGTGGTGCCCGGCGGCAAGACGAGGCACTGGCTCGCCTTGACGGAGCGGAACTGCGCGTACATGGCACCGCCGAGGATCGCCACGGTCTTGCCCACGAGCGCCTGCGCTTGGTCCGAGGAACCGGCACGCACCACCACGCCCGCGCCCTCGTTGCCGACCGGCAGCGGCTGGTCCAGGCGTCCGGCCATGGCCCTCATCATCGCCGGGGAGATGCTCGCCGTGACGACGGGATGGTCGGGGGTACCGGCGACTCTCGCCGTGGCCAGGTCGGCGCCGGCGAACATCAGCCCGACATCCGAGGGGTTGATGGGAGAGGCCTCGATGCGCACCACCACCTCGTCGGGCTTCGGCTCTGGAATCGGCACGCTCGTGAGCGAGACCTCGACGACGCCTTCCCTCTTGACGGTGGAACGCAGCTGGAGCCCCGTGGCTTGCTCGGTCATGCGCTCTCCTCTCTCTCGTCTCTCTCGTCTCTCTCGTCTCTCGCGCGATTGCAACGCCTCGCGGCGCTACGGCGGGTTGCCGGCCGCGAAGCAGGCCGCGCTCCGATTCTGGCATCCTGCGAGTCGTGATAAGACGTCACGCCGAAACGAGTTCGCAGCGTCGCGCACGGCGCACCGGAGGGCGAACATGAGCGAAGCGATCGCCTTTGATCTCGAGCACCCCGATCGGTTCTTCGTCGGCGGCGAATGGGTCCAGCCGTCGAGCGAACGGATGCTCGACGTCGTGTCGCCGAGCACCGAGCGGACGATCCTGCGCGTTGCCGAAGCGCGCGAGGCGGACGTCGACCGCGCGGTGGCGGCGGCGAGGAAGGCGTTCGACGAGGGCCCGTGGCCGACGTGGACGCACGTGGAACGCGCCGAGCGGCTGCGCAGGATCGGTAAGCATCTCCGCGAGCGTGCGGTCGAGATCGCGCGGGCGTGGACCGGGCAGGTCGGCGTCGTGCTCTCGTTCACCAAGACGGCGGGCAATCGCTGCGCCGACATCTTCGACTTCTACGCCAACCTTGCCGCGACCTATCCCTGGGAAGAGCACCGCAAGCCCTCGTACGGCAAGGGCATTGCGCTGCTCGTGCGCGAGCCGGTCGGCGTCGTCGCCGCGATCACGCCGTGGAACGCGCCGCTCGAGGTGATGACCAACAAGATCGCGCCCGCGCTGCTCACCGGATGCACGGTGATCATGAAGCCGTCTCCGGAGACCCCGATCGAAGCCTACATCCTGGCCGAAGCCGCGGAGGCGGCGGGCCTTCCTCCCGGGGTGCTGAATCTCGTGACCGCCGACCGCGAGGTCTCGGACTATCTGGTGCAGCGGCCCGGGGTGGACAAGGTGAGCTTCACCGGCAGCACGGCCGCGGGCCGGCGTATCGCTTCGGTGTGCGGGTCGCGCATCGCCCGGGTGACGCTCGAGCTCGGCGGCAAGTCGGCGGCGATCGTGCTCGACGACTTCAGCGTCGCCGACGCGGTCGCGAGCTTGTCGCGCGGCGGCTGCATGATGAGCGGGCAGGTGTGCGCGGCGCTCACGCGGGTGGTCGTGCCGCGTGCGCGTCACGACGAGTTCGTCGACGGCTTCCGGGAAGCGTTCGCCAAGGTACGGGTCGGAGATCCCTTCGAGCCCGACACGCAGATGGGGCCGCTCGCGATGAAGCGCCAGCTCGCGCGCGTCGAGGGCTACATCGCCAAGGGCAAGGCGGAGGGGGCGACGCTGGCGGCCGGCGGCCACCGGCCGAAGGGCCTCGATCGCGGCTACTACATCGAGCCCACGCTGTTCGCGAACGTCGACAACTCGATGACGATCGCCCAGGAGGAGATCTTCGGCCCGGTCTTGAGCCTGATCCCCTACGACACGGTCGACGACGCGATCCGCATCGCCAACGACACGATCTACGGCCTGAACGGCGCGGTGTACACGAACGACAACGATCGGGCGTACGCCGTCGCGCGACGGGTGCGCACCGGCAACTTCGCGCAGAGCGGATTCAAGCTCGACTTCACGCTCGCGTTCGGCGGCTTCAAGCAATCCGGCATCGGCCGGGAGTGCGGCAGCGAAGGTCTGCTGCCGTACCTGGAAACGAAGACCGTCTTCTTGAACGGCGAGCCGGCCCGCCGCGGCGCCTGAACGTCGCGACTTGACTGCGCGAAGACCAGCCCGCCCCCGAGAAGGAGCGTCCATGACCACCCAGACCGCGCCTCGAGTCCCGGCTCAGGCCGCCGATCTTCCGCTCGCGGTCGAGACCGTCGCCGAAGCGTACCTCGCGCTGCTGCGAGCGCGCGGCATCGAGCGCCTCTACCTGAACGCCGGCACCGACTTCGCGCCGATCGCGGAGGCGTACGGCCGGCTGCAGACCGGCGCAGCGGCGCCCTTTCCCGAACCGGTGCCGGCCGCCCACGAGAACCTCGCGATCGGCATGGCGCACGGCGCCTACCTCATGACCGGCCGGCCGCAGGCGGTGATGTTCCACGTCAGCATCGGCACCGCCAACGCGGTCTGCGGGGTGATGAACGCCGCTCGCGATCGGATCCCGCTGCTCGTCACCGCGGGGCGCTCCCCGCTCTTCGAAGCCGGCCCACTCGGTGCCCGCGACGCCCGCATTCACTGGGCGCAGGAGATGTTCGACCAGGCGGGCATGCTGCGCGAGCTCGTCAAGTGGGACTACGAGCTGCGCGACGGCCGCCAGGTCGAGGCCGTCGTGGATCGCGCCCTGACGCTGGCCGCGGCCGAGCCCAGGGGGCCGGTGTATCTCACGCTGCCGCGCGAGGTGCTGGCGGAGTCGGCCGATGCCGCGATCGGCAGCCGCCGCGCGCTCGCGGTTCCCAGCGGGCCGCGCGCCGACGCTCGCGCGGTCGAGCGGCTCGCCGAGCGTCTCGCGGCCGCGGCGATGCCGGTGATCGTGGCCGCGGCGAGCGGCGCCGATCCCGACACCGTCGCGCCGCTCGCCCGCCTGTGCGAGCGCTACGCGATCGGTTTCGCCGAGGAGCACGCCCGCTACCTGAACCTCCCCGCCGATCACCCCCACCATCTCGGCTACCAGCTCGCGCCGGTCTTCGCCGACGCCGACGCGCTCTGCTTTCTCGAGTGCGACGTGCCGTGGATGCAGCGCTGGGCGGGGCCGCGCGCGGATGCGTTCGTCGCGCAGTGCGGCATCGATCCGATCTTCGCGCGGTATCCCGTGCGCGGCCATCGCGCGGACCTGTCGATCACGGCGACCGCGGCGAGCTTGATCGCCGACCTCGACGCCGCGCTCGAGGCGCGCGCCGGCGGCATCGATCCGGCTCGCCGCGAGCGGCTCGCGGAGCGCTCGGCGAAGGTCCGGCGCGACCTCGACGCCGCCCGGCGCGCGGAGGCCGCGAAGAGCGGGCCGATCTCGCGCGACTTCGTGGCCGCGGCGCTCGCCGAGGTCTTGGGCCCGGACGCCGTCGTCTTCAACGAATACTGGCTTCCCCCCGCCCCGCTCGGCCGCACGCAGCCGCGCTCGTACTTCTTCCTGCCCGCGGCGGGCGGCCTCGGCTGGGGGCTTTCCGCGGCGCTCGGCGCGAAGCAGGTGGCGCCCGAGCGGACCGTCGTGGCCTGCGTCGGCGACGGCGCCTACCTGTTCGCCAACCCCGCGGCCTGCCACCACGCCTCGGCGCGCTACGGCCTGCCCGTGCTCACCGTCGTCTTCAACAACTCGCGCTGGGGCGCGGTCGATTATGCAACCAACAGCGTGTTCCCCAAGGGGCACTGGCGCTCGGGACGCGGTCCGTCGCTGTCGGACCTCGCGCCGATGCCGGCGCTCGAGCGCTACGCCGAGGCGTCCGGCGGCCACGGCGAGCGGGTGTCGAAGCGAGACGAGCTGCTCCCCGCGCTGCGCCGCGCCGTGCACGCCGTCGAGGTCGAGGGTCGTCAAGCGCTCATCAACGTCCTCGGCGAATAGCGGCGATTTCGAGGAAGCGGATCGGCTCGATTCCCGCCGACGAAAGGACTCCACATGGCAGCGCCAAGCAAGTTCGCTCACGTCGTCTACCAGACTCACCGCTTCGAGGAGATGATCGAGTGGTACCAGCGCATCTTCGAAGCGACTGTTCGCCACCGGGACGACAAGCTCGCGTTCCTGTCGTACGACGACGAGCACCACCGGATCGCGTTCCTGAACCTCGGACCCGCCGAGAGCGGCGCCGCGCCGAAGAAGGCGCCGGGCGTCGGCGTCCACCATGTCGCGTACACGTGGAAGGACCTGGGCGAGCTGGTCGACACCTACAAGCGCCTCAAGACCTACGGCGTCCTCCCCGCGGTGCCGATCCGCCACGGGCTCACGCTCTCGCTCTACTACCAGGATCCGGACGGCAACATGATGGAGTTCCAGATCGACCTCATGGGCATGGAGGAGGCGGACCGCTTCATGCGCGGCCCGGCCTTCGCCGCGAATCCGGTCGGCGAGCCGTTCGACCCCGAGCAGCTCGCGGCGCGTTACGACGAGGGGAAGCCCGTCGATGACCTCGTCTTCCGCTCCGATCAACCGGAGAGCAAAGGGCACGCCATCGTCCGCCCGGACGGCGCGAACCGTCACGGCCCGCCGGCCGTTGCCGCGGGCGGCCCCCGGAAGAGCTCGAGCGCGTGACGGCGACGTGCGCGCAGAGCAGGTCCCCGTCCGCGGCGGCGGGCGGCGGCTTCGCTGACCCATGACCGACGCCCCGGTCGTCATCGCCGGCGGCGGCCCGATCGGCATGACGCTGGCTCTCGATCTCGCCGGCCACGGCGTGCGCTCGATCGTCCTCGAGCGCAACGCCACGACGACGCGCCATCCGAAGATGGACCTGACGAACGGCCGCAGCATGGAGCTGTTCCGGCGAATGGGCGTCGTCGACCGGCTGCGGCGCGCCGGCGTGCCGGAGGATCATTGCTTCGACATCGTCTGGGCCGCGCGCGGGCCGAGCGTCGGGCGCGAGCTCCATCGCTTCCGCTACCCCTCCCCGCTCGAGGCGCGCGAGATGGCCCGGCGGCGAAACGACGGAACGTACACGCGCGAGCCGCCGATGCGGGTATCGCAGATCGTCATCGAGCCCGTCCTCGAGGCGGCGATCGACGAGAATCCGCTGGCCGAGGCGCGGTTCGGGTGGACGTCGAAGGCTTCGAGGAGGATCGCGACGGGGTGACCGTCGTCGCCACGGGATCGCCGGGCGGCGGCGAGAAGCGCCTGCGCTGCGAATACCTCGTCGGCTGCGACGGCGGCGCCAGCCGCGTCCGCTCCGTCCTCGGCGTCGCGCTCGAGGGCGCGTTCGACGTCGGGCGCGCGTTCACGATCCACTTCCGCTCGGATCGGCGCGACGTCCTGCAGCCGCGGGGGCCGTGGTGGCACTGGCAGACGCTCCAGGGGTCGCTCGTCGCGCAGGACGACGCCGACACGTGGACCCTGCACGCCTTCCTGGCCGACGGCGTGGATCCGGGCGCGCTCGATGCGAGCGCCGTCGTACGCGACTGGGCGGGCTGCGACTTCGAGTTCGAGATCCTGGTCGCGAATCCGTGGTCGCCGCATCTCGTTGTCGCGTCGAGCTACGGGGTGGGCCGCGTCTACCTCGCCGGCGACTCGGTGCACCAGGTGATCCCGACCGGCGGCTAGGGGATGAACACGGGCGTCGGCGCCGCGGCCGACCTCGGCTGGAAGCTCGCCGCGGTGCTGCGGGGCTGGGGCGGCCCCGCGCTCCTGCGGTCCTACGAAGCCGAGCGGCGGCCGATCGCGATCCAGAACCGTGCGGCCTCGCGGCGCCACATGGAGGTGCGGATCCAGATCGCCGAGGCGCTCGGCGCGCTCGCGGCGGACGAGCCCGACCACGGTGCGATCGGCGCGAGGATCGCCGGGCTCGGCAACGCCGAGAACGAGTGCTGGGGCATCGAGCACGGCTATCGCTACGAAGCCTCGCCGATCATCTGCTACGACGGCTCCGCGCCGCCGCGCTTCGATCCGCTGGTCGCGACGCCGACCACGTGGGCCGGAGCCCGCCTGCCGCATCTCTTCCTCGCCGACGGCGGTGACCACACGGACCCGGGCGCCATGCCCGCCGCCCGGTTCGCGGTCGTGGAGATCCGCGGCTCCGCGCCGGCGCGGGTCGCCGCCACTACGGCCCATCCCAGCGCTGCGAGCGCTCGAGATCTCGAATTCGTCGCGCGACCCCCGAAGAGCGCTCGCGGTCTCCTCATACCCGGTCTGACGATCGCCGCGGTCCACGCGCCATCAGACGAGCCTCGGCGGCTCCATCAACACGTGCTCGCGCGTGATGATGAAGGGAAGGTGGCGGGCGACGAAATTGGCCTCGTCGTCGCGAGTGAGACGGTACTCCTCGGTCGCCGCCGAAGCGCGCATCGCATCGGTGTCGTCGAACCACGTCGAGGC
>JACPRU010000022.1 GCA_016189835.1 Deltaproteobacteria bacterium | reverse complement strand
TGCGCTGCGCGGCGAGCGACGCATCGGCGAGGCGCCGCGCTTCGGCGGAGCGCGGGTTCGCCGGATCGGCCCGAGCATCGCCCGCGGCGATGGCGAGCAGAACCGAGAAGGCCGCGGCGGCCCGGGTCGAGCGCGACACGCCGCGGCCTCAGGAGCCTGTCCGAGTCATCGGCTCCCGTCGGCCCGCGGCCGATCGCCGTCGCCTGAGCCCCGCACGACTCCTCGGAATAGCGCAAACCATTCGTCGTCGTCTTGCGGGTCTCATGCTCGGCGCTCGGCCGCGGGCCTCGGTCCGGATGACTCGGACGGACTCCTAGCAGTCGCCAACCCGGCGGTCGATATCGGCGCCGGCCGGTCGGCGGCGGCCTTGCCGGCCCGAGATGCATCACGTAGGAGGTCCGCGAGCCATGAAGTACGCGGTGTTGGTGAAGCAGGTTCCCGACGTCTCGCAGATGCAGTTCGACCCCGAGACGCGCCGGCTGCGCCGCGAGGGCGTGCGGCTCGAGGTGAGCGCCTTCGACGTCCGCGCCTTGCTGCGCTCGATCGAGCTGCGCGGCGCGACGGGCGGGGAGGTGGTCGTTCTGACGATGGGGCCACCGCAAGCCCGCGAGGCTCTGCTGCACTGCCTCGCGCTCGGAGCGGATCGCGGCGTCCACCTCGTCGATCCCGCGTTCGCCGGAGCCGACACGCTCGCCACCGCGCGGGCGCTCGCGCTGGCGCTGCGACGCGAGGGCTTCGACCTCGTGCTCTGCGGGCGGTCGAGCGTCGACGCGGAGACCGGGCAGGTCGGCCCCGAGGTCGCCGAGTTGCTCGATCTGCCGCAGATCACCGCGGTGCGGCGGCTGGAGATCGATGCCGCGCGCCGGCGCATCCGGGCGGAGCGCGAGACCGACGTCGGCTTCGAGGCGGTCGAGTGCCGGCTCCCGGCGCTCGTCAGTGCCGCCGAGGACCTCGCCGCCGAGCGGTTCCCGAAGCGCGCGGACAAGGAGGCGGCGAAGGCGAAGCCGATCGTCGAGCTGGGCGCCCGCGATCTCGGCGAGGACCTCTCTCTATTCGGCGCCGCCGGCTCCCCGACGTCGGTGGAGAGCATCCGATCGGCCGACAACCCGCGAGCCGGGCGGGTGCTCGAAGGGGAACCGGCGGAGGCGGCCGCCGCCCTGGCCGCGCTGCTCGGCGAGCGAGGGCTGCTGGCCGGCGCCGAGCAGGCGCCGGCGCGCCGGATTCCTTCCCGGCCGAGCGGCCCCCGCGACCCGTCTCGCGCGATCTGGGTGCTGTGCGAAGCTCTCGACGGACGGCTGCGCCGCGTGTCGTTCGAGCTGCTCGGCAAGGCGGCGGATCTCTGCACCGAGGCGGGCGGGGAGACCGTCGCGCTGCTGCTCGGACACGGCGTGCTGTCGCTCGCCGACGAAGTCGCCGCGCGCGGGGCGGATCGCGTGCTGGTGTGCGACGACCCGCTGCTCGCCGACTACTCGACCGACGCCTACGCGGCCGTGCTGGCGAGCGCGATCGCCGACCGGCGCCCGCGCTGCGTGCTGGCACCCTCGACCTGGCTCGGCCGAGATCTCCTGCCGCGGGTCGCCGCGCGTCTCGGCCTCGGGCTGACCGGCGACGCCGTCGATCTGACGCTCGACGGGCAGGGCCGGCTCATCCAGTGGAAGCCGGCGTTCGGCGGCACGATCGTCGCGCCGATCGTGTCGAGGACGATCCCCGAGATGGCGACCGTGCGGCCGGGAATGCTCGAGCCCGTGGGGCCCGAGCCGTCTCGCCGCGCCGCCCCCGAGCGGCTGCACTTCGGCGATCCGCCGGCGATCCGCACGCTGGTGACGGAGCGCGTGGCGGCGCCGGGCATCGAGCGGGCCGCCGCGCTCGACGAGTGCCACGCGGCGATCGGCGTCGGCCTCGGCCTCGGCGCGGCGGAGAACCTGGCGCGGCTCGATCCGCTCGCCGAAGCGCTCGGCGGGGCGGCGATCGCCGCCACTCGCGACGTCACCGACGCCGGCTGGCTGCCGCGGCAGCACCAGGTCGGCCTCACCGGCCGGGCGATCTCGCCGCGGCTCTACCTGGCGATCGGCATCCGCGGCGCGTTCGAGCACATGGTCGGCGTGCGCAGGGCGGGGACGATCGTGGCCATCAACAAGAACCGCCAGGCGCCGATCTTCGCGCAGTCCGATCTCGGTCTGGTGGCCGACTGGGCCGAGGCGGTGGCGCCGCTCGCGCGCGCGATCAACGACTGGAAGCGCCGCCCGGCGTGACCACCAGCCGGCGGCGCAGCACGACGAGCGCCGCCAGCGCCAGCAGCGAGACGAGCGCGCCTGCGCGGACCGCCGGCGAGCGGAAGCGGAAGACCACCTCGTGCGCGCCGGCGCCGAGCCGAACCCCGCGCATCATGAGGTTGACGCGCAGGAGCGGGGCATCGGCGCCGTCGACCGTTACCCGCCATCCCGGATAGTGGCCCTCGGACAGCACCAGCCATCCCGGCCGCTCGAGGCGAGCGCGCAGCGCGACGCTGGTGTTCGAGCGGCTGACGAACCGCACGTCCCGCGACGGCGCGGCGTCCGCCGACGGCTCCGGCGCGTCACCGACGACCACGGCCTGCCGCGCGGGATCGAAGTCCGGGGCGGTGAGCCGGCGCAGCGCCTCCGCGTCGTCGGCCGCGCGCAGCAGCTCGCCGACGACGAACGCCCGCGGCAGCGGATCGACCAGCTCGTAGATCCGCACGCCGTCCGCCGACTCGGCGGCCGGCCGCAGGGCGGGGGAGCGCAGCGGGGCGACGGACAGCAGGTAGCGAACGTTGAAGAGGCGAAGCATGCGGGCCAGCTCGGGCTCGAGCTCGCCGGTCTGGAGATGGCCCGTGCCGAGGATCCCCGGCTTCTTCTCCGACCCCCACACCATCTCGTAACGGCGCGGCACGAGGTTCGAGTAGCCGTCGGGGCTGTCGAGGCCGAACAGCAGGTTGAAGCTCGGCTGCAGCAGTGCGCGCAGCCGCACGTAGGGCGTGAGATCGCCGCTCCAGCCCCGCGCGCCGTGAAAGACCTGGCCGTGCACGAGCGCGGCGTCGAGCGTGTAGTAGCGCCACGGCCCCGGCTCTCGCTCGCGCGCCCGCGCCAGGAAGCGCTCGGTGTCGATCGGCGCCAGCCAGCGCGCCCACTCCGCCTGCGGCACCTGCCGCATCTGGTTCATCCACAGGTCGGCGGCGGTGACCGCGAGCAGCGCGGCGGCCAGCGCGGGTCGCCGCCGGCCGCTCACGCTCTCCAGGCAGGCGGCGAGGCCGAACCCGGCGAGCAGCGCCAGCGCCAGATCGACGAACAGCAGGAAGCGGCTCGGGAAGCGGAAGTAGTCCATGCCGGGAACGACGCGGAACGCCCAGCCGAACAGCGGCGTGCTCGCGCCGAGCGCGAGCAGGTAGCTGGCCGCGGCGAGCGCCGCGAGCCAGCGCACCCGCCCGTCGTTGCGCCGCACCACCACCGCGACGACGGCCAGCAGCAGCGGCAGCAGGCCCACGTAAGCGTACTGCTCCCAGGACAGCCCGGAGAGCCGGAAGTCGTCGGTGGCGGCGTCGCCGAACAGGCGCGGCACGAACAGCGTCCACACGGCGAGCGGCGACACCGGGAACCGCGACGCCTCCGCGGCGCCGAGGCCCGCCCCGCGGTCGGTGAGCCGGGCGAGCTCGGCCGCGGGCAGCAGCTGGACGGCGGCGATCAGCGTGCCGAGCGCCAGGGCGGCGAGGAGCCGCGCGGCGGCGGCCCGGCGAATCGGCGCCGCGGTGCGCAGCTGCGCGGAGCGGACCACGAAGTGGACGAGCAGCACGAGCGCTGCGTAGTAGGCGATCTGCGGGTGGCCGGCGAGCAGCTCGATCGCCCAGAGCACGGCGAGCGCGAGCGGCGCCCGGCCCGGCCGCCCGGCGGCGATCCGCTCGACGGCGAGCAGCAGCAGCGGCAGCCACGCCGCGGCGTCCACCATGTTGAGCTGGCGGAGGTGCGCGATCAGGAAGCCCGACAGTGCGAACGTGCCGGAGGAGAGCAGGGCGGCCGCCGTCGGCAGGTCGAACGCGCGCGCCAGCGCGAAGCTGCCGACCCCGCCGATCACCAGCGGCAGGATCTGCGCCCAGGCCATCGCCACGTAGGGCGGCAACAGGCCGAACAAGGCGACGTTGCTCGGATACAGGGTGCCGACCTCGATCTGCGCCAGGCTCGGGAAGCCCGTGTAGATGCCCGGGTTCCAGGCGGGGCTCTCGCCGCGGCGCAGGCTCGATCCGACGAAGGCCCGCGCCGGCAGCCGGTCGTTCCACAGGTCGCTGGCGAAGATGTCGTCCTGGACGTTCACGGCACGCAGCGTGGCGATCTTCCAGAACGGCACGAGCACCCACAGCGCGACGAACAGAGCCGCCCAGCGGAGCTCGCGGCGGGGTCCGTCGGGGGGCAAGCGGGGGGTCCTACTCTCCCGAGTGCTTCGTGCCGAGCGTTGCGATGACCTGGACGACGCGGCGGGCGGCGGCGTCGGAGACCTGCGTCAGCAGCTCGGGCATCTCGCAGCCCGCGGCCGCCGGATGACCGCCGCCGCCGAACGCCGCGGCGACCGCGGAGAGATCGATCCCGCAATCCGGCGAGCGCCGGTAGCTGATCGCGGCGCTCTTCAGGTCGAAGAGCACGAACACGGCATTCGCGAAGTCGCGCCCCCAGCGGTCGGCGATCTCGCTCGGGTAGCCGTCGCAGACGGCGGCGACGACGCGCGCGCCGCCCGCCGCCGCCAGGACGGTCCGGCTACGCTCGGCGACCTCGAAGCTCCGCTTGATCTCCGCGGCGACCTTCTCGTGTGCGGCCTTCATGCGCGGCGTGTAGGTGACCCGCTCGTCGATCGTCAGCAGGTCCTCGAACGCTTCGCGCCCGTTCATCGAACGCAGCGTCAGCGCCAGCTCCCACGACCCCGGCACCTGGTGGAGCCAGCGGTCGTTGTCGTCGGCCATCTGCACGACCGGCGCGAACCGCTCGAAGGCGGGGTTCGCCCGGCCCTCGGCCCGCAAACGGTCATGCAGGTATTCGAAGACCAGGCGCGAAGCGGCGTAGCGGTCGTCGACGATCGTGTGCGCGAACGGCACGTCGATCGCTCCGCTGCGCACCCGTTCGATCGCGGTGCGGTGGTGATCGATCCAGAAGATCTTGAGGCCGCGCTCGGCGAGGCCGCGCAGCCGGGCGTCGCTCGCCGCCGCGGTCCACGAGATGTCGGTGATCCACAGCTCCTGCTCGGCGAGCGGCTCGTCGATTTCCAGGCCCTGGATCAGCTGGTTGATCCCCGGATTGCCGCAAAACTGCGCGCGCACGTCCGCGCCCGCGTAGAAGCGCGCGATGGCCACCGCCGAGGCCACGCCGTCGAGGCAATGGGGTCCGTGGCTGACGACGTGGACGCGGCGCGGCGGGAAGGGCGGCAACGGTCTTCTCCTGACTGGCGGTGAGGATTATAGGCGGAGCCGGGCGGGCCCGAAAACAGGCACCCGCCGAAAAGGGGTCGGGAGTCTTTTGTGCTTCGCACAAAAGACTCCCGACCCTTTTTTCAGCGCTCGGGCAGCTGGATGTCGGACTGCTTGCCGACGATCACCAGGATCGCGTCTTCGGGGCGGAGATACGTCTTCGCCACCCGCTGGATGTCGTCCTGGGTGACGGCGTCGACCAGGCTCGCGTAGCGGTCCGGGTAGTCGAGGCCGAGCCCGTAGAACTCCACCTGCGAATAGAAGCCGACCATCTCCGCGTTCGAATCGAAGCGCAGCGGAAAGCTCCCGGTCAGGTAGCGCTTCGCCGAAGCGAGCTCCTCGTCGGAGACCGGCTTGGCGCGCATCCGCTCGACCTCCTCGCGCAGGCGCCGCAGCGCCTCCGCGGTGGTCGCGTTCTTGGTCTGCAGCACGACCTGGAACGAGCCCGGGAACTTGCCGGGCACGAAATAGCTGAACACGGAATAGGCGAGGCCGGCCTCGATGCGGATCGAGCTCATCATCCGCGACGAGAACCCGCCGCCGCCGAGGATGTAGTTCATCACCTGGAGCGCGTACCAGTCCGGGTTGTCGCGCGTCGTGCCCTGGTGCCCCCACACCAGGTTCGCCTGCGTCAGCTCGCGTTCGACGCGAATCACCCCGGCGCGAGGCGGCGGCGAGGGCTGTGTCGCCTTCACCTCCGCCCGCTGTCCCTTCCACGCGCCGAGCCGGCGGTCGGCGAGCTCGGTCATCTCCTCCATCGTCACGTCGCCCGAGGCCACCAGGATCGCTCGCTGCGGCTGATACGCGGCCTGGTAGAACGCCTTGACGTCGGCGATCGTCAGCTTGGCGACGGTCTCCTTCCAGCCGCCGGGATCGGCGCGGTAGGGCCCGCCGCCGTAGAGGGTCTTGCGGAATACCCGCTCGGCGACGGCGCCCGGGTTCTGCTCCTCGGCCTCGAGCCCGGCGAGCGCTTCCTCGCGCTTGCGGGCGAACTCGCCCTTCGGGAACCGGGGGTGGAGAAGAACGTCGGAGAACAGATCGAAGCCGGCCTCCAGGTCCTTCTTGAGCACGGTCAGCGACAGGCTGGCGTAGTCGTCCCCGGCCGCGGCTCCGAGCTTTGCGCCGAGAAAGTCCACCGCGTCGTGGATCGCGGCGGCGGTGCGCTTCTCCGTCCCTTCGGTCAAGAGATCGGCCGTGAGGCTCGCCAGGCCCTCCTTGCCGGCGGGATCGAAGCGGCTGCCGGCGTCGACGAGCGCGCTCACCACGACCATCGGCAAATGCGGCTGACGGATCACCAGCAGGCGCATGCCGCTCGCGAGCACGCTGCGCTCGACCGGCGGGGTAGCGCCCGCCCGCGACCGAGCGGGGGCCGCGAGCGACAGCGTTGCGAAGAGCATGGTGGCGGCCATCACCGCGGTCCGGCGCATCGGGGTTTCGTTCTCGCGCTCAGTGCAGCATCTCGGACGGCGGAGCCGCCGCGTGCTTCGCCGGGCCGGTCGGAACCAGCACGCCCACCGTGCGCTGGTCGGGAACCAGGTACTGGCGCGCGACCCGCCGCAGATCTTCCGCGCCGACCTTGCGGATCGCGGGCAGGTAGCCGTCCAGGCTCCGCCAGTCGCCGATCAGCTCGACGCGCGCCAGCAACATCGCCTGATAGAAGTTCGAGTCCTGCGCGAACACGAACTGCGCTTCGATCTGATTCTTCGCCTTTTGCAGCTCGCGATCCGAAACCGGACGGGAGGCGATGGCTTCGATCTCTTTCTCGAGCATCGCCTCGACGTCCTCGACCTTCTTGTCCGGCAGCAACTGGCCGGAGAGCGTGAACAGGTTGGGATCGAGCGACAGCAGCGGATTGTCCGCGTTCACGTCGAGCAGCAGCCGCTCGTCGATGACCATCTTGCGGTAGAGCCGCGAGCTCTCGCCGTCGGAGAGGATCGTCGACAGCACTTCCAGGGCGTAGCTGTCCGCGCTCTTGATGTTGGGGACCTTGTACGCCCAGACCAGCGCCGGAAGGTTCGCCTCCTTCTTGACGATCACGCGCCGCTCGCCGAGCTGCGGCGGCTCGACTTCGGTGACGGGCCGCGGCGCGGGCCCCGCGGCGATCGGCCCGAACGCCCCGCGCACCCGATCGATCGTCGCGTCGGGGTCGACGTTGCCGACGACCACCACGATCGCGTTGTTCGGCCGGTAGTAGGTCTGGTAGTGATCGCGGATGTCCGCCAGGGTGGCCGACTGGATGTCGCTCATCCAGCCGATGACGGGCCACATGTAAGGGTGCGCGCGGAACGCCGCGGCGTTCATCTCCTCGTACAAGGCCCCCCAGGGATTGTCGACGCTGCGCAGCCGGCGCTCCTCCATGACCACTCGCTTCTCGGGCTCCGTGGTCTCCTCGCGGAGCTTGAGGTTCGACATGCGGTCGGCTTCGAGCTCGAGCGCGAGCGGCAGGCGATCGGCGGACAGCGTTTCGAAATACGCCGTGTAGTCGGCGGTGGTGAACGCGTTCAGCTCGCCGCCGTTGGCCTGGATGATCCGGGAGAACTCCTCGGGCTTGAGCTTGTCCGTCTCCTTGAACATCAGGTGCTCGAGCAGATGGGACAGCCCGGTGGTGCCGAGCTTCTCGTTGCGCGAGCCGACGCGGTACCAGATCTGCAGGGTGACCACCGGCGCCTTGGTGACCGGCAGCACGAGGATCTTCAGCCCGTTGGCGAGCGTCGCTTCGCGCACGCGAGCGCCGATCGAGTCCGCATCGGCGCCGGCCCGATTCGAGAGCGTCAGCATTTGTGTCACCGCCAGTGCTCCCGTCCACCAGCGCCAGGTCGGCATCGGGTCGAGCTAATCAGTTTGCACCACCCGAGACAAGCCGTGAGTCCGGGCCCGGGCCCGGGCGGTGCGCACGGTCAGCCGCCGGCCAGGGCGAGCCGCACCTCCGCCCAGCGAAGCTCCCGCCGGGCTCGTTCGTGCTCGCGGTCGCCGAACGGAGCCGCGTCGAGGGCGGCGCTCGCCCGCTCGAGATCGGCGCGCGCCTGCGACGGGTCGATGCTCTCGACCGGCAGCGCGTCGTCGGCGAGCACCGTGACGACGTTGTCGCGCACCTCGGCATAGCCGCCCTTGACGGCGAGCGTTCTCTGCCCGCCGTCGGCCGGGCGGAAGGAGAGCGCCCCCGGCTCGAGCGAGGTGAGGAACACGGTGTGGTCGGGCAGCACGCCGAACTGCCCCGGGGTTCCTTCCGCGGTCAGCTGCTCGACCGGCTCGTCGCACAGCTCCCGTTGCGGAGTCAGCACGCGAAGGACCAACGGTGCGGCCATGGCTCGCTCCCCGCCCGGCGGATCAGCCGCCCGCCAGACGCTTGGCCTTGGCCACGGCGTCGTCGATGGTACCGACCATGTAGAAGGCCTGCTCGGGAAGATCGTCGTGCTTGCCCTCGACGATCTCCTGGAAGCCGCGAATCGTGTCGGCGAGCTTCACGTACACGCCCGGCGTGCCGGTGAAGGCCTCGGCGACGTGGAACGGCTGCGAGAGGAAGCGCTGGATCTTGCGCGCGCGCGCCACGGTCAGCTTGTCGTCCTCCGACAGCTCGTCCATGCCGAGGATCGCAATGATGTCTTGCAGGTCCTTGTAGCGCTGCAACACCTCCTGCACCTCGCGCGCCACCTTGTAGTGCTCGGCGCCGACGACCTGGGGATCGAGGATGCGCGAGGTCGAGTCGAGCGGGTCGACGGCGGGATAGATGCCGAGCTCGGCGATCTGACGGGACAGCACGGTCGTCGCGTCGAGGTGCGCGAACGTCGTCGCCGGCGCGGGATCGGTGAGATCGTCGGCCGGCACATAGATGGCCTGCACCGAGGTGATCGATCCCTTGCGCGTGGTGGTGATGCGCTCCTGCAGCTCGCCGAGGTCGGTCGACAGCGTCGGCTGATAGCCCACGGCCGACGGCATGCGGCCGAGCAGCGCGGAGACCTCGGAGTTCGCCTGGGAGAAGCGGAAGATGTTGTCGATGAACAGCAGGACGTCCTTTCCTTCCTCGTCGCGAAAGTACTCGGCCGCCGTCAACGCCGAGAGCGCGACCCGAGCGCGCGCGCCGGGCGGCTCGTTCATCTGCCCGTAGACCAGCGTCGCCTTGTTGATGACGCCCGACTCTTTCATCTCGATCCACAGGTCGTTGCCCTCGCGCGTGCGCTCGCCGACGCCGCAGAACACGGAAACGCCGCCGTGCTCGGTGGCGATATTATGAATGAGTTCCATCA
>JACPRU010000023.1 GCA_016189835.1 Deltaproteobacteria bacterium | reverse complement strand
GTCGGCGAGCACCCGCCCCGCCAGCGCGCCGCGCAGGTCGGTCAACTCGACGACCAGCAGATGATCGAGGGCTCCGGGCACGGCTCCTCCTACCCGCCGGAGCGGGCGGCCGGCAAGCCGAAAGCGGGCCGATGGGCCGACGTCGAAAAGCGGGCCGCGGCGTTCACCAGCCTGCCGAGCCGCTCGGCGGCTACGGGCCCCCAGGCGCGCCGTCGTTGAACGGAGCGTGCCGAGCGCGCAACATGCGGCCGGGGAGGCCACCGATGACCACGCTCTCGCGCAGTCTCGACACCCAGCTGATTCATGCCGGCGAGCCCGAGACGCGCATCGAAGGGGCGGTCGGCATGCCGATCTTCCAGTCGTCCACCTACGAGTACACGGGCGCGAGCAGCTATCACGACATCAAGTACATCCGGCTGAACAACACGCCGAATCACTGCGTGCTGCACGCCAAGCTCGCGGCGCTCGAGGGCGCCGAGGCGGCGCTGGTCACCGCCAGCGGCATGGCGGCGATCTCCACCACGCTGCTCGCGCTCCTCTCGGCGGGCGACCACCTGCTCGCGCAGGACTGCCTGTACGGCGGGACGCACGACTTCATCACCCGCGACTTCCCCGCTCTCGGGCTCGCGGTCGACTTCATCGACGCCGACGATCCGCCCTCGTGGCCGTCGAAGCTCCGCCGCGAGACCCGCGCCATCTACGTCGAGACCATGAGCAATCCGCTGCTCGGGGTCGGCGATCTCGAGGCGGCGGTCGCCTTCGCGCGCCGCCACGGCCTGGTCTCGATCATCGACAACACGTTCGCGAGCCCCGTCAATTTCCGCCCGCCGCAGCGCGGCTTCGACCTGTCGATCCACAGCTGCACGAAGTACATGAACGGCCACGACGACATCGTCGCCGGCGCGGTCATCGGCCGCGCCGATCTGGTGAAGAAGGTCACGCACAAGCTCGCCCACCTCGGCGGCTCGCTCGACCCGCACGCGGCGTTCCTGCTCCACCGCGGCGTGAAGACGCTCGCCGTGCGCGTGCGGCAGCAAAACGCGAGCGCGCTGGAGATCGCCCGCTTTCTCGAGTGCCACCCCGCGGTCTCCCGGGTCAACTATCCCGGCCTGGAGAGCCACCCGCGCCACGACCGCGCGCGCGATCTCTTCGACGGCTTCGGCGGGATGCTGAGCTTCGAGCTGCGCGGCGGGCTGGAGGCGGCCGAGCGGCTGCTCGACCGGCTCGAGCTGCCGATCTGCGCGCCGAGCCTCGGCGGCGTCGAGTCGCTGATCACCCGGCCGGCCACGACCTCGCACTCCGGCCTCTCGCGGCAGGACCGGCAGCGCCTCGGCATCGCCGACGGACTGGTGCGGCTGTCGGTCGGCATCGAGGCGAGCGGGGACCTGATCGCCGATCTCGGGCAGGCGCTGCGGGAGTGACCCGTCGCCGCGCTCCGGTTTCGGTCGACGTCTACCGCGGCGAGCGCGTGGAGAGCCGCCACGAGGTCGACGTCGCGCTCCACGCCGACGGCGCCGCGCGCGGCTTCGGCGACACGCGCTCGCCCGTGTTCCTGCGCTCCGCCGCCAAGCCGTTCCAGGCGGTCGCGGTGGTGCGCAGCGGCGCCGCCGACCGCTTCGCGATCCCCGAGGACGAGCTCGCGTTGATCGCCGCCAGCCACAGCGGCGAGGCCATGCACACCGAGCGCGTGGCGAGGCTGCTGTCGCGACTCGGCCTCGACGCGTCGGCGCTCGGCTGCGGCGCGCATCCGCCGTTTCACGCCGAGACGGCGGCGCGGATCGGCGGGCGGTTCACCGCGCTTCACCACAACTGCAGCGGCAAGCACGCCGGCATGCTGGCGTTGGCTCTGCGCCTCGGCGCGCCGCCCGGCTCCTACCTCGATCCCGACGGCCCCGTGCAGCGGACGATTCGCGAGACGATCGCCGCGGTCTGCGGCCTGCGCTGCGAGCGGATCCCGACGGCGATCGACGGCTGCAGCGCGACGACGTTCGCCGTGCCGCTGGCCGCCGCGGCACGCGCGTTCTCGCTGCTCGCCCGCCCCCGGGAAGCGCCCGCCGACCTGCGCGAGCCGATCGCCCGGGTGGCGCGGGCGATGGCCCGCCATCCCGAGCTGGTCGGCGGCAGCGGGCGCTTCGACACCCGCCTCATGCAGGCGACCGCCGGTCGCCTGCTCGCCAAGGCCGGCGCCGAGGGGGTGCAAGGCGCGTGCGATGGCCGCAGCGGCCTCGGCCTGTGCCTCAAGGTCCGCGACGGCTCCGCCCGCGCGGTCGCGCCCGCCGCGCTCGAGGTGCTGCGGGCAAGCGGCTGCCTCGACGCCGGCGCGCTCGGCGCGCTCCAGGACGAATGGCGCCCGCGGCTCGGCAACGCCGCCGGCAAGACGGTCGGACGGATCGAGCCGCGAATCCGCGGGCGCTGACTCAGGTCCCCGCACCGTCTCCCGCCGCAGCTCGAGCCCGCGCCGGCGGTGCACCCGAAGCAGTGGCCCGCGGTGGCGATCGGCCGCTCGTCGAGCTCGGCGGCGTCGGCGAGGTCGAAGATCGTGCGCGGCAGCGACGACGGCAGCGGGATCTCGAGCATCTGGTTGAAGTCGCAGTCGTAGAGCGCTCCGTCCCAGCCGACGCTCACCAGCGAGCGGCACATCAGGCCCTCGACCGTCGCCGGATTGAAGTGATTGACGAGCAGGCTCATGTACTCGGCCCGGCGGCCGCAGCGCTCGAGATCGGCGGCGAAGCGGCGGATCGGCATGTTGGTGATGGTGAACAGGCGGTGAAACTCGATGCCGAACGCGGCGCCGAGCTCGCGCTTGTAGTCCCCCTCGAGCCTGTCCTGCGCGGGCGGCAGGAAGGCTCCGACCGGGTTGTAGACGAGGTTCAGCACGAGGTCCGACCCGGGCCTTCCGTAGCCCCGCACGTTCAACCGCCGCAGCGCCTCGATGCTGCGCTCGAAGACCCCCTGGCCGCGCTGCCGGTCGACGTTGCTCGCAGTGTAGCAGGGGAGCGAGCAGGTGAGCTCGAGGCCGTGCGCGACGAAGAATCCCTCCAGCCACTCCATGCCCGGATCGGAGAGGATCGTCAGGTTGCAGCGGTCGATGACCTTGCGGCCGAGCCGGCGCGCCCCCGCGACGAGGAGCGGAAAGCTCGGGTTCAGCTCCGGCGCGCCGCCGGTGACGTCGACGGTGTCGATGCCGGGGCTCGCGGCCAGCAGCGCGATCACGCGCTCGGCCGTCGCCCGGCTCATCATCTCGCTCCGCTTCGGGCCCGCCTCGACGTGGCAGTGATGGCAGGCCTGGTTGCAGCGCTTGCCGACGTTCACCTGCAGGGTGCGGGTGCGCGCGCGGCGGAGCGCGCCGAGGCCGTGGCGGCGCAGCTCCGCGGCAAAGCCGGGGAGCTGCGCGCTCGTCGGGTCGCTCGGCATGGCCGTCGATCGTAGAACAGGCCCGTGGGCGAGAACAGTTCCGCGGGGAGGGTTCCGCGGGTTTGCCCCCGCCGCCGGTGAAACGCCATAATGCGGTTGACGTGAAGGTCCTCGGCGCAGTGATCCTCGCCGTCGGCATGCTCGGCGCCGAGCTGCGCGCGGCGCGGGCGGAGGGCATCTACACGTGGACCGACGAGCGCGGCGGCGTGCACTACTCGAACCGCGGCGCTCTCTCGGGCGACGCCGTTCCCCGGCCCGGCGCGGACGGCGGCGAGGCCGGCTGGGAGAGCGTCCTCGAGCGCAAGCAGGGCGGCCCCGAGGCCGCGGCGCAGGCCGAGGCGGCGATCAACAGCATGCAGGTCGCGCGTCTGCGCAAGAAGCGCGAGCGTGAGCATGCCCGGGAGGAGCTCGAGGCCACCCAGGCGAGGATCACGCGCGCGCAGTCGCTGAGCCCCGCCGAGCTTCCCGCGCTGAAGGCGCGCGAGGCGGCGCAGGCCGCGGAGCTGCGCCGCCTCGATACCGAGCTCGGCCTGCTCGATCAGGGAATCGCCCAGCTCCGCGCCCGCAAGTCGGCCGAGGCCGCGAAGGATCAGCGACCGGCGCCGTGAGGCGAGCCGGGCGCGCGGGTCGCATCCCTCGTGCATCGCCGGGTGGGGGTCGCGGGCGAGCGCGCTTCGGCCCGCGCCGCCGCCGAGCGCCGCGGCGGCGGCCCGAGCAGCGCGGGAGCGCGGCTCTTGTCGGAGCGCGGCTCTATTGCCTGTTCCCGGCGGGAGTGCAAGACAGGGCCGCCCATCCACGGGGCAATTCATCCGCGAAAGGAAACGACTCGATGAAGATCAGGGGGAGCGTGGCGCTGGTGACGGGCGGAGCTTCCGGGCTCGGCGAGGCGACGGTGAGGCGGTTCGCCGAGGGCGGCGGGCGGGTGGCGATTCTCGACCGGCCGCAGTCCGAGGGCGAGCGCGTCGCCAAGGAGACCGGCGGCATCTTCTGCCCGGCCGACGTCACCAGCGGCGAGCAGGTGGAGCAAGCGCTGAAGGCGACCGTCGAGAAGCTCGGCGGGCTGCAGATCGTCGTCAACTGCGCCGGCGTCGGCACTGCGGCGCGCACCATCACCAAGCAGGGAGCGATGCCGCTCGAGATCTTCAAGAAGACGGTCGAGATCAACCTGATCGGCACCTTCAACGTGATCCGGCTGGCCGCCGCGCGCATGGCCGAGAGCGCGCCGAACGAGGAGGGTGAGCGCGGCGTGATCATCAACACGGCGTCGGTGGCGGCCTTCGAAGGGCAGATCGGCCAGGCGGCCTACTCGGCGTCGAAGGGCGGCGTGGTCAGCATGACGCTGCCGATCGCCCGCGACCTCGCTTCGCTCGGCGTCCGCTGCGTGACCATCGCCCCGGGCACGTTCGACACGCCGATGCTCGCGCTGCTCAGCGAAGAGGCGCGCGTGTCGCTGGCCAAGGACGTGCCGTTCCCCCGCCGCCTCGGCCGCCCCACGGAGTTCGCCGCGCTGGCCGCGCACATCGTCGAGAACGCGATGCTGAACGGCGAGACCATCCGGCTCGACGGCGCGATCCGCATGCCGCCGAAATAGCTTTCGGGCTCGCTCCGCCGGGATGGAGCCGACGGCACGAGCGCGCCGGCTCTCGCGAGGCATCGTGGGCCGCGGCTCATCCCGGCGCGGGGTACGTGCGGCGCGTCTTTCCGGCGGTCGTGCGTCACACCTTGGAGAGGCTGGCGGACCTAGCCGAGCGCTTGCTCGAAATCGGCGAGCAGATCGCGCCAGTGCTCGGTGCCGATCGACAGGCGCACCAGTCCCTCGGTGATGCCCGCCTGCGCCAGCTCGGCCGGCGACAGCTCGCTGTGCGTGGTGCTCGCCGGGTGGCAGGCCAGGCTCTCCACGCCGCCGAGGCTCACCGCATCGCGCGCGATCTTCAGCCGGCGCAGGAACTCGAACGCGCCCGCCTTGCCGCCGCGGATCTCGATCGCCATCAGCGACCCCGGGAAGTCGCACTGGGCGTCGCGGATGCGCCGCTGCTCGGGATCGGTGAACAGCGACGGATAGTGGATGCGCTCGATTCGTGGATCGGCCGCCAGTCGCTCGGCGATCTTCTGCGCGTTCTTGCTCTGCCGGTTCATGCGCAGGCCGACGGTTGACAGGCGCGAGTCGAGGATCCACGACTCGTCGGCCTGCAGGATGTTGCCGAACAGCGCGCGCAGGCCGCGCAGCTCGCTCACCAGCCGGGCGTCGCCGGCCATGACCACGCCGGCCAGCACGTCGCTGAAGCCGCCGAGGAACTTCGTCGCCGAGTAGACGACCAGATCGGCGCCGAGCTCGAGCGGGTGCTGGAACACCGGCCCGAGGAACGTGTTGTCGACGGCGACGCGCGGGCGTTTGGGATGGCGGCGCGCGACCGCGACGGCGTGCGCGATGTCGGACATGCGCAGCGTCGGATTGGCGGGGGTCTCGAGCAGGATCAGCTCGAGGTTCGGCAGCCGCTCGGCGGCGGCGGCGAGCGCCGCGCCGTCCCCGGCCGGCACTCCCTCGACCTGGAAGCCGAGCGGCTCGAGCACCTGATGAACGAAGTGCTGCGTGCCGCCGTAGAGCGGCTGCGTGTGCAGCAGCGACGAGCCTCTGGCGAGCGTGGCGAACAGCAGCGTGGCGATCGCCGCCATGCCCGAGTTGAAGACCGCCGCCGCATGCGCTGCGCGCTCGAGCGGCACGAGCTGGTCCTCGAGGATCTCGGCGTTGGGGTGAGAGAGCCGCGCGTAGATGAGGTCGACGTCCTCGTCGTCGGTGGGGCGGATCTTGCCGAGCGCGATCGCGAAGGCGCGCTCCGCCGCCTCGGGGCTGGAGAACACGAACGTCGAGGTGCGGTAGACCGGCGGCCGGGCGGCGCCGACCGACAGGCGGGGGTCGAAGCCGCGGGTCAGTACGGCCGTCTCCGGCCGCACGCGGTAGGTGACCTTTTTCACGGCGCCCATTATAGTCCTTTCCCCTCCCACGGCCGATGCCGATTTCTTCGCGATACGTCCCCGTCGACCTCGGGGGCCGGTGGCGCCCGAGCCCGGCGACGAGCAGCCGGTGACGCTCGGCCGCCGCCGCAGGGCCGGCACGTGAGCGCCCGGCGACCGGTCGACCGGCGCCGCGCAAAGGCCGGCGCGCGAAGCGGGCCGCGGCGCGACGAGGAGAGACTGCGGCGCCGGGTCTACGCGATGGTGCGGCGGATTCCTCGCGGCCGGGTCGCCACCTACGGCGACGTCGCCGCGGCGATCGGCCGGCCCGGGGCGGCGCGCGCGATCGGCCGCGCCCTGGCGGCGCTGCCCGCTCCGATGGCGCGCACCGTGCCGTGGCAGCGCGTCGTGAACGCCGCCGGGGGGATCAGTCGGCGCGATCCGGAGGCGATGGCGCTGCAGCGCGAGCTGCTCGAGCGCGAGGGGGTGCGCCTGCGCCGCGGCGGCCGCGTCGACCTCGCGGCGGCGCGCTGGAAGGTCCGTGGGCTCGCGGCAAGGCAGCCGCGCGGCCGCTTCCTCGACGCGCTCAGGGAGGAGTGACGAGCGGCCCGTCGAGGACCCGGCGCGCCAGGTGCGACGCCAGGCGAGCGTTGATGCCCTCGTAGTCCTCCCACTTCTTGGTGGCGGCGAAGCGCACGCGCAGCGCGCGTTCGCGCTGCTCCGCGGCGTTCGCCTGCTCGTAGCCCTCCTCCACGTCCTTGACGGAGAAGACGCCGACCGCGTCCACGCCCAGCTCCCGCTCGACCCCGGTCGATTCCCACAGGTTGGTCTCGCGCACGAACGCGCCGGCGACGACGCCCGAGGACAGCCGCACCGGCTTGACGTCGATCAGCACCGGGAACTTCCGCCGGCCGCGCTCGGCGATCGCGGCGAGCGCCGCGGGCGAAGCGCCGAGCAGCTCGCCGCGGGAGGTCTCGTAGATGCGGAACAGGTAGTCGACGGCGAGGATCGCGGTAGCGTCGTTGATGTAGTAGGAGGAGCGCGGATCGACCGCGGTGCCGGCGAAGGCCGGGTCCTCGGCGAGCTCGAACGCGCCGCCCGGCCGCACGATCAGCGCGCCGCCCTTGCCGGCCGGCCCGTCGGGGCGCCGCGAGACCTCGACGACGAAGTTGCGCCCCATCTCGACCATGCGCCCGAGGATCGCCAGCCAGCGCTCGTCGAGCAGGCCGGCGATGTTGTCGATGTTGCGGACGCTGAGGAAGCGCACGCCGCAGCCGAGCAGCCGGCCGAGCGTGCCCGAGGACACGAGCTGGTGGAGAAACTCGCCGTGGCCGCCGGGCTTCGGGACGGCGAGATCGCAGCCCGCGAACGCTCTCGACAGCGCCAGCGCGCCGTCCACGTCGCGCTCGCAGGCGAAGTTGCCGCGCGCGCGCTCGACGTCGGCGGCGCTGGCGACGATCTGGCGATCGAGGCTCTGGGCAAAGGCGAGGACGTCGCCGGCCGGGAGGGCGGCGGCCCGGGCGAGGTGCGCGCCGATCTCCGCGGCGTTCGCCTCGCTCACCAGCACGACGATCGGGCAGGAGGTCGCGGTCTCGCGCGACAGGCGGGCCACGTTGGCGAGGAAGAGATCGAGGAAGGAGAACACGCGCCCGCCGACCTCGGCCACCGGCACCATCGCCTTGCTGTGGATCTCGGCCCGGCCGGCGCGCTCGAGCAGGCGGCGGGCGGCCGCGGGCACGTCGGTGAGGCTCATGCGGGTGCTCGCCCCGGCGGCGAGCACCCCGTAGGCCGCCTCGCCGCGCCGCAGCGCCTCGATGCCGCGAACCACCGCCTCGCGCCGCTCCGAGCGCTCGAGCGACTCGAGCTCGACCACGTCCTCCCGCCGGCTCGGCCGAAACTCTCCGCCGAGCTTCGCCTGCGCCAACCCGCCGCCGAGGTAGGCCTCGCCGAGCGCCGAGCGCGCGCCGATCTCCCGCGGCCGCTCCACGTCCGCTAGCCCCTCCCGCCGGCGAGAGGCGATCTCCGCCTCCCCTCCGTCACGAGTGCGTCGCCGGCGCGGCGGCGCCGCGCTCCCGCCGCCCGCGCCCCGCCAGATCCTCGATTTCCGGCTCGCGGGTCCCGGCAGGAAAGCGATGGCGCTCGACGACCGCGCCGGCGATCGCCTCCTCGACGAGGGCGGCGACGCCGAGCGTCGCCTCGGCCGCCTCGAGGCTCGCCGCGCGCGCGCGCGTGGCGGGATGGCGGGGCACGAACAGCGAGCAGCAGTCCTGGTCGGGCTCGATCGAGATCTCGAAGGTGCCGAGCCGCCGCGCCTGGTCGGTGACCTCGAGCTTGTCCATGCCGATCAGCGGCCGGAACACCGGCAAGCTCGCCGCGCGCTCGACGGCGACGAGGTTCGGCAGCGTCTGCGACGCCACCTGGCCGAGGCTGTCGCCGGTGACCAGCGCCTCGGCGCCGATGCGCCGGGCGATCTCGCCAGCGATGCGCAGCATCATCCGCCGGTAGAGCAAGACGCGCGGCGGCGGCGGAACGCGGGTGACGATCTGGCGCTGCGCCTCGCCGAGGGGCACCAGCACCAGCCGAGCGTCGCCCTGGTGGGCGACCAGCCGCCGCACGATCTCGCGGGCCTTCTGCTGGCTCGAGCGATCGAGGTAGGGGGCGCTGTGGAAGTGCACGAACGTGACGCGGCAGCCCCGCCGCATCATGCGCGCCGCCGCCACCGGCGAGTCGATGCCGCCCGAGAGCAGCGCCACTACGTGGCCGGAAGTCCCGACCGGCAGCCCGCCGGCCCCGGCCACCTTCTGCGCCGAGTAGAGGATCTCGCCGGGGAGGACCTCGAGCGTGACGGTGAGCTCGCCGTGGTCGAGGTCGACGCGCGCGCCGGTCGCCTGCTGCAGCATCGCGCCCAGCTCGGCGCTGACCTCGGGAGAGGATCGCGGAAAGCGCTTGTCGGCGCGCTTGGTGTGCACGCGAAACGAGGCGAAGGAGCGCCCGGCGACCAGCTCGAGCACCGCCTCGGCGAGCGGCCGGAGGTCGGGCGCCGCGCCGCCCGCCGCGATCGACACCGGCAGGCGGCGCGCGAGCGAGAAGTTGGCGATGCCGAACACGCGCGCGAGCCGCTCGCGCAGCTCCGGCCAGCGGGCGTCGTCGCGCAGCTCCGCGACCAGCCGCCCGTGCGCGTCGGCCACCCGCTCCACCGGCAGATCGGCGGTCGCGCGGCGCACGTTGTCGGCGAGCGCGGCGGCGAAGCGCGCGCGATTGCCGCCCTTCAGCGTGATCTCGTGATAGCGCATCACCACCAGCGACATCGCCGTGAAGGGATATCACCGGGAACGCCGTGTTGACAGTCGAGAACCCCGCCTCTATGTAACCTGGCGGCCCCCATGCTCGCCGATGCGTCCCGCAGAGAGTCGCGGCAGGGAGGTTTCATCCGCCGCTTGCGGCGATGGCTGATCCTCCTGGCGACCGTCGCCATCGCCTTCTTCGCCTGGGTGAAGCTCGACCCTTCGCGGCCGACGGCCGGCGTGCGACGGCCGCTGCGCTACCTCGGCGGGCAAGCGCAGATACAGCTCGACGTGGCCGACCGCGGCACCGGCCTGACCTCGGTCGACGTGTTCATCGAAGCCGCGGGCACCCGCTACCAGCTGGCCGCGGAGCGCTACCCGGCGATCGGCTGGCGCGGCAGCGGCGTGCTCCAGAGGTCGTTCGATCTCCCCGTTGCGCCGCGCGACGCGAAGATCCCCGAAGGGGCGGCGACGCTGCTGGTGATCGCCCGCGACGGCTCGTGGCTGAACTACCTGCGCTCGACTCCGCCGACGCTGGCCCAGGCCGTGGAGGTCGACTATACCCCGCCGCTCATCGAGGTGCTCACCGGCCAGCACTACATGCGGCTCGGCGGCAGCGACGTGGTCGTCTACAAGGTCTCGAAGGACGCCGTGCGCAGCGGCGTGCAGGTCGAGGGATACTTCTTCGCCGGCACCCCGGGCGCGCTGCGGGATCCCGGCGTCAGCGTGGCGCTGTTCGCCGTGCCGCAGGACCTGACCACCGCGGCGCGTCCCAGGGTGGTGGCGGAGGATGCCGCGGGCAACCGGCGCGAGGCGGCGTTTTTCGTCGCCGTCAAGCCGCGCAAGTTCGCGGAGCGCACGCTCGACGTCGGCGACGATTTCCTCGCGCGCAAGGTCCCCGAGCTGCTCGAGACCAACCGCATGCCGCGCACCGACGATCTCGTCGCCGGATACCTGGCCATCAACCGCGATCTGCGCAGGCAGAGCGAGGAGACGGTCCGCGAGGTGTGCAGCCGCTCCGAGCCGAAGCCGCTGTGGAGCGAGGTGTTCCTCCGGCAGCCGGATTCCGCGCCGCTGTCGAGCTTCGCCGACCGGCGCTCCTACAAGCACGACGGCAACCTCATCGACTCGCAGACCCATCTCGGCTTCGACCTCGCTTCGCTGCGGCTGAGCCCGGTCGTGGCGGAGAACACCGGCAAGGTGGTGTTCACCGACAACCTCGGCATCTACGGCAACACCGTGATCCTCGACCACGGCATGGGGCTGTTCTCGCTCTACGGGCATCTCAGCTCGATCAGCGTGCCGGTCGGACAGCTGGTCAACCGCGGCGACCCGCTCGGGCGAACCGGCGAAACCGGCCTCGCGGCCGGCGATCACCTGCACTTCAGCGTGATGGTCGACGGCGTCCACGTGGATCCCGTGGAGTGGTGGGATCCGAAGTGGGTGGCCGACCACGTGACCGAAAAGCTCAAGTCGTTCGACAGCCCCGCGGCCGAGCCCGCCAAGCCGGCCTCCGCGGCGGCGCCGAGCGGGCGGCGAAGTCGCTGATGTCGAACCCCAAGGAGCCGCGACTTCGCCGCTCGCACGACGCGCTCGAGCGGCTCGGCATCGCCGCCGAGGGGGCGACGGTGGAGACGCTGACGCGCGCGCTCGAAGCCGACGCCGAGACCACGCTGGCCGTGGCCGAGCGGCTCGGCGGGCTGGCCTCCGAGGACGGCGCCCGGCTGCTCGCCCGGCTCGCCGCTGCGGCGGGCGAGGACAAGCTGCTGCGCCGCGAGGTGCGCCGCTCGCTCTACCGCCTCAAGCAACGCGGCGTGGAGATCGCCGAGCCCGCCGCCGAGACGGCTCCCGCGCCGGCGCGCGCCGCGCCCGGCGCGGAGGGATTTCTCTCCTTCGGCGACCCGGCGGGCGACCGCCTGCTGTGGGTCCTGAAGCCGCGCGCCGGCGGGGGGCTCCTCCATTTCAGCACGGTCGTCAACGAGCCCGCGGGCCTCAAGGAAGCGGTGCTCGCGGAGGTGAATCGCAAGAGCGTGCGGGCGCTGCGCGAGCTGGAGAAGCGCCACGGCCTGCGCCTCGTCGAGGTCGACGCGCGATACTGCGACTGGATCGCCGCCGAGGGCTACGAGCGCGCCCGCGCGCGCGGCGACGTTTCCGCCTCCGCCGCTCGCTATCCGCAGCTCCGTCTCCAGCTCTTCGCGGCCCCCGCGGCTCCCGCGGCGTTGCCCGAACCGAGCGTCGCGGTCGACGCCGCGGCGAGCCTCTCGTCGTCGGCGGCGCTGTTCGAGGAGGAGGAGCTGCGGCACTGGGTGGTGCCCGAGGCCGCGCTCGCCGCCCACCTCGAGCGCTACCGCGAAATCCGCAACAGCCCGCTCGTGCTCGATCGCGCCTCGCAGATGACGCGGATCGAGGAGATCGTCGCCGGCGCCGTCGAGGGCGTCTTCGCCGCCGAGCGCGCCGCCTCGTGGCAGCGCCGGCTCGAGGAGACCGCCTACCTCTTCGCCCACACCGCGCGCCCCGAGGCGGCGCAGCGCGCCGCGGCGGTGGCCGCGGCGATCGCCGAGCGCCGCAGCGGGCGCGGCATCCCGTTCTGCGAGGAGCTCGTGCGCCGGTCGTTCGGGCTGTTCTTCGCGCAGGAAGCCGAGCGCGAGCGGGAGGAGAGGGCGTCCTCGGTGCTGGTCACGCCGGACGACCTGCGCGCCGCCCAGGCGCGCGCCCGCTCGGCGGGCCCGCCCCGCCGCGGTCCTTGACCGCGAGCGGACGGGAGACTTCTACAGGCGAATCACCAGCCCGTCCCGGGCGCACTCCTGCTTCACGCGATCGAGCTTCTCGAGCACCTCGCGCCCGAGGTGGCAGAGGACCAGGCGGCGCGCGCCGATGCGCGGGCGGTGACGCTCGAACAGCGGATAGTTGATGTGGAAATCGACCTCGGTCTCCCAGTAGCAGCATTCGCAAAGAAAGAGATCGACGTCGGCGGCGCGGCGGACGAACTCCTCGGTCCATCCCGAGTCGCCCGAGTAGAGCACCGTCTTGCCATCGAGCCGGACCTTGAAGCCGAGCGAGGGCTCCCGCACCTGGTGGGGTACCGCGAAGGGCTCGACGGCGACGCCGCCGATCGTCACGTTCTGCCCGGCCGCCAGCGTCTGGAAGCGGATCGGGAACGTGGTCGGCCGGGAGGCGGCCTCCTGGTACATCGCCCGGAACAGAGTCAGCACGCGCTCCTCGGTGCCGGCCGGGCCGGCGATCAGCAGCTCGCGGTCGCGCGGCCGCTCGTAGAGGTACTCCATGATCATGAACGGCAGCCCGGCGAAATGATCCCCGTGCAGATGGCTGAGCAGCACGAAGTCTATTTCATCGGAGCGCTGGCCGGCGTCCTTCAACGCGGCGAGCACCGTCGGCCCGGCGTCCATCAGGAACGTGGCCGAAGGCCCGCGTACCAGGTACGAGCTCTGCCGCCACCCGCCGCTGCCGAAGGCATCGCCCGCGCCGAGCACGGTCACCGCTACGCCATTGTCCAGCGTTTCACCCTCGAGAGTCGCCGTGGAAATTCCTTGATCGGTCCGCCGAGCTAATTCAAGGGCTCGGCCGGCTTCGCCGGCGCGGCGGGACTTGCCGGGCGGGCGGGCTCCGCCTCCGCCTGGGGCGGCTCGTGCGTCGCCGGCGGGGTCTTCACCTGCAAATCGTCGAAGCGCCGCGTGAGCGCGTCGAAAGCCCCGGACAGCGTCTCGAGCCGGGCGGCGAGCTGATCGCGCTGCTGCTTCGCCTCCTGCAGGCCGGAGATCGTGCTCGCCATGTCGTGATAGCGCGGCGAGAGTTGCAGCAGGTACTCGCCGCCGGCGAACGCCAGGTAGAGGATCGCCGCGATCACGCTGGACAGCGTTCCCAAGATGAATCCGTAGATGAATCGCATCATTCCCTCCCCAGAATCGACCGTCACCCGTCAACTGCGGCGGGCGAGCTTCCACAGCTCGCGCACCGCCACGACCACCGCGGCCATGGAGGCCTCACGGCGGCTCGCGAAGTCCTCGATCAGCGTCCGGACCCGTCCGATCTCCGCCTCGTGCTCCGACGCGAAGGCACGGAACCGGGCCGCCGGGTCGCTCTCGCGTCGCCCATGGATCGTCATCGTCAGGCGCCGACGAGCCGCCGCCAGATCCTCGCGCAGCCCCTCGGCGGCGCGCTTTTCCCAGCGATCGTCCCCCGGCACCGCGGCGAACCAGCGATCGAGAGCCGAGAAGTCGAACAGCCCGGCCACGTGCCGGTACGTGGCTCGCACCTCGCCGAGCGCCCAGCCCCGGCCCTCGGCGATGCGCACGATCTCGAGCTGGTGGGGCAACGCCTCGAGCGCGCGCAGCGCGCGGGCGATCCCCGGCTCGAGGCCGAGCTGCTCGAGCCGCGCCTGCTCGGCGTGCCCCTCGGCTCCCTCCTCGCCCTCCACGGCGTCGGCGAGCTCGGCGAGGGCGCGCCGCCAGCCGGCGATGCTCTCGCCGAGCGCCGCGGGCGGGCGCAACATCCCGGCCAGCCGCTTGCAGACCGACTCGACGGCCGCCTCCCAGCGCAGGGCGAGCGCGTAGGCGTCGTCGGTGCGCAGCGGCGAGAGCGCGATCGCGTCGAACACGCGGTCGGCTTCGGTGACGGCGATCGCCGCCACGAAGCTCGCCACGGCCGTCGGCGCTTCGACGGCCGCGTCGCGCAGCATTCGCTGCGCGAACGCCGACCCCATGCGGTCGATCACCTGGTTGCCGAGCTCGGCGGCGACGATCTCGCGCCGCAGGCGGTGCCGGCACACGGCCTGCGGGAAACGCTCGACGATGGCCGCGGGAAAATACGAGCGCAGATAGGGCTCGAACGTCGGGTCGTCGATCCAGGGCGAGGCGAGCAGCTCGCGCTGCAGCTCGAGCTTCGAGTGCGCCCCCAGCACCGCCAGCTCGGGCCGCGTCAGGCCGCGGTACGTGCCGCGGCGCAGGCGCAGCGCCTCTCGGTCGGGCAGCGCCTCGAGCGCGCGATCGACCGAGCCGCCCTGCTCGAGCCGGGTGATGAGGTCGCGGAACTCGACGAGCCGCGTGGTGCTGCGCAGCCGGTCGAGCGACAACAGCAGAGCCTGGCGGGCGTTGTGCTCGAGCACCTGCTCGATGACCTCGTCCTTCACCTCCTCGAGGAGGCGGTCGCGGGCGGCGAGCGTGAGCTGCCCCGACTCGAGCAGCGGCTGGAGGAGGATCTTCAGATTGACCTCGTGATCCGAGAGGTCGACGCCGCCCGAATTGTCGATCGCGTCGGTGTTGACGTGGCCGCCGCGCAGCGCGAATTCGATGCGCGAGCGTTGCGTGAGCCCGAGGTTGCCGCCCTCCCCGACCACCGCGGCGCCGATCTCCGCAGCGCTGCGGCGCACGGAGTCGTTGGCGTGGTCGCCGACCTCGGCGTCGGTCTCGGCGCTGGCGCGCACGTAGGTGCCGATGCCGCCGTTGAAGAGCAGCTCCGTCTTCATGCCGAGGACCGCTCGGATCAGCCCTTCGCCGTCGAGACGATCGGCTCCGACGCCGAGCATGGCGCGCACCTCCGCGGACAGCACCGCCGCCTTGGCGCCGCGCGCGACGATCATCCCGCCCGGCGACAGCCGCTGGCGGTCGTAGTCCGCCCACGAAGATCGCGGCAGCCGGAACAGCCGCTCGCGCTCGCGGAACGACGCCTCCGGGTCGGGGCTCGGATCGAGAAAGACGTGCGCGTGGTCGAACGCCGCGCGCAGGCGGATCGTGCGGGACCGCAGCATGGCGTTGCCGAACACGTCGCCGCTCATGTCGCCGATGCCGACCACGTCGAACGGCTCGCTCTGGACGTCCCGGCCGAGCTCGCGGAAATGGCGCTGCACGCTCTTCCAGGCGCCCCGCGCGGTGATGCCCTCCTTCTTGTGGTCGTAGCCGTGCGAGCCCCCCGAGGCGAAGGCGTCGCCGAGCCAGAAGCGGTGTTCGGCGGCGATCGAGTTCGCCAGATCCGAGAACGCGGCCGTCCCCTTGTCGGCGGCGACCACGAGGTAGGGGTCATCGCCGTCGTAGCGAACCACGCCGGCGGGCGGAACGACCTCGCCGCGCTCGATGTTGTCGGTCAGCTCGAGCATCCCGCGCATCAGCGTCGAGTAGCACTCGCGGACCTCGGCCGCTCCTTCCTCGCCGGCGGTCGAGCGCTTGACGACGAAGCCGCCCTTCGAGCCGACCGGCACGATGACCGCGTTCTTCACCATCTGCGTCTTCATCAGCCCGAGCACCTCGGTGCGGAAGTCGTCGGGACGGTCGCTCCAGCGAATGCCGCCGCGCGCCACCAGGCCGCCGCGCAGGTGCAGCCCCTCCATGCGCGCGCTGTGCACGTAGATCTCGCACAGCGGCCGCGGCTTCGGCAGGAAGTCGATCGCCCGGGAGTCGATCTTGACGGCGAGGAACGGGTGTTCGGCGCGGGCCGGGCGGAAGAAGTTGGCGCGCAGCGTGCCCTCGACGAGCGCCCGGTAGCTGCGAAGCATGCGGTCGTCGGCCGCGGTATCGACGCGCTCGAGCTCCTCGTCGAAGCGCTGGCGAGCGGTCCGCACGAGGCTCTCGCGGCCGCTCAGGGCGGGATCGAAGCGGGCGACGAACAGCTCGAACAGCGACCGCGCCGCCGCCGGCCGGCGCAGCAGCACGTCGTTCAACGCCTGGCGGCTCGAGCCCGCCCCGGCTTGCGCGGCGAGGTTGCGGTAGGTGCGCAGGCACTCGATTTCGCGCCAGCCGAGGCCCGCCTCGACGATCAGCTGGTTCAGCGAATCGTCCTCCGCGAGCCGCGCATGCATCGCCAGGATCGCCGGAGCGAGCCGCGGCCCGGCGGCCCGCACGTCGACCCGCCGACCGTGCCGGCTCTGCACGAGGAAGCGGTAGAGGACGATCCGCTCCTCGCCCCGGCCGAGCTCGACGGAGTCCTCGCCGAACACGCGCAGACCGAGGTTCTCGAGCAGCGGCATGAAGTCCGACAGCACCAGTTCGCCGCCCCGCAGATACAGCCGCAACACGTTGAAGCGGTCAGCCTCGCGGTCCGGCGCGTTGGCGAGCTCGATCTCGAGGGCCCCGGGGCCGCCGAGCGCTTCGAGGTGGCGGATGTCGTTCAGCGCCGTCGGGATCGCGGTCGTCGCCTTGTACTCCGGCGGGAAGAGCTTCGCGTAACGAGCGGCCAGGCGCCGGCCGGCGGCGCCGCGCACCTCCGCGAGCAGCGCCTCCAGGAGGTGATCGTCCCAGGAGCGCACCCGCTCGGAGATCCGCTTCTCGATCTCGTCGACGCGCACGGCGGCGAGCGCCCGGGGGGACGCGACGAAGAAGTGCAGGCGAGCCTGCTCGCTCTCGCCGAGCGCGAGCTGGTAGTCGACGACCGTGCCGTCGAGCCGCTCGGCGATCAACCGCTCGACGTCGCGGCGAATCTCTCCCGAGAAGCGGTCGCGGGGCAGGATCACCGTCACCCAGGCGCCGTCGCCGTGGGGCCGCAGCCGCATGCGGACCGCGTCGGCGGCGGCGCTCGCCGAGCGCATGGTGCGGATCTCGAGGCGCAGCTCTTCGGGCGAGAGCATGAACAGCTCGGCCTTCGGCATGTCGTTGAAGATCGACTCGACCTCCCGGAAATCGTGCGAGTCGGGAACGAGCCGCTCCGCGGCCAGGATCTCGCGCAGCTTCTCGCGCAGCACCGGAACCTCGGCCGAGGTCTCGTCGTAGGCCTTGCTGGTGAACAGGCCGAGAAAGCGGTGCTCGCCCGCGCTCCCCGCCCGCGCGTCGAGCCGGCGCACGATGACGGCGTCCATGCGCGCGGCGCGGTGCACCGTGGACTCGAGCGCGGAGCGGGCCACCGCGAAGAGCGGCGGCGGCGGCCCGGTCGCGGGCGCGGCATCGCGCTGGGCGACCGCCTCGGCGTGCCGTGACCGGCGCAGCAGGCCGAGCGCCGTCGACTCGTCGAGCCGCGGCGGCGGCCCGCCGTCGCCCCCCGCCTGCGCGAACCAGCCGTATCCGAGGAACACGAAGTTGCCGTCGCCGAGCCAGCCGAGAAGCTCGCGCAGCTCGGCGACGGATGCCGCTCCGGTCGGGGCCGCGGCCAGCTCCGCGCGCACGCGCGCCAGACGCTCGCGCATCCTGCCGTAGTCCTCGGTGGCGGCGTACACGTCGAGGAGGCGCTCGCGAAGCTCGCGCTCGAGGCGCGCGGCGTCGGCCTCGGCGACCCGGTCGAGCGCGCAGTGCAGAAAGGACTCCTTCCGCGCCGCGCTCTCCGGCGGGCGGACTCCGACGAGGGCCCCGCCGGCATCGCGCTCGACGCCGTAGATCGGGTGCAGCAGGTGATGAACCGAGAGGCCTTGCCGGTGAAGGAACTCGCGCACGGTGTCGACGATGAACGGACGGTCGGTGAGGTGGCTCTCGAAGATCGTGTAGGCCGAGTCCCAGCCGTCGGCCGCCGCCGTCGGCGTGCGCAGCCGGCAGCGCACGGGCTCGGGCATCGCCGCGAAGAAGCGGAAGGCGCCGACGGTCAGCGCCACGCGGTCCTCGTCGGCGAGCTCCGCCGCGTAACGCTCGCCCTCGCCGGCGAACAGCCGGCGGCCGAAGTCGATCACCGCTTCCGCCTCGGCGGTGGAAAACCGCCCGCGGATGCGCCCCTCGCAGCTCTCCGAGCGCCCGGCGCGGCGGGCCGGAGCGAGCGGATCGCTCACGCTCGCTCCTCCGCGAGCGGCCGCGCGTAGCGCGGCCCGGCGGCCCGAAACCCCAGACGGTCGAGAAAGCGCGCGGCCCCCTCGTCCGGGGGGCGCGCTTCGAACGCCCGCACGCCGCGGCGCGCGGCGCGCGCCAGCGCGAACTCGAGCAGCCGCCGGCCGATGCCCGCGCCCCGGCGGTCGAGGCGCACGACGAGGTCCTCGAGCGTCGCGCGCTGGCCGCCGATGCGCAGCTCGCGCACGTAGCTCACCGCCACCATGCCGACCGCCTGGCCGCCGTGCTCGGCCACGTAGAGGTCGTAGGCCAGGTCGGAGACCACGCGGCGGAACAAGCGGGCCGAGCGTGCGGCGCTCGACTCCACCCCCGGCCAGGCGCCCAGCTCGCGAAGCACGTCGTAGTCGGTGCGTCGGCCGCGCCGGATGCGGATCTCCATCGCGCGATCTTCGGCTATCCGGCCGGGCCCGACCGCGCCGGCCGGAACAGCTCGTCCTCGACGTCCGCGCCGAGCCGCTCGAAGATCCGCGGGTAGTGCTCGCGGAACGAGCCCATGATCTCGTCGAACGGCAGATCGACGAACGAGCCGCGCTGGCGCAGGTACTCCATGTGCCGGCGGTTCTCGGCGTCGAAGGGATGCAGGAGCGAGTCCTGCCGGCCGTCGAACTCGAGCGGCAGAACCGCGAAGCGCTGGCAGAGGCCCAGGTCGAACGCGGGCGTCGCCTTCACCCAGCGCCCCTCGATGTGAAGCTCGGTGAAGCCGTGGAACACGAAGACGTCCTTGCCCATCGCCTCGCGGAGCTTGGGGCTGGTCAGGTGATTGCGCACGTCGGCGAAGCCGAGACGGCTCGGGATGCCGATCGCCCGGGAGGCGGCGCCGAACAGGACCGCCTTCTGGATGCAGTACGCCGCCGGCAGCGTGAGGACCGTGCTCGCGCGATACCGCCCGCGATCCCGGCTGAGAGCGTAGGGGTCATAGCGGATTCCGTCGCGCACCGCGTAGTAGAGCGCGACCGCACGGTCGACGTCGGGGCCGACGCCGCGCACGGTGCGCTCGGCGAACTCGCGCACCGGCGCCGCGTCGCTGTCGAGAAACCAGGTCGGCCGAAGGCAGGCAGCGAGGTCGTCCATCGTCTCAACATCTCCCAAGCCGAACCGCGACTCAACCCATCGCGTGCCGCGGCCCTCGCCCCGCCCCGGCCGCTGCTCCATACTGTCCGGCGCCGTTCGCCCATGGACGAGATCACCGTCACCATCGAATCGCTCGGCTACGGAATCTTCGGCGTCGCCCGCACCGACCGCGGCGTGGTGTTCGTGCCCGGCGCCGCCCCCGGAGACGTCGCCCGCGTGCGCGTGGTGGCGGAGAAGCGCGGGTACCGCGAGGCCGAGCTGCTCGAGGTCGTAACGCCGTCGCCGGCGAGGCGCCGCCCGCCGTGCCGCTACGTTCCCGAGTGCGGCGGCTGCGGCTGGCAGCACGTCGGCTACCCGGCCCAGCTCGCCGCCAAGCAGGCGATCCTGCGGGACGCGCTCACCCGCCTCGGCGGCGTGACGGCCGAAGCGCTCGACGTCCGCCCGATCGTGCCTTCCGCCGAATGGGGCTATCGCCACCGCGTGACGCTGCGCGTAGCCGGCGAGCAGCGGCTCGGATTCTACCGTCATCGCTCCCACCGCCTCGTCGAGATCGAGTTCTGCCCGATCGCCGACGACACCGTGAACGCCCACCTGCCGGCCGCCCGGGACTGGCTGCGCGGCGCCTCGACCACCGTGCGCCGCCTGGAGATCGCCTCCTCGGGGCCGGGCCGCGCCGTGCTGGTGGCCAACGCCGAAGGCGCGTTTCGCCACGACGGCGAGTACCACGAGAAGTTCCTGCGCGGCCATCGCACGATCGGCGGCATCGTTCTCTTCGGCAAGGGCTGGCGCCGCACGTTCGGCAAGCCGGTGGTCCGGCTCGAGGTCGAGGACGGATCCACCATTGAGAGCGAAGGCGGCTTCACGCAGGTGAATCCCGCGGGCAATCGCCGGCTCGTCGACGCGGTGCTCGCGCTGGCGGCGCCGCAAGCCGACGACCGCGTGCTCGACCTCTACTGCGGAGCCGGCAACCTCACGCTGCCCCTCGCGCGGCGCGCCCGCCAGGCCGTGGGCGTCGAGAGCGACCCGCACAGCGTGACCCTCGCCCGCCGCAACGCCGATCGCTGGGGCCTGGCGAACTGCCGCTTCATCGCCGAGTCCGCCGCCGCGGCCGCCGGCGCGCTCGCCGCCGCCGGCGAGCGCTTCTCGCTGGTCGTGCTCGATCCCCCGCGCTCGGGAGCGCTCGAGGCGCTCGAGGCCCTGGCGGCGGTCGCCGGCGGCCGCATCGTCTACGTTTCCTGCGATCCGAACACGCTCGCCCGGGACGTCGGGCGCTTGACGGCGCTCGGCTTCTCCCTCGGCCCGGTGCAGCCGATCGATCTCTTCCCGCAAACCCACCATCTCGAGTCGGTGGTCCGGCTCGAGCGCCGCGGCTTCGCGGCGACCGGCGCTCGCCGCTAGTCCGCCTGCTTCCGCAGGAACGTCGGGATGTCGTACTGCGAGTCCCCCGCGGCCGGGTCGTTGGTCTCCCCCTGCGGCACGAACCGCGAGCCCTCGCCGTCGTCGATGATCGTGCCGAGCCTCACCACGCGGCGCGGCTCCTTGGGCAGATCGCGGACCACGCCCGGCCGGCGCCCATCGCCGCGCTCGATCGTCTCGCGGGTCTCGCGATCCTGCGGTCGCACCGGCTCGCGCCCGCGGTCCACGCTGCCGAACCCCGTGGCGATCACCGTGATGCGCACCTCGTCGCCCATCTGATCGTCGATCACGGCGCCGAAGATGATGTTGGCGTCGTCGTCGGCCTCTTCCTGGATGAGCGTGGCCGCCTCGTTGACCTCGTGCAGCGACAGGGTCGGGCCGCCGGTGATGTTGATGAGCACGCCGCGCGCCCCCTTGATCGACACGTCCTCGAGCAGCGGGCTGGAGATCGCGTGTTGGGCGGCCTCCACCGCGCGGTTCTCGCCGGCGGAGATCGCGGCGCCCATCATCGCCATGCCCATCTCGCTCATGATCGTACGCACGTCGGCGAAGTCGAGGTTGATGAGCCCATGCACCGTGATCAGGTCCGAGATGCCGCGCACCGCCTGCAGCAGCACGTCGTCGGCCTTCTTGAAGGTCTCGAGGATCGGCATGTTGCGGCCGGCGATCGACAACAGGCGCTGGTTCGGAATCGCGATCAGCGTGTCCACGCTGTCCTTCAGTTCGCGCATTCCGTCGTCGGCCTGCTTCATGCGCTTGCGGCCCTCGAACAGGAACGGCTTGGTCACCACGCCGACGGTGAGCGCGCCGAGCTCCCGAGCGAGCCGCGCCACCACCGGCGCTCCGCCCGTGCCGGTGCCGCCGCCCAGGCCGGCGGTGATGAACACCATGTCGGCGCCGGTCAGGTGCTCGCGGATGCGCTCGATGTCTTCCTCGGCCGCCTTCTTGCCGAGCGCCGGGTTGGCTCCCGCGCCGAGGCCCTTGGTGATCTTCTCGCCGAGCTGGACCTTGATCGACGACAGATTGGCGCGCAGCGCCTGGGCGTCGGTGTTGGCCGCGATGAACTCCACGCCGGGCAGCCCGGCACTGATCATGGTGTTCACCGCGTTGCCGCCCCCCCCACCGACGCCGACGACCTTGATGCGCGCCCCCAGCTCAGAGCTCTCCTCTAACTCGATCATGCTCCACCTCCCTGAAAATCTCGTTGCCTTCCGCCGACCCCACGTTTCCGTCATCGAGTCGCCGGGCCCACCGGCGATTCGTCGCTACCGTGATTCGCTCCTCGTGTCATCCAACTTAGAAGATCTCCCGGAACAGCTCGTTCACCCGGTGCCGCACGCGATTCCAGAAGCGCCCGTTGTGGGCGGCGCCGTTCGCCGAGCGGCGCAGGCCGTAGAGCACGAGACCGACGCCGGTCGCGTGCATCGGGCTCGACACCACGTCGGCGAGCCCGCCGACCGAGAGCGGCACGCCGAGCCGCACCGGCAGATGGAAGACCTGTTCGGCCAGCTCGGGGACGCCTTCGAGCACCGTCGAGCCTCCCGTCACCACCACGCCCGAGGCGAGGATCTCCTCGTACCCTGAGCGCGCCACCTCGCGCGCCACGAGCGCGAAGATCTCCTCCACCCGCGGCTCGATGATCTCGGCGAGAATGTGCCGGGACAGCACGCGCGGGCTGCGCCCGCCCACGCTCGGCACCTCGATGGTCTCGCTGCGCGCCACCATGTTGGAGAGCGCGCACCCGAAGCGCTGCTTGATCTTTTCGGCGTCGGCGAACGGCGTGCGCAGGCCGGTGGCGATGTCGTTGGTCAGGTGGTTGCCGCCGATCGGCAAGACCGCGGTGTGCTTCACCGCGCCGTTGTGGAAGACGATGATGTCCGTGGTGCCGCCGCCGATGTCGATGAGCGCCACGCCGAGCTCCCGCTCCTCCGCCGTGACCACCGCCTCGGCGGCGGCCAGCGGCTCGAGAACGAGGTCGGCGACGTGCAAGCCGGCGCGCTCGCAGCACTTGACGATGTTCTGCGTCGAGGTCACCGACGCGGTGATGATGTGCACCTTCGATTCCAGGCGCACGCCCGCCATGCCGACCGGCTGCTTGATGCCGTCCTGATCGTCGACCACGAACTCCTGCGGCAGCACGTGCACGACCTGCCGATCCATCGGCAGGGCCACGGCGCGCGCCGCATCGAGGACCCGCTCGACGTCGCCGGCGCTCACCTCGGTCGCCTTCACGGCGACCACGCCGTGACTGTTGAACCCCTTCACGTGCGGGCCGGCGATGCCGGTGAACACGTTGTGGATCTCGCAGCCGGCCATCAGCTCGGCTTCGTCGACGGCCTTGCGGATCGATTCGACGGTGGCGTCGATGTTGACCACCACGCCCTTGCGCAGGCCGTTCGAGGGCGCCGTGCCGATGCCGACGATCTGCACGCCGTCCTCGCCGACCTCGGCGACGATCGCCGAGATCTTGTAGGTGCCGACGTCGAGGCCAACGATGAGTGGAGAGCGCTTCGCCATGATCCTCGGGTCAGGTGGCCGACCCGCGGCCGACCGATCGGCGGTCGGCATCGAGCCAGGCCGGATCGGGGGTCCCGTCCGGGCGCGCGGCCGCCGGCAGCGGGAAGCGCGGCGCGCCGCGCTTGGCGCCGCGCAGGCGCAGCACGGCTTCTCCCGGCAGCGAGAGGTCGATCACCGCGAGCTGCGCCTCGCGGCCGCGCCAGATCTCGAGCACCGTGCCGAGCCGCGCGAAGTCCTCGGCGCCGGCCTCCAGCGGGAAGCGAACCGCCATCGGCGTGCCGACCAAGAACACGGTGATCTCGTCGGCGGCGGGCCGCACCTCGGAGATCGCCGGCCACCGCGCGTGCTCGCGCCACGACACGACGAGACGGGCCGCCCGCCGCAGGCGCTCGGCGGCCGCGCCGGAGCGCGCCGCGCCGCCGACGCCGCTCACGTACGGAAATCCGTCGGTCGTCTCCCCCTCGCACGGCGGGAAGACCTCTCCGTCCGCGGCCACCCAGAGGGGCTGGGCGGCGAACAGCAAAGCCACCGGCTCGCGTTCCTCGACGCGGATCACCACCTGTCCGGGAAGGCGCCGGCCGACCGAGGCCTCGCGGATGCGGGGGTGGGCGAGCAGGCGAGCCTCGGCGTCGCGCTCGCGGACGTCCCACACGCTCATGCCGGGCGCGAGGCCGGACCAGGCGAGCAGCGTCTCCCCGTCGAGCCGGCCGTGCGCCGCGACGTCGATCTCGCGCACCGCGAAGTACGGGTGCGCCTTCGCCCACCCGAGCAGCCGCCCCGCGGCGACCGTCGCCCCGGCCAGCGCCGCCGCGCCGGCCAGCGCGCGCAGCGCGCGCCGCCACGCGAAGCGGGACCTTCGCCGCCGGTTCTTCCTCACGGGCTCTGCGCCTCCTTCATCTTGAGGCTCGCTCCGTCGAGGATCGTTTCGACGAGGTCCGAATAGGTGATGCCGACGTGCGCGGCCATCTTCGGCAGGTAGGAGAGATGGGTGAGGCCGGGCAGCGTGTTGATCTCGATCAGGAACGGCGCCTCGTGCGCGTCGACCCGCAGGTCGACGCGCGAGTAGCTCTCGGCGCCGGTCGCCCGATGCGCCTCGAGCGCCAGCTCGAGCACCCGGTCGTAGGCCTTCTTGGAGAGCGGCGCGGGCAGCACGAACCGCTCCTTCCCCGGCGTGTACTTGACCTCGAAGCTGTGGAACTCGCCTTCGGGGACGACCTCCATCGCGCACAGCGCGCGAGTGCCGAGGATGCCGACCGTCACCTCCCTGCCCTCGACGTAGCGCTCGAGCAGCACCTCGCCGCCGAACGCGCGCGCCTTGGTGATCGTGCTCGGGAGCTTCGAGCGCTCGCGCACGATCGACACGCCGACGCTCGAACCCTCGGCGGCGGGCTTCACGACCAGCGGCAGCTTGGCGGGCAGCACGAACGAGGCGCCGATCGTCTCGCCCGCGGCGACCCCGCGCCATTCCGGCGTCGGCAGGCCGAACGTCTGCCAGACGCGCTTGCTGGCGATCTTGTTCATGCCGATCGCGCTCGCCAGCACGCCGGAGCCCGTGTACGCGATGCCCATCACCTCGAGCAGGCCCTGCACGCAGCCATCTTCGCCGTAGCGGCCGTGCAGCGCGTTGAAGACGACGTCGATGCGCGCCGCGAGCAGGCGCGCCGGCAGGTCGCGTCCCATGCGGATCACCGACGCGTTGTAGCCGCGCTCGGAGAGCACGCGGGCCACCGATTCACCGGTCATCTGCGAGATCTCGCGCTCCGCGGACATCCCGCCGAGGACCACCGCCACTCGCTTGCGTCGAAATCGGCCTCTCACCACTCCCCCACGAGCTTGACTTCCGGTTGCAGCCGGATGCCCGAGCGTGTCCACACGCGCTCGCGCATCTCGTCCATGAGCGCGCGGACCTGCTCGGCGGTCGCGCCGCCCCGGTTGACGATGAAGTTCGCGTGCAGCTCCGAGACGCGGGCGCCGCCGCGCTCGAGCCCCTTCACCCCCGCCTCCTCGAGCAGCCGGCCGGCAAAGGCCCCCGGCGGGTTCCGGAAGATCGATCCGGCGTTGGGAAAGCCGAGCGGCTGGTTCTTCTTGCGCTGGGCGCGCGCGCGCGCCACGCGCCGCTCCATCTCCGTGGAATCGCCGCGGCGCAGCCGCAACCGCACGGCGCTGATCACCCAGCCGGCGGGCAGATCGAGGCGGCGGTAACGGAAGGTCAGGCGCTCGCGCGCCAGCTGCTCGACGCGGCCGTCGGCGTGAACCCCCTCGAGCGCCTCGACCACGCGGCCGATCTCGCCGCCGAAGGCCCCGGCATTCATGGTCAGCCCGCCGCCGAGCGAGCCGGGGATGCCCTCGCCGAACTCCAGTCCGGCGAAGCCGCGCGCGACCGCGTCGTAAACGAGCTTCTTGAACGGCACCGCCGCGCCGGCGCGCACCACCGCGTCCTCGCCGGCGATCGTCCAATCGACGAACTGGAATCCGCCCCCGAGGTGGACGACGACGCCGCGCACGCCGCGGTCGGCGACCAGCACGTTGGTGCCGCCGCCGAGCACCAGCACGGGGACAGCGGCCCGGTGGGCCAGCGCGAAGAGGCCGGCGAGCTCGCCGACGCCCTCGGGCTCGACCCACGCGTCGGCCGGCCCGCCGATGCGGAACGAGGTGTGTCGCCACAGCGGCTCGTCGAAGCGAGCGCGGGCGCCGAAGCGCTCGACCAACCCCTCGCGCACGTTCTCTGGCAAGCCGGCCATCGCCTCGGGCTCCTCGATCGTCTGCGCCGCGCTCCTCATACGACCCGCAGCCTCGGTCCGCGCGCGCGCAGCCGGCGCAGCGCCTCCTCACCGACCTTGTAGATGTCGCCGGCACCGAGCACCACGAGCAGGTCGCCGGGCCGCAACGCTTCGAGCAGGGCCTCGGTCAGCGCCTCGTGCGTCGCCCGGTACTCCACGTCGAGGTGACCACGCCGGCGCAGCGCCTGGAACAGCGCATCGCCCGACACGCCCTCGACGCGCTCCTCGCCCGCCGCGTAGATCTCGGTCAGGAACAGCTGCTCGGCGTCGTCGAAGGCGGAGAGGAAGTCGTGGAACAGGTCGCGGGTTCGCGTGTAGCGGTGCGGCTGGAACGCGACCACCAGCCGGCGCCGGAAGCCTTCTCGCGCCGCACGCAGCGTGGCGCGGACTTCTTCGGGATGGTGGCCGTAGTCGTCGACCACCAGGACGTCGTTGGCCTCGCCGAGCACCTCGAAGCGGCGGTGGATGCCGCCGAACTCGGCGAGCGCCTCGCGCACCGTCGCGAAGCCGACGCCGACCTCGCCGGCGGCGATCGCCGCCGCCAGCGCGTTCAGCGCGTAGTGCCGGCCGGGCATCCGCAGCACCACCGGCCCGTAGCCGGTGTTTCCGCAGCGCACGTCGAAGCGCGTGCTGAGACCCTCGACCGCGATGTTGCTCGCCACCCAGTCGGCGTCCGGGCTGGTGCCGTACGTCACGTAGGGCTTGCGCACGTTCGGCAGCAGCGCGCGCACCCGCGGATGGTCCAGGCAGAGGATCGCGCGGCCGTAGAACGGCACGCGGTGGATGAAGCGCAGAAACGCCTCCTCGACCTTCTCGATCGTGCCGAAGTGGTCGAGGTGCTCGGGATCGATGTTGGTGACAACGGCGACGGTCGGCGACAGCAGGAGGAAGCTGCCGTCGCTCTCGTCGGCCTCCGCGACCAGCATCTTGCCCTGACCGAGCCGGGCGTTCGTTCCGAGTGCCCGCAGCTTGCCGCCGATCACCACCGTCGGATCGAGCCCGGCGCGCGCCAGCACCTCGGCGATGAACGAGGTGGTGGTGGTCTTGCCGTGCGTGCCGGCCACCGCCACGCCGAACTTCATGCGCATCAGCTCGGCGAGCATCTCGGCGCGCGGGATCACCGGGATGCGCAGCTCGCGCGCCCGGACGACCTCCGGGTTCGCCATCTTGACGGCCGACGAGATCACCACGACGTCGATGCCGGCGCCCACATTCCGTGGGGCGTGCCCGATCGCGATTCCCGCTCCGAGCCGGGCGAGCCGCCGCGTGGTCTCCGAGTCGGTCTGGTCCGAGCCGCTGACGGCGTAGCCCATGTTGAGCAGCACCTCGGCGATGCCGCTCATGCCGATGCCGCCGATGCCGACGAAGTGGACGTGGTGCTTCTTCTCGACCATCGCTTACGTCCCCCGCCGCCGCTCCCGAACGAGTCCCAGGCAAACGTCGACCACCCGCTCGGCCGCGTCCGGCCGGCCGAGCACCCGTGCCGCGGCCGCCATCGTCGCGAGCCGCTGCGGATCGGCGCGCAGCGGCTCGAGCGCCGCGGTCAGCGCCTCGGGCGTGAGCTCGCGGTCGAGGATCATGAGCGCCGCGCCGCGCGCCACCAGCGACTCGGCGTTTTTGCGCTGGTGATCGTCGGCGGCGAACGGGTAGGGGACCAGCACCGCCGGCTTGCCGAGCGCGGTGAGCTCGGCGATGGTCGTCGCGCCCGCGCGACACACCACCACGTCGGCGTCGGCGTAGGCGGCGGCCATGTCGTCGATGAAGGGCCGGACGTCGGCCTCGAGGCCGTGCTCGTGGTAGCGCCGGCGCACCGACTCGAGGTCGGCCGCGCCGGTCTGGTGGACGACGTGCAGCCGCTCGCCGCAGCCCGCGAGGCGGGCCATCGCCGCGACGCCGACCTCGTTCAGCCGGTGGGCGCCGGCGCTGCCCCCGAAGATCAACACCGAGAAGCCGCCGGGCCGGCCGCGTGGGCTCGCGCCCGGTGCCCGCACGGGATTGCCGGTCTGCACGGTGCGATCGGCGGGAAAGTAGGCGGCACTCTCCGGAAAAGCGACGCAGATCCGGTCGGCTAGGCGGGCCAGCCAGCGGTTGGTGAGCCCGGGGTGAGCGTTCTGCTCGAGCAGCACCGTGGGCACCCGCCGCGCCCAGGCGGCGACCACCGCCGGCCCCGAGGCGTAGCCGCCGACGCCGATCAGCAGGTCGGGGCGCACCTCGCCGAGCAGCCGCCAGGCCGACAGCACGCTCGCCGGCAGGCGCAGCGCCGAGGACACCAGCCCGAGCGCTCCTTGCCCGCGGAGCGCCCGCACCGGCAGTGTGCGCAGCGCGTAGCCGCGCTGCGGCACCACCCGCGCCTCGATGCCGCGGCTTGCGCCGACGAACAGCAGCCGGCAAGGCCGCCGCCTCGCCATCGCCTCGGCGACGGCGAGGCCGGGGAACAGATGGCCCCCCGTGCCTCCGCCGGCGACGATCACGCGGATCTCTCCCGCGGGTTCGTGAACCGTTGCCATCGACCGATCGCTCGTCGCCGGACCAACCGGCTGCCTTCGCCTCGCCTCATCGCGGCCTCGCAGCCGCAGCCAAACGACGGTCGCCTATGGCGGCCTCGTATCTCATACCCGCGTGCCAAACCGGGAGATTCTGCCGTAGTAGCTCATGCCGACTCACGGGCTACGCTGAGCAGGATCCCCATCTCGATCATGTTCGCCACCAGCGCCGAGCCGCCGTAGCTGAGGAACGGCAGCGCGAGCCCTTTGGTGGGCAACAGGCCGACGCTGACCGCCATGTTGACGCCCGCCTGGAGCACGATGATCGCGGTGACACCGAGCGCCAGGTTCGCCGCGTACGGATCGACGTGACGCCACGCCAGACGCAGGCCCGCCGCGGCGAGCAGGCCGAAGGTGGCGAGCACGGACAGGGTGCCGATCAGGCCGAGCTCTTCGCCGATCACCGCGAACACGAAATCGGTGTGCGCCTCGGGCAGGTAGAACATCTTCTGGCGGCTGGCGCCGAGGCCGACGCCGAACACCCCGCCGGTTCCGAACGCGAGCAGCGACTGCACGAGCTGGAAGCCGCTCTTCCGGGCGTCTCGCCAGGGGTCGAGGAAGCTCGTCAGCCGCTGCCAGCGGTAGCTGGCGGTGACCGCCGCGAAGATCGCGAACGGCGCCGCCAGCGAGGCCGTGGCGCCGAGATGGGAGAGGCGGGCGCCGTTGGCGAGCAGCATCACGAACAGCAGCACCGCGAGCAGCACGGCCGTGCCGAAGTCGGGCTCGAGGACGACCAGGCCCGACAGCGCCCCGACGACCACCAGGTGCGGCAGGTAGCCGGTCCACAACGCGCCGATCCGCGCGCCCTTCTTGGTGAGCGAGTGCGCGAGATAGAGGACGGCGGAGAGCTTGGCGATCTCCGAGGGCTGGAGCGTGAGCGGGCCGAGCTTCAGCCAGCGCCGCGCACCGCCCCGCACCACGCCGACGTCAGGAACCAGCACCGCAGCGAGCAGGGCCAGCGACAGCAGCAGCAGCGGATAGGTCGCGCGCCGCAGCGTCCGCGTGGAAACCCGCCAGAACAGGACCATCGCCGCGCCGCCGAGCGCGATCGCCGCCAGGTGTTTGCGGGCGAACAGGTAGGGGTCGCCGAAGCGCTCCTGGGCGTGGAAGTAGCTGGTGTTCAGCACCATCACGAAGCCGAGCGCCACCAGCCCGGCGGTGCCGATCCACAGCGCGAGGCCGCTCTTTCCCGGCCTGAGCACGACCGGCTCGCGGCGCGCCTCGGCGTTCCAGGGCCTCGCCAGCGACCCGACCGTGCTCACAGCGCCTCCACCAGCGCCCGGAAGCGCTCGCCGCGGGCGGCGTAATCGCGGAACATGTCGAAGCTCGCGCAGGCCGGCGACAACAGCACCGTATCGCCCGTACGCGCGATCTCGCCGGCGCGCGCCACCGCCTCCTCGAGGCTCGACACCACCACCGTCTCAGTCTCGGCGCCGAGCGCGCCGCGGATCGTCTCCCGCGCCTGGCCGAACACGATCAGGCGCTTGACCCGCTCGTGGACGAGACGCCGCAGCGGTTCGTAGCTCCCCCCCTTGTCGACGCCGCCGGCGAGCAGGATCACCGGGCCGGTCATCGAGGCGAGCGACTTCACGACCGCGCCGACGTTCGTTCCCTTCGAGTCGTCCACGTAGCGCACGCCCTCCTTCTCGCGAACCAGCTGCAGGCGATGGGGCAGGCCGGGGAACTCGTCGATCGTCGCCTGCACCGCCTCCGGCGGGGCGCCGGCCAGCAGCGCGGCGGTCGACGCCGCCATCACGTTCTCGAGATTGTGGATCCCGCGCAGTCGCGAGCGCGCCATGCTGAAGGTGACCTCGCGGTCCGGGCGCCGATCGTCGGGCAGGCGGACGACGATCGTGCCGTCGCGCGGAAACGTGCCGTATTCCACCGGATCGAAGCCGAAGGAGATCACCCGGGCGCGCAGGCGCTGGCGCAGCTCCCACACCCAGCGGTCTTCCCTGGACAGCACCGCCCAGTCCTGCGGGGTCTGGGCGTGGAACAGCGCGGCCTTGGTCTCGCCGTAGTCATCGAGCGAGGTGTAGCGATCGAGATGATCGTCGCTGAGGTTCAGGAAGATCCCGACCGCCGGCCGGAGCTGATCCACCCACTCGAGCTGGAAGCTCGATACCTCCGCGACCGCGCAGTCGATGGCCGGGCCGACGGCGTCGACCAGCGGCGTGCCGAGATTGCCGCCGATGAAGACGCGCTTGCCCGACTGCCGCATCATGCGGCCGAGCAGCTCGGTGGTCGTGCTCTTGCCGTTGGTTCCGGTGACCGCGTAGAGCGGCGCCGAGAGTCCCCGGGAGGCCAGCTCGACCTCGGCGAGGATCGTCACCCCGCGCGCGGCCGCCGCCCGTAGCAGCGCGTGGCCGCGAGCCACGCCGGGGCTGGGGATCACCAGCTCGACGCCCTCGAGCAGCTGCGCGTCCTCGCGACCAAGGCACCACTCGACGGCGAGCCCGGCGAGGCTTCTACGTTCGTCGTCGAACGCGCCGACCGCCCTGTCGGAGAGCCGCACCCGGGCCCCGCGGCTCGCCAGGTAGCGGGCCACCGCGGCGCCGGTTCGTTTGGCGCCGATCACCAGGGCGGTTCTTCCATGCAGCGGGGGCTTCATCTCAGCTTGAGCGTCGACAGCGCGAGCAGCGCGCAGAGGATCGACAGGATCCAGAAGCGCACGATGATCTGCGGCTCGGGCCAGCCGAGCAGCTCGAAATGGTGATGGATCGGCGCCATGCGGAAAATCCGCCGCCGCCGCAGCTTGTAGGAGGCGACTTGCAGGATCACCGACAGCGCCTCGGCGACGAACACCCCGCCGGCGATCACCAGCACCAGCTCCTGCTTGGAAATCAGCGCCAGCGTGCCGAGCGCGGCGCCGAGCGACAGCGAGCCGACGTCGCCCATGAACATCTGTGCCGGGTAAGCGTTGAACCACAGGAAGCCGAGGCCGGCCGCCACCAGCGCGCCGCAGAACACCGCCACTTCTCCAGCTCCGGCAACGTGCGGCACCTGCAGGTACTCGGCGAGCTTCACGTTGCCCGCCACGTAGCAGAACGTCATGTAGACCAGCGCCACCATCATGACCGGGCCGATCGCCAGCCCGTCGAGGCCGTCGGTCAAGTTGACGGCGTTCGAGGCTCCGACCACGACCAGCGCCGCGAACGGGACGTAGAACCACCCGAGGTCGGGCCGCACGTTCTTCAAGAACGGCATCGTCATGGTCGAGTCGTAGCCGTTCGTCCACAGCAGGAATCCGCCCACCGCCACGGCCAGCGCGAACTGCGCGGCGAGCTTCTCCCAGCCCGTCAAGCCGAGCGACTGCCGGCGGCGAAGCTTTCGCCAGTCGTCGACGAAGCCGATCGCGGCGAAGCCGACCGTGACCGCGAGCAGCAGCCAGACGAAGGCGTTGGTGAGGTCGGCGAGCAGCAGCGTGGAGAGCACCAGCGAGAACAGGATCAGCACCCCGCCCATCGTCGGCGTGCCGGCCTTGGTCTGATGGCGGGCGGGGCCGTCGGCGCGGATCTGCTGGCCCACCTGCAGCTCGGCCAGCTTGCGGATCAGCCAGGAGCCGAACAGGAAGGCGATCAGAAACGAGAGGATGGCCGCGAGCAGCGTGCGGAACGTGATGTACTTCATCACGTTGAACGCGGAGTAGGAGCCGTGCAGCGAGTAGAGCAGCGAATAGAGCATTCAGCCGAGCCCTCGCAGCCGCTCGATGACGGCTTCCATCTTGGCCGCGCGCGAGCCCTTGACGAGCACCACGTCGTCGCCCGCGAGCCGCGGGCCGAGCAGCTCGGCGGCTTCCTCCGCCGTGCCACAGCGGTCGACGCGGTCGGCGGCGAGCCCGCCGCTGATCGCCCCGGCCGCGACCTCCGCGGCGTGGCGCCCGACGGCGACCAGCCGGTCCACCCGGGCGCGAGCCGCCGCCGCGCCGACCTCCCGGTGGTAGCGCGCCTCGTCGGCGCCGAGCTCGCACATGTCGCCGAGCACGGCGATCCGGCGGCCGCCCGGCTCGGCGGCGAGCACCGCGAGCGCCGCTTCCACCGACGCCGGATTGGCGTTGTAGGCGTCGTTCAGGATGCGGGCGCCGCTCGGCAACAACACCAGTTCGAGCCGCATGGCGGGCGGCTGGAACGCCGCGAGAGCGGCGGCGATGGCGTCGGCGCCGAGACCGAAGGCCCGCCCGACCGCGACGGCGAGCAGCGCGTTCTGCACGTTGTGCGCCCCGCGCACCCGCAGGTCGACGCGCACCCGCGAGCCTGCGACGTCGATCTCGACTCGCTGACCCTCGGCCGACGCCTCGACCGAGACGGCCTCGATGGTGCCGCCGCCGCCGGCGAGGATCTTCGGGCCGGCGAAGCGCTCGGCGATGTCTCGCAAGCGCGGGTCGGCGCCGTTCACGACCAGGGTGGCCCCGGGACGCAGCGCGAGCGCGAGCTCCTGCTTGGCGGCCGCCACGTTGGCGAGCGAGCCGAGGCCCTCGAGATGGGCGGCGACGACGTTGGTGATGACGCCGACGTCGGGCCGAGCGATCTCGGCGAGACGCCAGATCTCGCCCGCATGGTTCATGCCCATCTCGAGCACGGCGAAGTCCTCGTCGCCCTCGAGCCGCAGCAGCGTCTGCGGCAGACCGACCAGGTTGTTCTCCGTCCCGGCGCTCTTCGCCACCTTGCGGCCGCCAGCCGCGAGCACCGCGGCGATCATCTCCTTGGTGGTCGTCTTGCCGTTGCTGCCGGTGACGCCGACCACCCGCACGGGAAGCTCGCGGCGCCGCGCCGCGGCGAGCTCGCCGAGCGCGCGCAGGCCGTCGCCGACGCGGATCCACGCCGCGTCCCCCGGCGCCAGACCGAAGTCGCGCGACACGATGGCCGCGGCGGCGCCGCGCGCGAGCGCGGCGGCGACGAATTCGTTGCCGTCGAATCGCGGCCCGACCAGCGCGACGAAGACCTCGCCCGGCCGCGCCTGTCGCGAATCCGTCGAGAAGCCCGAGAACGGGCCCGCTCCCCAGCGCGCCAGCTCGCCCCCGGTGGCGGCGAGAATCCTCGGCAGCGTCCAGCTCACGAACCGACCACCTCGCGCAAGGATCGCCGCGCCTCCTCGCGATCGTCGAACGGATGCCGCTCGGCGCCGACGATCTGGTCCGTCTCGTGGCCCTTGCCGGCGATCAGCACCACGTCGGTCGGGCGGGCGATCTCGATGGCGAGCCGGATCGCCCGCTTGCGTTCGGGAACCAGCAGGTAGCCGCTCGCCTCCGCGCGGCGCACCGCCCCCTCCTGGATGCCCCCGAGGCCGGCCTCGATGACGCCTCGCTCGACGTCGTGGATGATCCGCAGCGGGTCCTCGGTACGGGGATTGTCGGAGGTGACGATCACCAGGTCGGCGATGCGCCCGGCCGCCTCGCCCATGAGCGGCCGCTTGCCGCGGTCGCGGTCGCCGCCGCAGCCGAAGACGACGATCACCCGCCCCTCGGCGACGCTGCGCAGCAGCCGCATGGCGCGCTCCAGCGCGTCGGGCGAGTGCGCGTAGTCGACCAGCACCGCGAACGGCGCGCCCTGGTCGACCCGCTCCATGCGGCCGGGGATGCCGCGGCAGCGGCGGACTCCTTCGGCGATGGTCGGCAGCGGGATCCCCTGCGCCCACGCCGCGGCCGCGGCCGCCAGGATGTTCTCGAGGTGCGCATCGCCGACCAGCGGCGAGGCGATCGCCACCCGCTCCTGACCGACGCGGATCTCGCCGCGCAGACCCTCGAGCGAGCGCTCGACCTCGACCGGCGCCACGTCGGCATCGTCGCCGCGTCCGAACGTGATCAGGCGCTCGCCGATCTCGCCCGCGAGGCGGCGGCCGTAGGGGTCGTCGCGGTTCACCACCGCGAAGCGGCGCGGCTTCGCCGAGCGCGGCAGCAGGTCCGTGAACAGGCTCCGCTTGGCGGCGAAGTAGCTCTCCATGTCGGGATGAAAGTCGAGGTGATCGCGTGTCAGGTTGCTGAACAGCGCGCCATCCCAGTCGCAATCGCGCGCGCGCTCAAGCGCGAGCGCGTGCGAGGAGACCTCCATGGCGACGTGCGTGGCTCCCGCCTCGACCATCTCGGCGAGCAGCCGCTGCAGCTCGGGCGCCTGCGGGGTGGTGAACGGCGCCGGCCACGAACGCTCGCCGACGCGATAGCGAATCGTGCCGACGATGCCCGGCCGATGGCCGGCCGAGGCCCAGATCGACTCGAGGAGGTGGGTGATCGTGGTCTTGCCGTTGGTTCCGGTGATGCCGACGAGGCAGAGCTTCCGGCTCGGGTGGCCATGGAAGCGCGCCGAGATCTCGCTCAGCGCGCGCAGGATCGAGGGGAACGAGAGACAGGTGGCCGGCGACGTCGCCGGAAGCTTCTCGGCCGCGACCGCCACGGCGCCGCGCTCGATCGCCTCGCCGACGAAGCGGCTGCCATCGGTCCGCGTGCCCGGCAGGGCGAAGAACAACGCCCCGGGGAGCACGCGGCGAGAATCGGTGGTGAGCGAGGAGACGTCGACGTTCGCGTCGCCGCGCAGCGCCGAGGGGGGCTCGCGAAGCCCACTCAGCAGTTCTCGCAAGATCAACCGACCGGTTCTCCCGTGGGCTCGAGCTGCAGGCGGATCGTCCGGTCCGGATCTCCGCTCCTGCCCGGCGGCGGATCCTGGCGGACTACGTATCCGCTGCCCAGCACCTCGACGGTGAGGCCCTCGGCGCGTGCGCGCTCGAGCACTTCGCGCAAGCTCAGGCCGAGAAAGCTCGTCGGCCGGCTCGCCGCTCCGCCCGTCGCGACCGGACCGGCGGCCGGCGGTGGCGGGTCGGGCTGCGGGCCGGCGGCGGCAGCCTCGCGGTGCACGCCGACGCGCTCCGCGGCGGCGAGCGCGACGGCGCGAAACAGTGGCGCGGCCGCCGTGCCCCCCCAGATCGTCGTCCGCGGATCGTCGATCACCACCAGCATGAGGACCTGCGGTTCCTCCGCCGGAAAGTAGCCGACGAAGGACGCGATGCGGCCCCTCGAGTAGCCGCCGCGCACGAGATCGACCTTCTGCGCGGTGCCGGTCTTGCCCGCGATGCGCAGCCCGGGAACCGCCGCGAGCGGAGCCGTGCCCTTTTCCCCCACGACGCGCTCGAGCACCGCGGTCACCTCGCGCGCCGTCGCCTCGCTCAGCACCCGACGGACCACGGTCGGGTGATTCTCGACCAGCGTCTCGCCGTTCTCGTCGACGACCCGCCTGACGACGAAGGGGCGCATGAGGATCCCGCCGTTGGCGATCGCCGCGTAGGCCGTGGCGAGCTGCATCGGGGTCACCGCCACGCCTTGGCCGAAGCTGGCGGTGGCCAGGTCGATCGGCTTCCACGCCGACAGCGGGCGCAGAATGCCGGCCTGCTCGCCGGAGAGGTCGACGCCGGTCGGAGAGCCGAGGCCGAACGCCCGCAGCGCCTGGTGGTACGCGCCGGCGCCGAGCCGCTCGGCCACCTTGGTGGCGCCGATGTTGCTCGACACCTGGAAGATCTCGGGGAAGGAGAGCCACCCGGCGCCGTGATGATCGTGGATCGTATGACCGGCGAACGCGTAGCGACCGTTCTCGCAGAAGAAGCGATCGCCGATCCCGACCGCGCGGTGCTCGAGCGCCGCGGCCGCCAGCAGGCCCTTCATCGTGGAACCGGGCTCGTAGGCGTCGGCGACTGCGCGATTGCGCAGCCGGTCGGCATCGGCCGTGAGCGGCCGGTTGGGATCGAAGGAGGGATTCTGCGCGAGCGCCAGGATCTCGCCGTTCCGGGGGTCGAGCACGAGCACCAGCCCCCCCGTCGCACGGGTCTCCGACACCCGCCGGTCGAGCTCGCGCTCGGCGACGTATTGCAGCGACGAGTCCAACGTCAGCAAGACGTTGGCGCCTTGCCGCGGCGTCTCGGATTCGAGCCCGCGCGCCACGAAGCGCCGTCCGCGCGCGTCGCGCTCGACGCTCATCTCGGCGACGGCACCTCGCAGATAGGTGTCGTAGGTGAGCTCGATGCCCTCCAGGCCCTGCGAGTCCACCCCCGCGAAGCCGATCACCGGCGCAGCCATCCGCCCGTGCGGATAGAAGCGCCGCCGCTCGGGCACCGTCCCCACCCCCGGAACGTTGAGCCGGCGCAGCCGCTCGAGCTGGTCGGGGCTCGCGGGCCGTTGGATCCACGTGAACGGGGACGGGCTCGAGATCTTCTTCACCCAGCGCTTCGGCGGGATCTCCAGCGCGCGCGCCACGGCCAGGCCCGAGCTCTCGTCGGGCAGCTGCGCCGGGCGCACGAACACCGAGTCGGCGCGAATCGACAGCGCGAGCGGCTCGCCGAAGCGGTCGAGGATCGTGCCGCGCAGCGGCGTGAGCTGCTCGGTCTCCGAGTGCTGCCGCCTCGCCAGACCGGCCAGCCTCTCGCCGTCGACGAGCGCGAGCTGACAGAGCCGGGCAGCGACGCCGACGAGCACGCCGCCGATCAACGCGCAGGCGGCCGCGAGCCGTACCGGCCGTCGCCCGTTCATGGCAGTCCCACCACCTGTCCCTCGCGGGGGGGGCGCAGCCCGAGGCGGCTCTTCGCCACGGCATCGAGCGAGCGCGGCGAGGTCAAAGTGGCGAGCTCGACCTCGAGCTCGGCTTTCTCGCTCCCCAGGCGTTCCACCAGCTTGTGCAGCGCGATCAGCTGATAGCCGACCTCGGTGGTCTGCAAGTGCAGCCAGACCACCAGCGCTCCCGCCGCGGTGAGCGCCGCCACCCAGGCCAGGGCGACCCGCGAGGGCCGCAGCTGCGCCCAGCGTCGGAGCTTCATGCCGCGAGCCTCTCGACCGCGCGCAGGCGTGCGCTGCGGGCGCGCGGATTCTCCGCCACCTCGCTGCCCGAGGGGCGAATCGCCCGGCGGGTGAGCAACGTGACCTTCGCCGCCCAGCCGCAGCGGCAGACGGGAATGCCGCGCGAGCACACACACGAGCGCTCCCAGAGGCGGAAGGCGCTCTTCACCAGCCGATCCTCGAGTGAATGATAGGCGAGAACCACGAGCCTTCCCCCGGGACGCAGCCAGCGATAGGCGTCGGCCAGGAAGCGCTCGAGGATCTCGAGCTCGCCGTTGACCGCGATGCGCAGCGCCTGGAACGTGCGCGTGGCCGGGTGGCGCGCGGCCGAGCGCCCGGCGATCCGCGACACCAGCGCGGCCAGCGCCGCGGTGTCGGCGAGCTCGCCCCGGCGCCTAGCGGCGAGAATGGCGCGAGCGATGCGGCGCGCCTGCGGCTCTTCTCCGTATTCGCGGAGCACGCGAACCAGCTCCGGCTCGCTCACCTCGTCGAGCCACTGCGACAGTGCCCGAGCGCGGGAGCGGCTCATGCGCATGTCGAGCGGACCGCTGCGCGCGAAGCTGAAGCCGCGGTCGGCGAGATCGAGATGAAACGAGGACACGCCGAGGTCCAACAGGATGCCGTCCACTGCCTCCCACCCGAACCGCTCGAGACATTCACCGATCTGGTCGAACACGGCATCCACGATGTGGACGCGCGCGCCGAAGCGCGCCAGCCGCGCCGCCGCCCGTGCGCGCGCCTCCTCGTCCCAGTCGATGCCGAGCAGTTCGCCGTGCGGGCCGCTCGCCTCGAGAATCGCCTGCGCGTGGCCGCCGCCGCCGAGCGTGCCGTCGACGTAGCGGCCGCCGGAACGCGGGCGCAGCAGCTCGACCGTCTCGCGCAGCATCACCGCGGCGTGCGTGACGGCCGAAGAGGTCTCGTGCTCGAGGGCGGGCATGGTCACAGGTTCAAGCGACTGAGCAGCTCGGGATTCGCCTTGAAGGTCGCGGCGGCGTCGTCCCACGCCTGCTCCCAGGCGCTGCGGTCGTAGACGCGGAAACGATCGGTGGCGCCGACGAAGACGATGTCCTTCGACAAGCTCGCCCACTCGCGCAGCTTTGCCGGGATGAGAATGCGGCCCTGGTTGTCGATGTCGCAGCGGTAGGCGGACCCGACCAGGAGATTCTCGAGCTTCAGCACGGTGGGATCGAAGCGGTTCAGCTTGAGGAGCTTGTCCTTCAACTCGTGCCACGCGGTCACCGGATAGGCATCGAGCACGCGTGGCGGATTGACCGGATGAGGCGTCAGGAAAACCGCGGAGTTTCCCGACGACTGAATCAGATCACGGAAGGCGGCGGGAACGCTGACCCGCCCCTTCGGATCCACCACGTGGTGGAAGTTCCCACTAAACACAAATTAATCCCACTTTACTCCATTTCATCCCACTTCGATCCGCTTATAGGCCTTGCCAGTTCAGCAAGTCAAGGAATAATCCCTTTATATTTTAGGGCGAAAGCATCGATCTCGGATCGACGCTCAGGCCTCGCGGCGAGCTTTATCGGGCGGCAAAAGAAAAACGAAAATCGGCGACGCAGCAGATGAGCGGCGGCAGACAAAACGGCGTGTCAGCGAAGAGCGGAGGGATCTGTAAGCCGGATTCTGTCCCCCCGGCAAACAACCGGGGGCAACGACCATTCCTCTGGTCCCGTCGTTGCCGACGGGATCATGCGACCATACCCGAGGGCCCCTCCGGTAGGGACTGGCCGGCTCTCAGGTGACCCGAAGATCACGCCGAGAGAGGAGCCCTCCTATTCGGTCTTGCTCCGGATGGGGTTTGTCCGCACCGGAGCTCACGCCCCGGTGGAGCGAGATCTTACCTCGCCCTTTCACCCTTGCCTGGGCGGACCCGAAGCCGAGCCCGCCGCGGCGGTCTCCTTTCTGTGGCACTTTCCCCCGATCGCTCGGGGCCGTCGTTAACGGCCATCCCGTCCCCGGGAGTCCGGACTTTCCTCTCTCCAATGACGGAGAGCGGTCGTTCGATCTCCTCCGCTCTGGGCCGACCTGTAACCGCTCGAGCGCGGGCTGTCCAGTGCCACGGCCACACGCACGGCCACTACACTACCGGGCGCTCTCGTCCATCTCCCGGAGGCGGCGTTCTTGCTGCTCTTCGAAGCCCCGGGCTTGCTTGCGGGCGGCGTCGAGCGCGCTGCCCTGCGGCGTGTCCTGCGGGCCGACCGGGGCGTGCGCCTTCAGGTAGAGCGCCATCAGCGCAAAGCCGATCAACAGCGACAGGAGCAGCGACACGAACGAGAAACCGTCCGCCCTCATGATTCGGGCACACGTAGGCGGTCGACCACCGCCTGCTTCAGGTGGCCGACGATGCTCTCGCTTTCGCCGGAGAAGTCGGTGCCGATGAAGCGCTGGACGAGCGCACCCGCCAGCGCACACATGATCAACGACGCCTCGCTCGCCGGATCGATATCGGCGCGGAACACGCCCTTGTGGCGGCCGCTCTCGAGGATGTCGTTGAGCAGGCTGCGAAAGATGCGGAACAGCTCGCCAACCCGCGCAACCGGGTCGTCGGGCTGCTTTTCTTCGCGCAGGATGAGGCTCAGCACGAAGCGGATCGACTGCATGTGCTGGCGCACGAACTCATAGAAGAGATCGATCAGCCGGTGGATCTGCTCGGCTTCGTCCAGCCCCTCCAACTGGCCGACGACGTTGACGAAGTAGGGCTCGAGCGAGCGCTGCAACGCGCTTTGAAAGAGCCGCTCCTTGTTCTCGAAGTGCCAGAAGATGAGAGCCTTGCTGACCCGCGCGTCCTTGGCGACCTGGGACAGCGACGTGCTGCCGTATCCCTGGGTGGAGAAAAGCCGGGTAGCGGTCTCGAGGATCTTATCTCGCGCGTCCATGTTCTAGGAGTTAGTATCTCGTTTTGCCTCTTGAAACGATAGGCAATGGATGGTTTACTCCCCGCCCGGTCGCGAGAGGACGAATGAAGCCGCTGTCCAGGATTGCCGCCCTCGCAGTTCTTCTGCTACCCGCTTGGCTCACGACCCCCGCCGAGCGTGCCCAGGTCAGCCAGGATTACCCGCTGCGCCGCCCGGTGACGCCGGACGCCCTGCGTCAACGGGGCTCCCTCCGTCTCTCGATCAGTGCGGAATCGCTGCAACGTTCTCGGGCTCCGCTGAGGCCTGCGGATTTTGATTACGACCTCCTGAGCCGCTTCGCAAGCAATCTAGGCGTCGAGCTGGTCGTCCTGGAAGCCGCCTCCGACGCGGATGCCGCGCAGGCGCTGCGCTCCGGCAGGGCCGACGTCGCGGTGCTGCCCGCCGACTTCGGTGGCGCCGCCGGAGCACTCGCGGCGCACGCCTGCCCCCATGCCGCCGGGGGGGCCCCCGCCCGGCTCGACGCCTTCGCCTGGTCCGACAGCCCCGACCTCGCCCGCTTGCTGGACGGTGCGGTGCGCCGCGCCGCCGACGTCGAGCTCGACGATCAAGTCTACCGCTCATACTGCGTGCGTCCCGCGCCCTCGGCTCCCGGGCTCCCCTTCGCGCGCAGCATCTCCCGCTACAAGGGGGTGATCGCCAAGCACTCCGAGGCGGCAGGGCTCGATTGGCGCCTGGTCGCCGCCCTGATCTCGGAGGAATCGAGCTTCGAGGAGAAGGCCGTGAGCGGCGCCGGGGCCAAGGGCCTGATGCAGCTCATGCCGAGGACCCCCGCCGAGGTCGGCATCGCCAGCATCGCCAGTCCCGAGGCGAACATTCGCGCCGGCGTGCGCTACCTGAGTCGGCTCTTCGAGCAGTTCTCGGAGGCGCGTCCGGAGGATCGGCTGGCCCTGGCGCTGGCGTCGTACCTGCTCGGACCGGGGCACGTGCTCGATGCGCAGGAGCTTGCGCGCGAGCTCGGGCTCAACCCCCAGGGCTGGCAGCGCGGTCTGGAAGAGACGCTGCCGCTGCTCGAGGACGAGCGCTTTTTCCGCGAGACGCGCCTCGGCTTCGCGCGGGGGCGCCACGCGGTCGGATACGTGAACCGCATCCTCGGCCGCTACGAGATCTATCGCTCGCAGCTGGCGCGCCATCCCGCCGCGCCGGTCGATCGCGACGTCTGAGGGAATCGCCGCCGGGGCGGCCCCGCCGCGCCCCCGTGCGTCACGCCGCCTGCGCCCGCGCCGAAACGTCGAAGGCGAGCTCGCCGCCGCGCACCGAGATCTCGACCCGCGAGTGGTCGGGAAGCTCACCGCCGAGGATCTTCCGCGCGAGCGCCGTTTCGATCTCCCGTTGCAGCAGCCGCTTCAGCGGGCGAGCTCCGTACACCGGGTCGTAGCCGCCGCTGGCGAGGCGATCCTTGGCGCCGTCGCTGAGCGCGAGCTCGATGTGGCGCTCGGCCAGGCGCTTGCGCAGGCGATCGAGCTGGATGTCGACGATCTTCCGCAGGTCCTCGCGGGTCAGCCCGCGGAACACGACCGTCTCGTCGACGCGGTTCAGGAACTCCGGCCGGAACTGTGCGCGCAGCGCCTCCAGAACCTCCAGCTTCATCCGGTCGTAGCCCTGCGGGTCGGCGCCCGCGCGATGGCCGAGGATCGTCTGGCTGCCGATGTTCGAGGTCATGATGACGATGGTGTTCTTGAAGTCGACGGTCCTGCCGTGGCCGTCGGTCAGGCGCCCGTCGTCGAGGATCTGCAGCAGCACGTTGAACACGTCGTGATGCGCCTTCTCGATCTCGTCGAAGAGGATCACGCAGTAGGGACGGCGGCGGACCGCTTCGGTGAGCTGCCCGCCCTCGTCATAGCCGACGTATCCGGGAGGCGCGCCGACCAGGCGGGACACGGTGTGCTTCTCCATGTATTCCGACATGTCGATGCGCACCAGGGCGGCTTCGTTGTCGAACAGCTTCTCGGCGAGGGCTCGCGCCACCTCGGTCTTGCCGACTCCGGTGGGGCCGAGGAAGATGAACGAGCCGATCGGCCGGTTCGGATCCTTCAAGCCCGAGCGGGCGCGCAGCACGGCATCCGACACGGCCTCGATGGCCTCCTCCTGGCCGACGACGCGCTCGTGGAGGCGCTCACCGAGACCGAGCAGCTTCTGCTTTTCGCCCTCGAGCAGCCGCGAGACCGGAATGCCCGTCCAGCGTCCGACCACCTCGGCGACGTCCTGCTCCGTGACCTCTTCCTGCAGCAGCGCGGCGCCCTGCTCGTGCAAACGGCCCTCCGCCTGCTGGAGGCGCTTCTCGAGGTCGACCAGCCGGCCGTACTTGATCTCCGCCACGCGATTCAGATCGTACTGGCGCTCGGCCTTCTCCATCTCGACCTTCTGCTCCTCGATCTCCCGCCGCAGGTCGCGGATCTGGGTGACCCATCCCTTCTCCGCCTCCCATCGTGCGCGCAGCCGCTGTGACTCGTTCTTCAGCTCGGCCAGCTCGCGCTCGAGCTTGGCCAGTCGCTCCTTCGAGGCGACATCCGATTCCTTGCGCAGCGCCTCGCGTTCGATCTCGAGCTGCAGGACCTTGCGCGAGACCTCGTCGAGCTCCGTCGGCATCGAGTCCATCTCGGTGCGCAGCTTGGCCGCGGCCTCGTCGACCAGATCGATCGCCTTGTCGGGAAGGAAGCGGTCGCTGATGTAGCGGTTGGAGAGCACCGCCGCGGAGACCAGGGCGGCGTCCTTGATGCGCACGCCGTGGTGGACCTCGTAGCGCTCCCGCAGGCCGCGCAGGATCGAGATCGTCTCCTCGACCGTCGGCTGATCCACCAGCACCGGCTGGAAGCGCCGCTCCAGCGCTGCGTCCTTCTCGACGCGCTTACGGTATTCGTCGAGCGTGGTCGCGCCGATGCAGTGCAGCTCGCCGCGCGCGAGCATGGGCTTCAGCAGATTGCCGGCGTCCATCGCGCCTTCGGCGGCCCCCGCGCCGACGACGGTATGCAGCTCGTCGATGAACAGGACGATCTCGCCCGACGATTCGACGACTTCCTTGAGAACGGCCTTCAGGCGCTCCTCGAACTCGCCGCGAAACTTGGCCCCGGCGATGAGCGCGCCCATGTCGAGCGTGACGACCCGCTTGCCCTTCAGCCCCTCGGGCACGTCGCCCCGCACGATGCGGTGCGCCAGCCCCTCGACGATGGCGGTCTTGCCGACGCCGGGCTCGCCGATCAGTACCGGGTTGTTCTTGGTGCGCCGCGACAGCACCTGGATCACCCGGCGGATCTCCTCGTCGCGGCCGATCACGGGATCGACCTTGCCCTGTGACGCGAGCTTCGTGAGATCGCGGCCGTAGCGCTCGAGGGCCTGGTACGTGCCCTCGGGATTCGGGCTCGTCACCCGCTGATGCCCGCGCACCTTGCGCAGCGCCTCCATGAGCTTCTCTCGGCGCAAACCGGCGGCGCGCAGCAGCTTGCCGGTGGCGCCGGAGTCCTCGAGCAACGCCAGCACCAAGTGCTCGATGCTCGTGTACTCGTCCTTCAGCCCCTTGGCCTCGTCTTCGGCCTGGCGCAACAGCTTGGCGAGGCGCTGGGTCACGTACGTCTGCTGAGCGCCCCCGGGGCTCGATACCTGAGGCAGCTTGTCGAGCTCGCGCTCGATCGCCTGACGCAAGCCCGGGGCCGACGCTCCCGCCGCGGACAGGACCGCGCCGGCCAGTCCGTCGGCCGGGGCGAGCAGCGCGGCGGCGAGGTGCTCGACGTCGACGCCCTGATGCTGGCGCCGCTCGGCGAGCGCTTGCGCCTCCTGGAGCGCCTCCTGCGATTTCTCCGTGAGTCGATCGACGTTCATCCGCAGACCCCTTTTCCCGACGCCCCTCGCGCGGAGACGCCTCGATGGCGAAAGTAAGCATCCTCGGCCGGCCTGCAACCCGGGCCGGCGCGGCCTCGCCGGCGCGAGCCTCGGCCCGCGAAGCGCGCCGCGGGGCAGGCGAGCCATCGTCGCGGACGGCCGCGCACGACGCGCGCCGGCCGCCGCTCGGCTCAGCTCAGAGCGGAGGAGGGGTGCGGCTCAGCGCCGCCTGCTGGACGTCTCGAGCCGTCTCGGCGTCGGGCACGAAGTCGCTGTGGCAGGCGTGCTTGCCCTCGACCGTCGGCAGCACGGCGGCCCGACGGCGCAACAGCTCCTGTCCTTCCGCGCCGACCCCCGGGCTCTTCGCCGCGCGCCGAACGGGCTGGAAGCCGGCGTCCTTGCCGCTGGCGAACTGCTCGATCTCCTTCGAGATCCGCATGCTGCACCAGTCGTGCCCGCACATCGCGCAGAAATCCGTATCGACCTCGAGGTCCTCGTCGTGGAGGGCGCGGGCCGTCTCGCCGTCGAAAGCGAGCTCGAACTGTCGCGGCCAGTTCAGCGCCGCCCGCGCGCGCGACAGGTCGTCGTCCCAGGTCCTCGCGCCGGCGATTCCGCGCGCGACGTCTCCGGCATGCGCGGCGATTTTGTAGGCGATGCACCCCGCCCGCACGTCCTCGGCCTTCGGCAGACCGACGTGTTCCTTCGGCGTCACGTAGCAGAGCATGGCGGCGCCGTGCCGCGCGGCTTCGGTGGCGCCGACGGCGCTGGTGATGTGGTCGTAGCCGGGGAACGCGTCGGTGACGAGCGGCCCGAGCACGTAGAACGGCGCGTCGTCGCACCATTGCTGTTCGAGCTGCATGTTGAAGCCGATCTGATCGAGCGGCACGTGTCCCGGCCCCTCCACCATGACCTGCACGCCGGCCTCCCGCGCGCGCTGCACCAATTCGCCGAGCGTGCGCAGCTCGGCGAGCTGCGCCGCGTCGCTGGCGTCGGCCAGGCATCCCGGGCGCAGGCCGTCGCCGAGCGAATAGGTGACGTCGTACTCGCGCATGATCGCGCTGATCTCGTCGAAGATCTCGTACATCGGGTTCTGCTTGCCGTGAACGATCATCCACTTCGCGAGCAGCGAGCCGCCGCGCGAGACGATGCCGGTGATGCGTCCGCGCACCAGCGCGAGGTGCTCGCGCAGCACTCCGGCGTGGATCGTGAAGTAGTCGACCCCCTGGGCGGCCTGCCGCTCGATCTCGCGCAGGATCACGTCGTAAGTGAGGTCCTCGATCTTGCGACCGAGGATCATGCTGTAGATCGGCACCGTGCCGATGGGGATCGTCGCATGATCGATAATCGCTTGTCGGCACTCGCTCAGGTTGCCTCCGGTGGAGAGGTCCATGAGCGTATCGGCGCCGTACTGCTGCGCCCACAGGAGCTTTTCGACCTCCGCCGACGTGTCGCTCGCGATCGGGGACGCGCCGATGTTGGCGTTGATCTTGGTCGTGATCCGGCGGCCGATGCCGGTCGGGTCGAGACGCTTCGGCGCGCGCTCGCCGCGCAGCCGCGCGGCGTCCCGGATCTCGGCGAACCGTTCGCGCACGGTCTGATTCACCCAGTGCCGGCGCGCCGCGGGCTCCGTGGGGCCGGCCGGGGGAGGTTGGGCGGGCGGGCGGCCCCCGCTGCCCGCCAGGTGCCGCTTGTTGGCCGGGATGACCAGCCTGCCGCGCGCCACTTCGTCGCGGATCATCTCGGGCGCCACCAGCTCGCGCTGCGCCACGCGGGACATCTCCGGCGTGACGATGCCGCGGCGTGCCGCCTGGATTTGGGTGAGTGATTCCGACATTTCGCTTCCCTCCGCCGGTATTACCCGGATCAGGTTCTGGAAGCCGCGCCGAGGCACCGCGCGGCTTCTCGGGGTCGGTAGGTCGACTCCCTACTCTCTCAGCCGAACTCGATCGGCTCCCCCAGCCACTTCACCTGGTTAGCGCCGGAGCGGACGTCGAGTCAATCGCCCCCGGCGCGCGCGCGGCGCGGCGCCAGCAGCCAGGCGCCGGCCGCGCCCCCGCCGAAGCCGCCGATGTGCGCCCACCAGGCGACTCCGCCATTCTGCGCGCCAGCGAGGGCGCTCATGCCGTAGAAGACCTGCATCACGAACCACAGCAGCAGGAACAACACCGCCGGAACCTGCACGACCTCCCAGAAGACGAACACCGGAACCAGCGTGAGCACGCGAGCGCGCGGGAAGAAGACGAAGTACGCTCCGGTCACGCCGGCGATGGCTCCGCTCGCTCCCACCATCGGCAGCGCGGACTGCGGCAGCATGTTCACCTGCACGAGCGCGGCGATGGTCCCGCAGCCGAGGTAGAAGAAAAGGAACCGGAGATGGCCGAGCCGATCCTCGACGTTGTCGCCGAAGATGTGGAGGAAGAGCATGTTGCTCAGCAGATGCAGCCAGCCGCCGTGGAGAAACATGCTGGTGTAGACCGGCACGAAGCGAGCGAACGGATCGCGGGCCGCCTGGAAGCGCAGCGGCACCAGTCCGAACGTGCCGAGAAAGCGCTCCAGCGCGCCCCCGAGCTGCAGTTCGTACCAGAACGCCGCCACGTTCAGCGCGATCAGGGCATAGGTGACGAAGGGAATGCTCTGCGAGGGAACGTTGTCCCGCAGCGGGATCATCGGCCGCCCCCGCGCCGCGCGGCTCGGCGCACCGCATCGCCCCCCGCCCCTCGCGGGTCTCGACAGCGATGCTCGGGAAGCCTAATCTGCCCCATCGAAAGGACGTAGCATGCACGAGAAGGATCCGTTTGGCGACAAGCTGAAGGACAAGGAACGAGCCGAGGAAGACCTGTACTTCGCCAAGCGCGACCGCGAGTTGCTCGACAAGATCCGCGGCCAGGACGAAGCCAGCCGCGAGGTCACCGCCCGAGATCTCGCCAAGGGCCGCTGTCCGCGGTGCGGAGACCGCCTGACGCACCGATCGATCGAGCGAGTGGACATCGACGAGTGCGCCTCGTGCCGCGGCATCTGGCTCGACCAGGGCGAGCTCGAGGCTCTGTCGCGCCGGGAGAGCGAGAGCTGGCTCGGCCGTCTCTTCCGTAACTCCCTGGTTCACACCCGCTGAACGCCGCGTGTTCTCCGGGATCGTCGAGGCCGTCGGAGCGATTCGGCGCGCGGAGCAGGAGGCGAGCGGCTGGCGCTTGTGGGTCGGCGCGTCGCTCGGCGCTCTCGCGCTCGGCGAGAGCGTATGCGTGAGCGGGGTGTGCTTGACGGTGGTGGAGGCCGGGCTCGACGCCTTCGCCGTCGACGTCTCGCCGGAGACACTGCGCCGCTCCAAGCTCGGCCAGATCCGGACCGGCGACGCGGTCAACCTGGAGAGGAGCCTGCGCCTCGGCGACCGCCTGAGCGGGCACCTGGTGTTCGGCCACGTCGACGGCGTCGGCCGCGTGCTCGGCATCACCCCGGAGGGCGCCTCCGCGATCTACCGGTTCGAGGCGCCGGAGGCGATCTCTCGCTACCTCGTCGAGAAGGGGTCGGTGGCGGTCGACGGCGTGAGCCTCACCGTCTTTCATTGTCGAGAGCGCTCGTTCTCGGTCGCCGTCATTCCCCACACGGCGCACGTCACCACGCTCGGACGGCTCCGGCCCGGTGACGCCGTCAATCTCGAGAGCGACATGATCGCCCGGTACGTCGAGAAGCTCGCGGCTCCATACGCGCGGTGATCGAGGGCCGGGATCCCCGGCATCTCGGTTGACGCTTGTCGCGTGCATTGCCATTGGCGCAGGCGCGCCCTATACTGCGACGCGGCAGGGGTCCGCATATGAACATGCCGGGAAACATCAGCAAGACTCCCTTCGCGGGCGTCGCTCTCGGCATCGTCGCGGCCTACGTCGTCGCCGTGGCGCTGGCCGGCGCCTATCGCGACAGCGAGATGCTCGACGTCCTGGTCAGCCTCTCCCTGCCTCCGCTCGTGCTCTTCCTCGTGTACCAGGGATCGGGCAAGCGTTTCGTGTTCTGCGTCGCCTCGCTGCTGATCTCCGGCCTGCTGTTCGATCTCGGCCCGACGCTCGGCGCGCCGCGAGTGGGCCTCGGCCTGGTGTTGATGACGATCGGCTCGATGGCCGTGCCGCTCGTCGTCGATCTCTTGGTGATCGACATGGGACGGCAGATTCACGTGGCTCGCCCGTTTGCGCGCATGGCGCAAGTCGCGTTCCTCCTCGCCGTCTTTCCGCTGGCAGGGTGGAAGCTGCTCGACGCCCACGCCATCATTCGCGAGGAAGATCAGCGTCTGGTCGACGAGCTGGCCGCGCACATCACCGCGCAAGGCAACGCCCTGGTCGTCGATCGGCTCGACGCCAAGACGCGTGACCGCGCGTTGCGGCGCCTGGCGATCCGCACCAGCGACAAGACCTATCCGCTCTCCGACGCGGCCATCGAGTCCGTGCGCGAGACCCGCACCGTGCGCAAGGTCACGAACGCGCACGGCACGCAGGCCACCGAGGTCACCCGGCAGCAGGAGGATCGGATGCGTCTGATCCTCAAGCTACAGGGAACGGGGATCCCCGAGGACGTCGTGCTGTTCAGCCACCGCGGCCCGCTGACGATCTCCACGGCCAAGGTGCCGCTGAACAAGAACGGCTCCTGATTCTCGCCGGAGGCGACGCGCGCCCGTCGAGGTCAGGCGGCGCCGCCGGTCTCCAGGGGCTGCGACGCGACCAGCACCCGGGCGATCCGCCGGCCCTTCATCTCCACGACGCGCAGCTCGCGGCCGTTGACGGTGACGCGGTCGCCGACGCGGGCGATGCGGCCCAGTTCCTCGGTGATGTACCCGCCCATCGTCCGCGCATCGCTCTCCTCGAGGCCGAGGCCGAGCTTGGCGTTGACCTCCGTCACCTGGAGCAAGCCATCCACGACCTCGCCTTCCGGCGTCTTCTGGATCTTCGGCAGCTCGCGGTCGAACTCGTCCTGGATCTCCCCCACCAGCTCCTCGAGCACGTCCTCGAGCGTGACGATGCCGGCCGTACCGCCGTATTCGTCGACCACCACCGCCATGTGCATGCGCTTCTGCTGGAATTGCCGCTGCAGCTCCTCGGTGAGGCACGACTCCGGAACGAACAGCATCTCTCGCTTCTTCTTCAGCAGGTCCTCCGAGCTGTTGATCTCGTTCTCGGCGCCGAACAGATCCTTGATGTGCACCATGCCCACCACGTGATCGAGGCCGAGCGTGCACAGCGGGTAGCGCGTGTGCAGCGAGGACTTGATGATCTGCAGGTTCTCGGCGAAGGTGCGGGCGAACGAGACGTAGACGATCTCGGCTCGGGGAATCATCACGTCTTTGGCGGTCTTGCCGGAATAGCTGAAGACGTTCTCGAGCAGCCGCCGCTTCGGACCCGAGACCGCGCCGAGCCGCGCCGACTCGGCGAGGATGATCTTCAGCTCCTCCTCCGAGTGCACGATCTCCTCCCGGGAAGCCGCATCGAGCCCCGCGACGCGCAACAGGGCGTTGGAAGACGTGTTCAGGAGCCAGAGCGCCGGGAAGAAGATCAGTCGCAGCGCGCGCAGCGGCAGCGCCACCGCCAGCGCGATCGTATCGTTCTTCTGGATGGCGAACATCTTCGGCGCCTGCTCGCCGAGCACGATGTGGACGAACGTGATGCCCGCGAAGGCGAGGCCGAAGGCCAGCGAGTGCAGCGCTTGCTCGGAAGAGACGCCGGCCGCTTCGAGCAGCGGCCGGATGAGCACGGCGACCGCCGGCTCACCGATCCAGCCGAGCCCGAGACTCGCCGCGGTGATGCCGAGCTGGCAAAGCGAGAGATACGCGTCGAGGTGTTGGCGGATGTGGCGGGCGGACTTGGCGAAGAGGTTCCCCTGGCGGCTGAGCGTCTCCAGGCGCGAGGCGCGCATCGTGACGACCGCGAATTCGGCGGCCGTGAAGAACCCGTTCAAGATCACCAGCCCGAGAGCCAGCAACACGTGCAGATAGGACCGAAGGATCTCCTCCATGGGTCGGTGGATCAGCGGCGGCCGGTCGGGGTGAAGCGTTCCGAGCGTCTCTTCGGGTCCATCGCAAGACAGCCATCCTAGAATGTGGTAGGGCACGCTTCAAGGCGCGTGCCGGCCGCCGGAAGATGCGCAAACCGGCGCGAAGGGAAGGGTTTCGAGATGACGGACACATCCGGTGCGCCGGCTCAGCCGGCTTCGGCTCTCGAGGAGATTCTGCCGACCGCGATCGAGGTGGTGACCGACCCCCGCGGATTCTTCGAGCGCATGGCTCGCGAGGGCGGCTACGAGAGGCCGGCGATCTTCGCCGCGGTCATGCTCGTCGTCTACGGAGCGGCCCTCGGGGTCTTCTCGCTGCTCCACCTGCACTTCGGCGCCTTTCTCGCCGCGCTCATCGCGACGCCGATCTTCGGCGCCATCGCCCTGTTGATCGGCTCCGCCATCCTGTTCTTTCTGTCGCGATCTCTCGGCGGCGAAGCTTCCTTCGAGTCGAGCTTCCGGGTCGTCGCCTACTGCTCGGCGCTGGCGCCGCTGCAGGCCGCCGCTTCGCTCGTGCCCTACCTGCCGCTGCTGGTTCAGGCGTACGCGATCTACGTCACCATCCTCGCGGTGATCGCCGTGCACAAGGTGCCGGAGCAGAAGGCGTGGACCGTGCTCGGCGGCATCGGCGCGGTGCTGCTGTTGCTCGCGTTCTGGGGAACCGTGACCGCTCGGCGCGTGGCGCCGAAGCTCGACGAGCTCAACCGCCAGATGCAGCGAAGCACCGAAGAGCTCGGCAAGGCCATGGAGCGAATGGGTCAGGAGATGCAGCAGCAACAGCAAGGCGACGAGGAGCAGGGGGAGTGAAGACGGGTGATCTCGAGGGTCAGGTCGCGCTGGTGACCGGGGGCTCGCGCGGCATCGGCCGCGCGATCGCGCTCGAGCTGGCCCGCAAGGGAGCGGACGTCGTCGTCAACTATCGCCGGGAAAGAGACGCCGCGGAGAAGACCGCCGCGGAGATCCGCGGCCTCGGCCGGCGCGCGGTGACCGGAGAGGCGGACGTCGCCGACTTCGAGGCCGTGGCCCGGCTCGCCGACCTGGCCGTGCGCGACCTCGGCGGCATCGACATCGTGGTCGCCAATTCGGGCGTGGCCTCGCGCCCGGCGTCCGTCGCGACCATGGACGTCAAGGAGTGGCACCGCGTCATCGGCGTGAACCTGCACGGCGCGTTCTACACCTGCCGCGCCTGCGTGCCGAAGCTGCTCGAGCGCAAGCGCGGCTGCGTGATCCTGATCTCCTCGATCGGCGCCGATAGCTGCGCCGCTTTCGGCGCCCCCTACTACGCGGCCAAGGCCGGGGTGAACGCGCTCACCAAGGTGCTCGCGCGCGAGCTGGCCGCGGAGGGCATTCGCGTCAACGCAATCGCGCCGGGCTTGGTCAGCTCCGACATGGGCGAGCGCATGGCGAGAGCGCTGGGAGAGGAGACCTTGCTCGCCGACATTCCGCTCGGTCGCGCCGGAACGCCGGAGGAAATCGGCAAGCTGGCGGCGTATCTCGCGTCGTTGGACGCGGCGTGGATCACCGGCCAGGTCTATCGGATCAACGGCGGCGCCTGGATGTAGGGCATCACTGGCCCGTGATCGGGTAGTCCGGCTCGCCCTTGCACGCGGCACAGCCGCAAAGCTCGCGCAGCTCCTCCACGAGGAACAGCGTCTCGTGGCCGTCGGCCCAGTGGAGCATCACGCTCGCTTCTTGCAGTCGCTGCACCCCCTCGAGCCGCGCGGCGGAGTCCGCCGGCTGCCGATCGACCGCCCGCGACCGCTCGCACTCGACGCACGGGCAGCGGCGGCGCAGGTTGTCGAGCGGAAGGATGCTGTCGTGCTTGTCCGCCCAGGTCACGCCGAGCGCATAGCGCCCGACGGGCTGCATCGACGCTACGCTGTACTTCGGGGTTCTCGCCACGGAGGGATCCTCGTCGGCATCTCTAGCCGACGATCCGCCCGCTGACCAGTGGGTCGCCGGGCAAAAGACTCCCGACCCCTTTTCTAGTGCTCGGGGTGCGCCCCCCGGCGCTGCGCGAGCATCGCGGCGACACCCGCGCGTACCGCCTCGGGGTCGAACGGCTTTCCCAGATAGCCGTCGGCGCCCACTGCCTCCTCGCCCTCCTGAAGGCCCTTCTGGCCGAGGATCGCGCTCATCAGGATCACGCGGGTTTCCGCCAGCTCGGGGTCTCGCTTGATGGCGTCGCACACCTCGAGGCCGTCCATGCCCGGCATGCACACGTCGAGCACCACCACCTCCGGACGCTCGCTGCGCACCAGCCGCAAGGCCTCCACGCCCGACGAGGCCCTCAGGCACCGCAACGTCGGCCGAGCCAGCAGGCGCTCGAGCATCACCAGGCTGGATTCGTGGTCGTCGACCAGCAAGATCTTGCGCGGGCACTCCATGATGCCGATCCGTTAGTGGCTCTCGGGAAACAGCGAGTAAGCGTAGGCGCCGGCCGGGGGCTGCCAGTGCCCACGATACATCAGGTTCGAGAGCCCGACCAGACGGAAGCCGAGGCCGAGCAACGCCTTGACGCCCTCCTGGCTGCGCGCCGGAAGGACCAACGACAGCTCGCCGAGCGTCTCGCCGACCGCGCCGCGGATCAATCTCTGCAACGCTTGCGAACTTTCGGCGCCGCCCGGGCCGAGCATCGTCCGTCCGGGTGTCGGCATCTGCGCCAGATAGCCTTGCAGCCGCCCTTCGCCGTGAATCGTCAAGATCTTTCCGAAGCGGCGCAGGAACTCGAAGTCGCGGCGGCGGTCGGAGCCGAATCGCCTGCGGTCCATCTCGAGAATCTCGGGAAGGTCCTCCGCGCGCGCCGCGCGCACCGCCGCGTCGCCGTCGCGCTCCTCGCGAGAGCCCTCCGGCAGGGTGAACATCGCGACTTCCTCGCCGAGCGAGTAGCCGATGCGCACCAGCAGCTCGAACGAGGGCAGGTTCAACGAATCCTGCATGATGCGCATCGAGCGAGCTTGCGGCTCGTCGTCGATCACCCGCTGGAAGAGCCTGCTGCCGACGCCGCGCCCCTGGGCCGCCGGCGCGACGGTCGCGGGACCGACCGACACGGTGTCGCCGCGGCGGCGATAGAACACCGAGCCGACGACCTTGCCCTGCTCGGTGGCGACCAGCGAATGCTCGGGGTCGATCGACAGATAGGCGGTGGCGGCCAGCGGGCCGACCTGAGGATTCGGATAGAGCGGCGGGCGGTTGTGCCGCGCCATCAGCTCGTTGAACGCCTCCACGCCGATCCGCCCCACCTCGGGCACGTCCTCGCGCGTCATGCGGCGGATCTCGACGCTCATGGCGGTTCTTTAGCGGCGAGGAAGTCGATCAGCAACCGGTTGACCAGCTCGGGCTGCTCCTCGTTCACCCAGTGACTGCAGTCCGGGACGTACCGGAGGCGAAAGGGACCGGAGAACAGCGGCTCCATTCCGTAGGTCAGCTCCTTGCCGAGCGCGACGTCCTGCTCCGCCCAGATGAGCAGCGTCGGCGCGGCGATCGGCTTGGGGTGGCGCTCGAGCTCGCGCATCGCCGAGAAATTGCGGAGGGTCGCGCGGTAGTAGTTGATCGCCGCGGTGAGCGCGCCCGGCTTCTCGAGTGCCTGGCGAAACTGGCGGAGATCCTCGTCGTCGAAGGTCTCCTTGCGGACGGCCATGCCGCGGAACATGCGCTCGACCGCGCGCTGCGGGGCGAGCTGAAAGACCAGCTCGGGGAGCACCGGAAGCTGGAAGAAGAACACGTACCAGCTGCGGCCGAGCTGGCGTGGGTTCGAGCGCAGCGCCTTGGCGAAAGCGAGCGGATGCGGGCAGTTGAGAACCGCCAGCCGATCGACGACCTGAGGCTGCTCGAGCGCCGTCGTCCACGCCACCGCTCCGCCCCAATCGTGCCCCACGAGGTGCGCCTTCTCGTAGCCGAGCGCGCGGACGAGCGCCGCGACGTCCGCGGCCAGGATCCCGGTGCGATAATCCGAGACCCGCGGCGGCTTGTCGGTGTCGCCATAGCCGCGCAGGTCGGGAGCCACCACCCGGAATCGGGCGGCGAGCGCCGGGATCTGGTGTCGCCACGCGTACCAGAACTGCGGGAACCCGTGCAGCAGCACGACCAGCGACCCCTCGCCCGCGGCCACGTAGTGAAAACGGATGCCGTTCGCGTCGATGAACTCGTGCTTCCAGCTCTCCGTCATCGCAGGACCTCTTCCAGCACCGCGCCGCCGGCGCGCGATCGATGGGCTTGGAGGCTTCGCCTCACGTTCGCTTCGAGCGTCCTAGCGATCCGCGCGAACCGCTGTCAATCGCTCGCGCGCTCGGGAAAATTCTTGTTGACTTTGCGAGATCGCAAAACCTATTTTGCGATGCTTTCCGGCGCCCTGTCGCTCTCCCGCGAGGGAGGCCGCGATGAACGTTCTACTCGTCGAAGACGACAACTCTCACGCGGAGCTGATCCAGCGCTCGCTCGCGCGCGAGGGTGAGTTGCAGGTGCTGCGCGCGCCGAACGCGCACCGCGCCCTGACCCTGCTCGAGCAACGGCCGATCCACGTGGTCGTGCTCGACTACTCGCTGCCGGATCGCGACGGGCTCGACGTGCTGAAGGACATCCGCAGCCGCCGCAACGATCTGCCGGTCGTCTTCCTCACCTCCGCCGACTCCGCGGAGATCTGTGCCCGGGCGCTGAAGGGCGGCGCGGTCGACTACGTGGTGAAGAAGCGCAACTACCTCGACACCCTGCCGCTCGTCATCTCGGAGGCTTGCGCCGCTCGGGCCGGCGCCGTCTCGCCGCCGTCCGGCGCGGCGGACGAGGAAGAGATCGTCGGTCGCAGCGCGGCCGTCGAACAACTGCGCGACGACATTCGCAGAGCCGCTTCGTCCCCCGCCACCGTGCTGATCGAGGGCGAGACCGGGACCGGCAAGGAGCTGGTGGCGCGCGCCATCCATCGGGCGGGAGCGCGAGCCCGCGGACCCTTCGTTCCCGTCAACTGCGCGGAGATCGCCGAGGGGCTGTTCGAGAGCGAGTTGTTCGGCCACGCGCGGGGAGCCTTCACCGGCGCGCTCGCCGACCGCAAGGGCCTGCTGGAGAGCGCCAACGGCGGCACCTTGCTGCTCGACGAGATCGAGGACCTCCCGGCCGGCCCCCAGGTCAAGTTGCTGCGGGTGCTGCAATCGCGCGAGTTCAAACCGGTCGGCACCAACCGGTTCGTGCGCTTCGATGCGCGCGTGATCGCGGCGTCGAACCAACAGATCTCCCGCCTCGTCCAGCAGCAGCGCTTCCGGGCCGATCTGTTCTTCCGCCTCGACGTCCTGCGCATCCGCGTGCCGGCCCTGCGCGAGCGCCGGGAGGACGTCCCGCTGCTCGTCGACCACGCCGTGCGTCGATTCGATCGGCGAAACGGCACGCGGTTCGGCGGCTTCTCGCGCGCCGCCCTGAACGTCCTGGCTCGCCGTCCTTGGCCGGGCAACGTGCGCGAGCTCGACAACCTGGTCGAGCGCACGCTGGTCGCCTCCACGGACCCGGTCATCGAGGAGGGCCCGATCCTCGCGCTCGGCGCCGAGATCCGCGAGGAGAACGAACGCGACCGGATCGCCGCGGCGCTCGAGCGCAATCGCTGGAATCGCGAGGAGACGGCACGCGAGCTGGGCTGGTCCCGCGTGACGCTCTGGCGGCGCATGGCTCGCCACAACTTCTGAGTGCCGGCCGGCGGCGCCGGCAACCGAGCGCGCGGCTCGCGTTTCGCGTAAAGGAAGGTTTCACGCGCTCGCGGCGCGCGAATCCGGGCCCTTGCGGGCCGCGTGCAGCGCACCGTTTCAGCGAGCGTGGGCACGCTCCGGCCGGGCGGCGCGATCTCCCTCGCGAAGACCGCTCGCCGGCACGGGTTTCGCCGATTCGGCCGCGCGGCACGGAACTCGCTATTCGCGTCCTTGCGGACCGACGCCATGCCGGAGCTCTCCCCCATCGTCATTCCTTTGTGCAGCTCGCACGAGTTGCGCTGGGACTTCCGCGACGTGCTGCTGCGCGCGGCGCCGGCCGCACCGGCCGCCGGTGCGACGGTGCGCTGGGAAGAGCTGCCGGCGGGAACCGTCGAGTCGCTGTGGTCTCGCAATCGCTCGCCGACGGCGGGGGACGTTGCGTCGCGGGTTGCGCACGGGCGGGACGCACGCGCCGTGGTTCTCGTCGCCCGCTCGGCCATCGAGGAGGTGACCGCCGAGCTTCCGGCGGCCGACGCGCTCGGCGCGAATCTGCGCCGGCTCTCGCGCGGCGACGTGCTGCAATCGCCCGGCTGCCTCCTCCTCGCCCTCGACGACCGATGCCATCCGTGCGTCGGCTGGGTCGGCGACTGGACGGAGACCGCTCCGCTCTTCGAGCGTCTCGCGCGCCTCGCGGACCAGACCCTACCGGTGTTGATCCGCGGCGAGACGGGAACCGGCAAGGAGATGATCGCACGCGCCGTCCACGTCCTCGGCCGCCGCCGCGACCAGCCCTTCCTCGCCATCAATTGCGCGGAGCTTCCCGACAGCATCCTCGAGAGCGAGCTGTTCGGCCATTCCCGCGGCGCCTACACCGGCGCGGTCGGCGACCGGCCGGGGCAGTTCGAGGCCGCGGGCGACGGCACGGTCTTCCTCGACGAAGTCGGCGAGCTTCCGCAGCCCGCCCAAGCGAAGCTGCTGCGCTTGCTCGAGGAACGCCGCGTCCGTCGGCTGGGCAGCTCGCAGTCGCGCGCGCTCGCTTGCCGGATCGTCGCGGCCACCAATCGCGACCTGCCGAAGGAGATCGAGCGCGGCCGATTCCGCGCGGATCTGTTCTATCGGCTACGCGGCTCCGAGCTCGTGCTGCGCGCGCTGCGCGAGCGGCAGGGCGACGTTCTCACCCTCGCCGAGCTGTTCGCGGCGCGCGCCGCACTGCGCTTCGGCCGCTTCCCCGTGCAGCTCGGCGAGGACGCCAAGCTCGTTCTGGCGGCCCACGACTGGCCGGGAAACATCCGCGAGCTGCGGCAGGCGATCGAGGTCTGCGTGCTGTCGGCGTCGACCGAGCGGATCTCCTCGCGGGACCTCGGGCTGCTCCCCGCATCCGACGCGCAGGCCCCGGCGGTCGAGCCGTTGCTGACCGCGAGCGCGGTCGAGCGCGCTCACATCTTGCGCGCGTTGGCGTCGACGGCCGGCAACAAGATGGCCGCCGCCCGAATCCTCGGCTTGACCCGCCAGAGCCTGCACCGCCGAATGCTTCGGCATGGCATCTCGCTCGGTGCGGGGATCGTGCGCCCGGTGACCGGCGTCTGCTCCGAGACCGTCGCGCGCGGGCCGAGGCCGCCGTGGTGCGGCAGGGAAGGCGGGTAGCGCGGTGCTTCTCCTGCCGGCGGCCGCTCTCGCCGCGCTCGTCGCCGCCGCGTCGCCGGGCGGCGTCCACCCGATTGCCGCCCGCTGGAGATCGGCGAGCCGGCTGACGCCCGCCGAGGCGGCTTCCGTCCTCCATCGACACGCCGAAGGCGGCGAGGTGCGGGCCGAGGACGTGTTCGAGGCCGAGAAGCACCTCCGCACCGACGGGCCGGTGTCGCCGGCGGAGTACGTGCTGAGCGACCTGCTCGCGCGGCGGCTGGCGGCACGGGCAGGCGACGCGGGTACTCGCCCGCGCGTGCTGCCGCCCGTGCTCCACTGGCTCGACTGGACCGAGACCGCGCGCGGCGTCCGCCTGCGCGGCGAGACCGTGCAGGTCGCCGTACTGGGCTCGTCTGCGCGGGGGGCCGTGACGGTCCTCTACCGCCGCACGCTGCACCAGGATTGGTCGATGTGCGGTGCCGAGCTCTGCGTGACGACGGTCGCCGCCCCCGTGCGCCGAGACGCCGGCTATGCGACCTGGGCGCCACTCACGGCCGCCGAGGTCGGCTTGGCGCGTTGGTTCGACGCTCGCCGGTGCGACCCCCGGCCGGCCGAGGTCGGCGATCCCGGCGCGGGATCGCCGTTCGGGATCGTCCTGCGCCACGCCGTGGCCGAGACGATGGCGGGAGCTCCGAGCGAGATCTCGTGCTCCCTCGCAGAGCTACCTCCGCGGGCTGCGATGCGCGTCACCTACACGGAGGCCGGCCATCCGGCCGCTCCGCCCTCACGCGCCGCCCGCGGCGCGATCGTCAACAATCCGCTCGAGTTCTCGCTCAGCCAATGAACCGGGAGAGAACGAAATGAAGGACGTCTACGCGATCTACGAGTCGAAGTCGGAGGGCCGAGACCGCTCGCGATGGGTGCGGGTGGGGGTCGCCTTCGACAATCGAGACGGCTCGCTGAACGTGCTGCTTGATGCGTTGCCGTTGTCGGGGCGCTTGCAGATCCGCCCGCGATCGGGCGGCGTCCCGGCGGAGGAGGGAGGGGAGGCGCGCTCGGCGACGGCTCCCCTCGACGGGCGCGCCGCGGCTCGCGCCTAGCTAAGCCATCGCCTAGACCAGTCAGAACCCGAAGATGCCCCGCATCTTGGCCAGTAAGCGCTGCGAGCTCCTCTCCGCCCCCTCGTCCGCCGCAAAGCGCTCGCGCCGCTCGCGAAGCTCGCTCTGCCGGTCGGCCAGCACGCGGGAGATCGCCTCGGCGATCGACGGTCGCGCCCGGAACAACCCCTCGAAGCCCTCGCGTTCGACCACCGCCACGCCAACGTCGGTCTTGGCTCGCACCGTCGCCGAACGCGGCTCCCCGGTGAGCAGCGACATCTCCCCGAAGAACGCCGGTGCGCTGAGATCCGCTACGTGAGCGGCGGCGGCGTTGGGGCCATGGGCGAGGACCTCGACCGTCCCCCGGCGCAGGACGTAGAACGTGTCGCCGGCCTCGCCTTCGCGACAGATCGTCTCGCCGCGGCCGTACTCCACCTCGTAGAGGTTCGGGGCCAAGCTGCCGAGCTCTTCTTCGCCGAGCTCGCGCAGGAAGTCCACCTGGCGCAACGCCGCGATCAAGATGCGCTGCCGCTGATCCAGCACCGCCGACGCTCGCGCGGCGCGGGTCAGGCGCAGGGTGCGGATCGGGTAGGGAATCTCGATGCCGTTGCGGCGCAGCGCGTACCACAAGCTGGTCATGATTTCGTCGCGCACGTCGTCCTGGCGCGAGTAGTCGGTCATCCAGAAGCGAATGCGGTACTTGACGGCGAAGTCGCCGTATTCGACGACCCAGACCTGCGGCGCGGGGCTCTTGGCGATCTGCGGGTTGTGGTGCAGGACGCGCTGCACGATCTCCTTCACGCGGTTCGGCGGCGCGTCGTACGAAGTTCCGACGAACAGCTCGTCGCCGATGGCCGAGCCGCGATAGTTGGTGAGCACCTCGCGCGCGAGCACCGCGTTGGGCACTTCGAGCAGCTCGAGCGACCGCGTCACCAGCCGCGTCGAGCGCCAGCCGATGCCTTGCACCCGGCCGAGATGCGTCTGGAAGCGTACCCAATCGCCGGGCTGGAACGGCTTCTGCATTTGCAGCGAGAGGCCGCTGAAGACGTTGCCGAGCGTCTCCTGCAGCGCCAGGCCGATGACCGCGGTCACCAGCGCGGAGGTGGCGAGCAGCGGCGTCACGTCGACGCCGAGCTCGAACCGCGCGACGACGAGGATCACTACTCCGTAGACGATCAGCGTCGCCAGGTCGCGAAAGATCGACGAGAAGTCGCCTTGCCGTCGCCGCGCGGCCAGGTCCGCGGTGATCACCAGCGCGCGCACCAGGCCGAACAGAAATGCGAGCAGCGACACCGCCCGCAGCGTCATGGCGAGCTTCCAGCGCGCCGGCAGCCATGGGATCACCGCCTCTCCCGCGAAGGCGATGGCCAGGAACGTGATCGCCCCGCCGAACCGCCGGCGCGCGGGATGGCGATGAACGACCACCCAGAGGATGCGCGTCAACCCGAGCAGCGCCAGGGCGAGCAGCGTACGCCACAGGGGGTGGACGCCGGTGAGATCGAACAGGGCCTCGAGGGGGGACCCGGAGTACATGCCGGCGCCGTCTGCTCGCGAAGATCAGCGCCCGACGAGCACGATCGGCACCCCGTGGGTCCGGCCGGGATCGAGCCAGCCGCCGCGCCGCCCGTCGGGGCGGAGCCCGAGGCTCAGCTCGATTCCCCGCGCCGCGAGCGCGTCGCGCGCGCGGTCGAGATCGTCGACCTCGAGAACCAGCTGGTGGAGGCCGCCGCCGCGCTCGGCGAGGACGCGGGCGAGCGGTGCATCCGCCGCGCTCGGCGAGGTCATCTCGATCTCGGCCACGCCGATGCCCAGAAACGCGCTGCGGGTCTCGGCGGCCGCATCCTGCGCGCTTCGGGCGAGCGGCAAGCCGAAGCTCGCGCGGAACGCACCGACCGCCGCGTCCAGGTCGGAGGTGGCGACGGTCACCGTCTTCAGATCGGTCACTCGGAACACCGCCGGGTCGCTATCCCAGCCCCCGGCGGGGGTCAAGCGCGCCGGGCGAGGTCGATCGCCGCCGCCCCGCCGATCCCGCGCGGGGCCGCGTGACGATCGCCGCCCGCTGCTGATAGTCCAAGAGACGTTCCGCGGGCCTGATGAGCCTCGGGGCAGAGGAGGTGATGAAACCAAGCGTGAGCACCGAACTGCGACGCATCGCCGGCTACCCGGCCGAGCTCGTCGAATTCGAGCACCGCGGGGTCCGCCTGTGCCTCTACCAGGTCGCGCGCCTGGAGGAGCTGGTCGATCGCCAGGCGCTGCTGCGCGAGGACGCGCTGCCGGAGCCTCCCTACTGGGCGCACCTGTGGATCGGCGCCCGCGCGCTTGCTCGGTTTCTGGTAGAGTGCGGACCGCTGGCGAGCCGGCGGGTTCTCGACCTCGGCTGCGGCCTCGGTCTGCCGGGGTTGGTGGCAGCGGCGCTCGGCGCCGAGGTTTGGCTCGTCGACCGGGAGCGCGCCGCGCTCGAGTTCGCCGCGGCGAGCGCGCGGCACAACGCCCTGCGCCGCGTTCACTGCGCGCGTATCGACTTCACTCGCGCGGCGCTCGGCCGCGAGTTCGACGTCATTCTCGGCGCCGAGGTGGTGTACGATCCGGCGAGCTACGCGCCGCTCTGCGAGTTCCTCGTGCGACACCTGCGCGCGGACGGCATGATCCATCTGACCGACGCGTTTCGCTCCGATGCCGAGCGCTTCGTCGCGGAGCTGCGCCGCCGCGGCTTCGAGGGCGAGCGCCGTCCTCGACACGAGCTCGAGGAGGGAAGGCCGCAGGGGCTCTTCCTGTGGACGTTTCGCCGCTCTGGATAAACCCGCCGGATTCGCATACGTCTGGCGCCGATCGCGTGGCACGGCCCCCCCACATTGCGCAGGTCGTCGTGGCGCTGGCGTCGGCCGCGGCACTGGGCGCCTGCAGCGGAAGCCTCGCCGGGCGCTCGCCCGCGGCGGAACCGGTCGTCGCGCCGAGCGCCCCGCCCGCGCCGGACGCCCGCGATCTGCGCCTCGACATCCTCACCGACGCCGTGAGGGCGTTGCGCGACGAGCTCGGGCGCAGCTACGAACATTCGCAGCAGCTCGCGCAGGAGACCGAGCGGCTCCGCGCCATCGTCGCGTCTCTACGCCGGGAGCTCGGCAGGCGGCGCGGCGAGAACCGGGCGCTGCGCAATCGCGTGCGCGCGCTCGAGAAGCAGCTGAGCGAGATCGCCACGCCGCCTCCGGAGGCGCAGCCGACGCCGGCGGAAAAGGCCGCGGAGTCGAGCGCCGAGCCAGGGGCGGCCGACCGCGACGCTGCGCGCGAATCGCGGCGCCGCTTCGTGGTGCCGAGCACGGCGCCGCCGCCCGCGCCGATGCCTCCCGCGGCGGCCCCTCGCACGGTGGTGGAGAGCGAGTAGCTCTCAGCGCGGCACAGCCGCAACTAAACGGTGGTCGCGTACTGAGGCCTCGTATCTCATATCTTCGTGCAAAACAGCGAAGTCGCGTCCTAGCCTAGCAGCTCGGCGCGGCGCCGCCACGACCAAGACGGTCGCCGCGTACCGAGACCTCGCATCTCACGTCTTCGTGCAAGACGGCGAAGTCGCGCCCTGGAGTAGCTCAGCGCGGGCGCTCGCCGTTTCTCCCCCGGAACACCCGGCCCTCGCCGTGCCCGAGCAGCGCGAGGCGCGCTTCCAGGCCGGCATCGGCGGCCAGCTGGCGAATCCATCGCGGCGGCTCGTCGGGGGGCTCGTACGACAGGTCGAACGTACCCCAGTGGACCGGCACCAGGAAGCTCGCGCGCAGGTCGAGAAAGGCCTGAAGCGCGTCCTCGGGATTCATGTGCACGCGCCGGAAGGACGCGGGCCGGTAGGCGCCGATCGGCAGAACCGCCACGTCGATCGAGAAGCGCCGGCCGTACTCGCGAAAGAGCGGGGTGTAGGCGGTGTCTCCGGGAAAGAACACGGCCCCGGACGCGCCTTCGACGAGGAATCCGCCGTAGCCACGTCGATCGGGGAGCAGCCCGCGCGTTCCCCAGTGATTCACGGCGAGCGCCGTGATGCGGACGCCCTTGTGCTCGAACTGCTCTTCCCACCCCAGCTCGACGATCCGCGCGTAGCCGGATCGCGAGAGCAGGTCGCCGAGATTCCTCGAGACCACGGCGATGGTGTCGCGCTTCGGCAGGCGGCGATGCGTCGCCACGTCGAGGTGATCGTGATGAGCGTGCGACACCAGCACCACGTCGATGGCCGGCAGGCCGCCCTGCGGCAGGCCGGGGGAGACCAGGCGCTTGACGACGAACAGCCGCTCGGAGAGCACCGGATCGGTGAGGATGGTGACGCCGTCGATCTCGATCAGCACGGTCGCGTGGCCGATGAACGTGACGCCGATCTCGCTCGCGGCGATGCGCAAGCGGGGGCGAGGCGGCGGGTGTCGCGTCGCGACGAAGCTCGAGCGGGCGAGGTGCGCCACATAGCGGGCGACGCTGAAGTGCTCGTCGATCCCCGGGCTCTGCGTGAGCCAGCGCCGCGGCCTGGACGGAGGCTCGGCCACGCTCAACGCGCGAGGATCAGGAAGCGTCGCTTCAGATCGGCGACCTGGTCCTGGATCGACGGTGAGGCGCGGCCGCTCATCAGCGCCTGGAACACCTCGAGATCACCGGCTTCGCCGTGACGCTCGGCGATCTCGTGCGCCACGGTGAGAACCTCGCGGATCAGTCGCGGCACCTCGCTCTGCGGGATCACCAGATCGCCGCGGCTGAGCGTTCCGCTCCAGTTCGACGCATACGGCCGAAGGACGTTGAGGATCCGCTCCGTGATGACTTTGTCGGCGGACATCGCCCGGGCTCTCTCGCGTTGCGCCGGATCGTAACCCAGGGTTCCGGCGCTTTCAACGGATCTTTCGGCCCCCGCCGCGATTCTCGTCGTTGACCCGTCCGCGGGCCTTCCCTATGAACAGGAACTGGCCATGCCGGATGCCGCGCCCCCCTTTCGCCCTCGCGAGCTCACGCCGGTGGAGCGCGCACTCGGCAGCATCGCGGCGCAGATGTCGCACGGGCGCAGGCGCATGAACCGGCTGTCGATCGAGCACGCCTTGTTCGTCGCGGCCGGCGCCGCGCTGACGGCGTTCGCCGTCCTCGTCGCGCTCGCGTTCCGGCTCTCGCCGGCGGGTTTCGCGGCGGCGACGTGGGCTCTTCTCGCGGGCGTCGTGACGATCGCCCTCGGCTGCGCCCGCCGGTTCCACGCCGCCTGGGTGCCGAGCGCGCACGCCGCGCTGGTGATCGACGGTCGCGCGGGATTGCAGGAGCGCCTGGCGACGCTCTGCGCGGCGGGCCCCGACGGGCGGCGTTCCCGGCTGTGGACTTTCCTGCTGCACGAGAACCTGCGGCTGCTGCCGACCTGGGAGCCGCGCCGGCTCGTCCCGCGCTTCATCCCGAGAAGCGTCTGGTTCTTCGCGTTCGCGCTGCTTCTGGCCGCGCTCACCGCCGGGAGAATTCCTTCGTCCGCCCGCTCCGCGCCCTCGCCGGGGGAGGCAGGTCGCGACGCTTCCGACCAGACGCCGCCGCCCGCCGGCGAGGAGGGCGGCGCGGAGTCGGACGCGGAGGAGGGCGTCACTTCTTCGTCCACGTTCTGGACCGACCTGCCGCAAGCACTGCAACGCGCGATCCTGGGGTCCGGCTCCTCGCAACAGTTCGCGGGCCGGATCCCCGAGCGGACCTCGCCGGTCCACGACGACCGGGGCGGGCCGGCGATCGTCGGCCGGCGCATGAAGAACGCCGGCCCATCGCGCTCGGCTCCCGCCAGTCCCGAGGCCATGGGCCTGGCCGGCGCCGGCCAGGCCGATCGCGGCACGCTGCCGGCGCCCAATGCGAATCGACCGAGCGAGAGCGCGACCTCGCCGAACCCGCGCCCGGCGCAGGGCGATCGTCCCAAGGCGCTTGCCGCCGACCCGGGCCGTTCGCGGCCCCAGGGCTCCGCGCCGAGGGCGGAACAAGCCAAGGGGGCCGGAGG
>JACPRU010000019.1 GCA_016189835.1 Deltaproteobacteria bacterium | reverse complement strand
GCGGCTCTCCCGGACCGCTCGGCGCGGCTCTTGTGCGGGCCGTGCCCTCGTGTCATTTGCGGCGGAGCCGCCCCGCACCGTCATGGAAGACATCGAAGACCTGCGCCGCATCCTCAAGCAGAACCACACGATCGCCATGGTCGGGCTCTCCGCGCAGTGGTTTCGGCCGAGCTTCTTCGCGGCCAAGTACCTGCAGGAGCACGGCTACCGCGTGATCCCGGTGAATCCGGCCTACTCCGAGGTGCTCGGCGAGCGGTGCTACCCGAGCCTGCGCGACCTGCCGGAGCCGGTCGACGTGGTCGACGTGTTCCGCAAGCCCGAGGACGTGCCGCCGATCGTCGAGGACGCGATCGCGATCGGCGCGAAGGTCGTGTGGCTGCAGCTCGGCATCGTCCACGAGGCGGCGGCCCGCCGCGCCCGCGAGGCCGGGCTCGAGGTGGTGATGAACCGCTGCATGAAGATCGAGCACGCGCGCCTGTTCGGCGGGCTCGGCTTCGTCGGCGTCTACACCGGGGTCGTCTCCGCGAAGCGGCCGCGCTGGCTGCCGTTCTAGGTCGAGCCATGGCGGACCGGAAGTTCGGTTTCGAGACGCTCAGCCTGCACGCGGGCACGCAGCCCGATCCGACCACGGGCGCGCGCGCGACGCCGATCTACCAGACCACCGCCTACGTGTTCGACAGCGCCGACCACGCCGCCAGCCTGTTCAACCTGCAGACCTTCGGCAACATCTATACCCGCATCATGAATCCGACCAGCGCCGCCTTCGAGGAGCGGATGGCGGCGCTCGAGGGCGGCCGCGGAGCGCTCGCGCTCGCCTCCGGAATGGCCGCGCAGATGGTGGCGCTGCTCACCCTGCTCGAGGCCGGCGACGAGCTGGTGTCGGCCTCGACGCTGTACGGCGGCACGTACTCGCAGTTCGACGTCAGCTTCCGCAAGCTCGGCATCGAGACGAAGTTCGTGGACCCGGACGACCCCGAGAATTTTCGCCGCGCGATCGGCGCGAAGACCAAGGCCGTGTTCGCCGAGACCATCGGCAACCCGGTGATCAACGTGCTCGACATCGAGCGCGTCGCGGCGATCGCCCACCAGGCGGGGATTCCGCTGATCGTCGACAACACGTTCGCCACGCCGTGGCTGTGCCGCCCGATCGAGCACGGCGCCGACATCGTCGTCCACTCCGCCACCAAGTTCATCTGCGGCCACGGCACGGCGATCGGCGGAGTGGTCGTCGAGTCGGGGAAGTTTCCGTGGGACAACGGGCGCTTCCCGATGATGACCGAGCCGTCGAAGGGCTACCACGGGGTGCGCTTCTACGAGACCTTCGGAGACTTCGGCTGGATCATGAAGGCGCGGCTCGAGACGCTGCGCACGTTCGGACCGGCGCTCGCCCCGTTCAACGCCTTTCTCTTCCTGCAGGGACTCGAGACGCTGTCGCTGCGCATGGAGCGGCACTGTGCGAACGGCCTCGCCGTCGCGCGGTTCCTGAGCGAGCACCCGGCGGTGGCGTGGGTGAACTACCCGGGGCTGCCAGACAACCGCTACAACGCGCTGGCGCGGAAGTACCTGCCGAGAGGAGCGGGCTCGATCTTCACGTTCGGGATCCGCGGCGGCATGGAGGCGGGCGTGCGCTTCATCGAGAGCGTGCAGGTGCTGTCGCACCTCGCCAACGTCGGCGACGCCAAGAGCCTGGTCATCCATCCGGCCTCGACCACGCACCGCCAGCTCTCGGAGGAAGAGCAGGTGGCCGCGGGAGTCGCGCCCGACATGATCCGGCTGTCGATCGGCCTCGAGACCCTCGACGATCTCCTCTGGGACATCGGGCGGGCGCTCGAGAAGTCGCAGGGGCGCGGTGGATGATGCTCGGCCCGGGTCGCGACGACGCGCCCGGCGAGGCGCCCGTCGTCATCGTCGAGGAAGGCTCGGTCGGCATCGTCGCTACGCGGTCGGTCGCCCTGCCCGGCGGCCTGCCGCTGGACGGCGGCGCGCGCCTGCGGCCGATCACGGTGGCGTACGAGACCTACGGCGAGCTGAACGCCGCCGCCGACAACGCGATCCTCGTCGAGCACGCGCTCACCGCCAGCGCCCATGTGGCCGGGCGCCACCGCCCGGACGACCGGGCGCCCGGTTGGTGGGACGTGATGGTCGGCCGCGGCCGGGCGTTCGACACGGCCGAGCACTTCGTCGTCTGCTCGAACCTGCTCGGCAGCTGCTACGGTACGACCGGGCCGTCCTCGATCGATCGGCGGACGGGCCGGCCCTACGGCCTCGGCTTCCCGCGCATCACCGTCGGCGACATGGTTCGGGTGCAGCACGTGCTCGTGCAGCGACTCGGCATCCGGCGGCTGCGCGCGGTGGTCGGCGGCTCGATGGGCGGGATGCAGGCGATCGAGTGGGCGCTGCGCTACCCCGAGTGGGTCGACTCGCTGATCCTCGTCGCCACCGCGGCGCGCGCGACGCCGCAGTCGATCGCCATCCACAAGGTCGGCATCGAGGCGATCCTCGGCGACCCGCATTTTCGCGGCGGCGACTACTACGGGGAGGAGCCGCCGGCGCACGGGCTGGCGATCGCGCGCATGCTCGGCCACGTCACCTACCTGAGCGACGGCTGGCTGTGGAAGAAGTTCGGCCGCCGGCGCGCGCCGGCGGACCCCGCCGGACTGCGGACGTTGTTCGAGATCGAGAGCTACCTCGAGCACCAGGGGCGGAAATTCGTCGAGCGGTTCGACGCCAACAGCTACCTCTATCTGCTGCGCGCGATCGACCTGTACGACGCGGCGGAGGGGTACGGGAGCCTCGCCGATTCGTTCCGCCGGATGCGCTGCCGTAAGGCCGTGGTGGCGTCCTTCTCGAGCGACTGGCTCTACCCGACCTACCAGTCGCGGGAGCTGGTCGACGCGCTGCGCGCCAACGCGGTCGACGTCGCCAGCCACGAGATCCAATCGGAGTACGGCCACGACTCGTTCCTGCTCGAGCACGAGAAGCTGACGCCGCTGTTCCGCGAGCTGCTGGCGAGCTGACCACTGCCGCATCGCGCCGCGGGCGCGCGGCGCCCGGCGCCGCCGCACCTCGCTCGGCGCCGCGCCGCGGCTGCGATCCGCGCCCGGCTCACGGGGGCGTCCAGCCGGCCCGGCGCCAGCCCTCGAGGTAGCGCTCGACGAGCGCCGGCGAGTTCGACAGGCGCAGGGCGTCGATCGAGAAGCGCGGCGAGAGGCGCAGCATCTCGTCGAGCGCGGCGCGCGCCCGGTCGGCCCGTCCGAGGTAGCCGTAGCAGGCCCCGAGCACCCGGTAGAGGTGCGGCTGGTCGGCGCGCAGGCGAACGCTCTGCTCCTCGGCGGCGATCGCCTCCTCGTAGCGGCCGGCCATCATGTGGGCGACGGCGATCTGGTGGTGGAAGAGGTAGAGAAACGGATCGCGCGGCGAGAGGCGGATGCCCTTCTCGAGGATGCGGATCGCCTCGTCGGGCCGCTCCGCCGAGAGCGCCACGCCGAGGCCCTGGTACGCCATCGTCAGGCTCGGATTCAGCTCGATCGCGCGCTCGAAGGCGGGGACGGCGCGGGCGAGATCGCCGGCGAACGCGCTGACCACGCCGAGCGCGAGCTGCGCCCACGGGTCGGCCTCGTCGAGTTCGATGCCGCGCTGCGCGGCCCGGCGCGCCTCCTCCGCCGCCTCCGCCGGCGAGTCGGTCCACTGGTAGAGGATCGACACGCAGTGCCCCGCCGCCTCGGCCGCGAACGCTGTGGAGAACGACGGATCCAGCTCGCGCGCGCGGCGGAACAGAGCGATCGCCCGGTCGGCGTCGGCCTTGCCGGTGGCGCGATGGAGCTGCGCCCAGCCGCGCTGGAAGCTCTCCCAGGCGTCGAGGCTCGCGCGCGGCTCGTGGCCGAGGGGCGCGGCGCCGCCGCCGGTGCGCAGCGCCGGCTCGATCGCCGCGGCCACCGCGTCGACGATCTCGTCCTGCACGGCGAAGATGTCCTCGAGCTCGCGGTCGTAACGCTCGGCCCAGAGCTGGCGGCCGCTGGGCGCGTCGACCAGCTCGCAGCCGACGCGGATGCGCTTGCCGGCGCGGCGCACGCTGCCCTCGATCACGTAGCGCACGCCGAGCTCGCGGCTCACCTGCCGTGGATCGACGGGGCGTCCGCGATAGGCGAGCGTAGAGCCCCGGCTGATCACCGGGAACAGGCGCCAGCGCGACAGGCGCATGGTGAGGTCCTCGGCGAGCCCCTCGGCGAAGTGGTCGGGCTGCGCGGGATCGCCGCCCAGGCTCGCGAACGGCAGCACGGCGATCGCCGGGCGGCCGGCGAAGCCGGCGACGCTGAGCGCGGCGGCTCCCTCGCCGGCCTCGCCGCTCGCCGCCCCTCCTTCCGGCTGGGGGCGCGCCCGCGCGCGATAGACCCGCAGCGGCCGCGGCAGGTTCTTCAGCGGCCGCTCGCCCATGTCGTCGTAGTCGAGCTCGAGCTTGCCCTCGACCTGCTGGAACGCCGCCGCCGACAGCCAGACCTCACCCGGCCCGGCCAACGCCTCGATGCGCGCCGCCACGTTCACGCCGTCGCCGGCGATGCGCTCGCCGTCGACGATGACCTCGCCGACGTTGACGCCGATGCGGAACGGCAGGCGGCGGCTCTCGGGGAGCCGGCCGTTGCGCGCCGCGATCTCGGCCTGGATCGCCACCGCGCTCGACACGGCGTCGACCACGCTGCCGAACTCGGCCAGCAGGTTGTCGCCGACCGCATCGACGACGCGCCCGCCGTGCTGGCGCACCAGCGCGGCCATCGCGCCGCGATGCGCCTCGAGCGTGCGCAGCGTGGCGACCTCGTCCTGCGCCATCAGCCGGCTGTAGCCGGCGGCGTCGGCGCTGAGAATCGCGGCGAGCCTGCGCTTGGGAGAGCCGGCCTTCACGCCCGGACCGCTCAGGGCTTCGGCACCTCGGCCACGGTCTTCAGGAACTCCTGGATCGGCGTCGCCGGCATCGTGGCGATCTCCACGTAGCCGGTCTGGGCGACGAAGAGACCGTGCTTCATCACCGCCTGCCCGTCGGGCGCCTCGATGACCGCCACCAGGTCGTAGGGCCCCGAGACGGCGTAGACGTCGACGAACCGGCCGCCGAGCGACTCGAGGTACTGGCGGCCCCTGGCGAACAGCTCGGGCAGCTCCTTCACGTGCCTCAGGCCCTCGGGGGTGAACTTCACGAGACGGACGAAGCGTGCCATGGCGATCCCCCCTTTGCGGTCGCGGCGATCAGATCGCCGAGTAGCCGCCGTCGACGACCAGCTCGGCGCCGGTCACGTACTTCGCGGCGTCGGAAGCGAGGAAGAGAGCCGCCGCGGCGATGTCGCTCGGCTCGCCGAAGCGGCCCATCGGCGTCATGGTCTTGAACGCCCCCTCCGCCGTCGCGCGGTCGGGGACGAGCTTCTCGGCGACCACGTGGTCGAGGAACTGCTCGGCCATCTTGGTCCAGATCACGCCCGGGTGGATCGAGTTCACGCGCACGCCGAGGTTCATCTGCGCGCACTCGACCGCCGCCGACTTGGTGAGCAGCCGCACCGCGCCCTTCGACGCGCAGTAGGCGCCGAGCCCGGCCATGCCGAGCAGGCCGGCCACGGAGGACAGGTTCACGACCGAGCCGCCCTTGCCGCAGGCCCCGCCGGGCGCCATCGCGCGAATGCCGTGCTTCAAGCCGAGAAAGACGCCGACGACGTTCACCTCTTGGACGCGGCGGAAGTCTTCCACCGAGCACTCGGTGATCCGCGCCATCTTCTCGATGCCGGCGTTGTTGACCACCGCGTCGAGCCGCCCGAACTTGCGCACCGCCTCGGCGACCGCCCCCTCCCACTGCCGCTCGTCGGTGACGTCGTGCTTCAAGAACTCCGCCTTGCCGCCGCCCTTGCGGATCGTCTCGGCCGTGCCCCGCCCGGCGTCCTCGAGGACGTCGGTCACCAGCACCGCCGCGCCCGCCTGCGCGTAAGCCTCCGCGATCGCGGCGCCGATGCCGCGCGCGGCGCCGGTGACGAGCGCCGCCTTGCCGTCGAGCCGATTCGCCTTGCCGTAGTCCATCATCTCGAGCCTCCTTCTCCCTCCAGCGCTGCCCGCGATCGGGTGCCTTCCGCCGTCCTCCCTCGCCGCACGGTTCGGCGTCAAGAGCCGATCGTCGATGGCTGCCGGCCGAGGGTACGGTAGCCGTCGATCCGGCGCCGCCGTCGAGGGCGAGGGCTCGCGCGCGCCCGGGCCTCGCCTGCCGGATCCGGCAGTCCTCGCCTGCCGGATCCGGCGCCGCAGACCCGAGCCGCGGCCGAAAATCCTTGCGTTCGCGCCGTCCACGTCGTGGTCCGCCCTTTGCTCGCTTGGGCGGCGAGTGGTTCGGAGGATCACGCGGAAGGCCGCCGCTTCGATGTCGGCGGCGGCGCTTCGGGCGCAAGGATGGTGCGGACAACAGCGGTCGCCCGGTGATCGCGGCAATCGATACGAGCCGCCGCAAACAGGGAGGGAGTCATGAAGGCCCATCTACAGAGTCTAACGGTTCTCCTGGCGGCGCTGGCGCTGGTCGGCACGTGGGCCGAGGCGGGCGGCCGGGTCGACGTTCCGTTCGATGCCGGCAACTTCTCCGACCCGCTCACCATCGACAACCCGTACTGGCCGCTGGCAGCGGGCACGGCCTTCGTCTACCGGACCGCGGCGGAAGAGGACTGCGAGGTGAACGACGTGGAGGTCACCTCGAGCACCAGGAGCATCGCCGGCGTCATGACCCGGGAGATCCACGACCGGGTTTGGGAGGACGGCGACTGCGACGGCGATCGCGACGCCCTGCTGGAGAACACCCTCGACTGGTACGCCCAGGACGATGACGGCAACGTCTGGTACTTCGGCGAGCTGACCGGTGAAGCCACGACGGGCTGCGTGCCCGTCGATCCCGGCGACTGCGACAGCGCAGGCTCGTGGGAAGCCGGCGCGGACGTCGCCGGCATCGGCAGCAACGCCGAGGCGGGGATCATCATGCTCGCCGATCCCACGCCCGGCGACTTCTACCAGCAGGAGTTCTACGCGGGCGAAGCCGAGGACGAGGGCAAAGTGCTGCGGCTCGACGCCCGCGTGTCGCTCGTCTCGGATAACGAGATCGACCCAGACCAATTCACCGACTGTCTGGAAACCAAGGAGACGTCACCGCTCGAGCCCGGAGCAGTCGAGCACAAGTACTACTGCCGCGAGGTCGGTCTGGTGCTGATCGAATCGCTCCACGGCGGTACGGAGCGGACGGAGCTGGTGGGGATCATCGACTGACGTGCCCCGCGGAGGAAGGACCATGACGGCTGTCGAGAGACCCGAGCGAACGTCGTTCACAGCATTGCTCCCCGCCATTGTCGGATTGGTGGCCGCAACCTCCTGCGGCGGTGGCGGCGGCGGTAGAGGAAGCATCGTGACCAACCTGAGCCTCGAGGTCTGCGACCCCGCCGCCGGTCCGTTCACCACCGCCGTCACCCACCGATTCTTTCCGCTCGCGGCGGGACGGCAGCTGGTTCTCGAAGGCGAGGACGACGGCGAGGCCCTGCGGCTGTTGATCACGGTGCTCGGCGAGTCGGAGGCCGTCGCCGGCGTCGCCACCCGGGTGGTCGAGGAGCGGGAGACGGTCGGCGGCGAGCTCGACGGCGCCACCTCGACGAAGGTCTACGCCGCGGAGCTGGTGAGCTTCCAGTGAGGTCAGTCGAGGCGCAGCAGCGCGCGCACCGAGCCGTCGACCTCCGCGGCCGGCAGGTAGCCGATCGCGTTCGGGTCGGCGGCGACGTAGCGGCGCACGCCTTCGGTCGAGGCGAGCGTGGCCGGGGGCAGCACGCCGTAGAAGTACTGGCGGTTCCAGTACTCGGCGAGCCGCCGCTCGTTCTGCCGCAGCACCAGGCGGGAGAATCGCTCGCGCAGCGGATCGGCGGCGGGCAGGTTCAGCGGCACCACCGGCGAGCCGTCGCTCCAGAAGCGCTTGCGGCGCAGGTAGATCTGCGCGACGTCGTCGACCGAGAGCTCGACGCGGCGGTCGGGATGGACGATCACCGCCACGCCGTCGCGCTCGCCGCCGGTCGCCGGCGCGAGCAGCGACAGCGCGAGCAGCAGCACCAGACCCGGGGTTCGCGCGGCCGGCCTAGTCGGCAAAACCTGTTTCGCGATAGCGAAACGCGCGAGCAGCAGCACCAGGCCTGGGATTCGCGCGGCCATCTCAGAACAGCAGCGACAGCGAGGAGCGCAGGCCCGGAGCCGACAGCTCGTCGCGATGGTCGGCGATGCGGTAGTCGACCTTGAGGCGCAGGTAGTAGACCGGGATCCAGGTCAGCCCCACGTCGTAGAGGTCGATGGCCCGGCCGTCGCCCGGGGGCGCGAAATGCTCGTAGCGGCCGATCGCGTAGAGCGTGTCGATGGTCTCCACCACCGCCTGCGCGTAGAGCCCCCACAGCGCGCCGTTCTCCCGCGTGCCCTCGCCGAAGACGGCTTCGCCGCTGAGCTCGATCCGCGCGCTCGGCCGCCACAGGCCGTCGACGCCGCCGAGGTGATGCCACGGCCCGCCGCGAGCCTCGGAGGCGAAGTACGAAGCGCCGAGCGCCCAGCCGTCGAGGCTCGCCCACTCCACGTAGCCGCCGGCGCTGTGCTCGGCCGGCGGCTCCCCCGGATCGAAGTCGAACGGGTCGAGAAAGGTGCCGTACAGCGAGTAGGAGAGCGCGCCGCGCGGGGCGAACGCGCGGCCGAACAGCATCGCGCCGGTCACGGTGTCGTCGAAGACGTTCTCGACGATCAGCGGCTCCGACGCGGTCCACACGAAGGGCTCGGCCGGCACCGGATTCCACCGTCCGATCGGCGTCAGGAACTTCCCGAAGCGCAGGCCGAGCGCGTCGCTGGCGCCGAAGTCGCCGTAGGCGCGATCGACGCCGAGCCTGAGGTGCGAGCGCGCGCCTCGCTGGTCGCCGGCGGCGCCGACCAGCTGTCCGGTCTCCAGCTCCGAAAAGAGGTGGACGTAGGGGAGCGGGTCGAAGAACAGGAAGAAGTTCGCTCCCTCGATGCCGCCCGCGCTCTCGCCTCCTTCGAGGCGCTCCGCCTCGGCCGTCGTGAACCCGCCGATCGTGAGGCGCGTGTCGCCGAGGTGCAGCCCGCGGCCCGCTCGGTACTCGACCCGTCCAATGGCGGTGTCCAGGCCGACGGCTTCCGCGTCCACGGGCGGCGCGCCGGAGAGCTCGGCGCGGGCGGCGCCCGCTCCGACCCAGACGAGCAGCGTGGCGAGCAGCGGTGCCCAGGCCGCCGCCGGGCGCCCCCCCCTCGAGGGCGGGGCGCTTTGCGAAGTCGCGTCGCTCATGAGAACGTTGGCCGACGGGAGTCGGTCGTTTGAGCGCGCGCAGCCTACCGTCTTTCTCGCTTCGCACCAAGCTGCTCGCGCTCGCCGCGGGCCTGGTGGCGGTTCCGGGCGGGATCTACGGCGCGATCACGGTCGCCCACAGCCGCGCGACCATCGCCCGGCTGGTCGGCCGCCAGCTCGTCGCCGAGGCCCGCAACGGCGCCGACCGGCTGTCGACGGCGCTGCGCTCGGAGCAGGCGCGGCTCGCGTCGTTCGCCGGGCAAGACGTCATGCGCGAGGTGCGCACCGGCGACTTCGACAAGCGCATCTCCTCGTTTCTCGCCTCCGTCAAGCGCGGCTGCGCGGCCTGCGTCGATCTGCTCGTGCTCGATCGAGAGGATCGCGTGGTCGCCGCCAGCGCCCCGTCGTGGATCGGCGCGACCGTGGCGGCGTCCGGCGGCGCGGCGAAGCCGATCGAAGGGCCGTTGCCGGGCGCGGCGGGATCGCCGATCCTGCGCCTCGCCGCGCCGGTGCCCGATCCCGAGGTCCCCGAGACGCGGCTCGGCCGGCTGGTCGCGCTGCTCGACTGGGAGCGAGCCACCGAGGTCATCGCGCGCGTGCGCTCCAACCTGGTGTCGGTCGGTCTCGACGCCGACGTGCTGATCGTCGATGCGGGCGGAACGGTGATCGGCGGCGCCGCGGCTCCCGGCCGTGCCTGGAGGCGCGGCGACTCGCTTGAGCCCGCGGCTCTCGTCGAGGGCGCGCCGCCGGCTGCGCGGATCGACTCCAGGGCCGGGGTGCTGCTCGGCGAAGCGCTGCTCGCGGGCGACCTGCCGCGCTGGCGGATCGTCGTCGCGCAGCCGCTCGGCGAGGCTCTCGCTCCCGTGCGCCGGGCGGCGACGCTGCTCGGCGCGGCGCTGGCGGCGACGCTCCTCGCCGCGATGGCGATCGCGCTGCTCGCGGCGCGCCGCACCACGCGCCCGCTCGCCGAGCTGACCGCCGCGGCCGACAGCGTCCGGCGCGGCGGCGGCCCCGCTCCGACGGTGCGGCTGCGCTCGCGCGACGAGATCGGCACGCTCACCGCGGCCTTCAACCGCATGTCGGTCGATCTCCGCCGCGCCGAGCGCGAGCTGGTGGACGCGGCCAAGTTCGCCTTCGTCGGTGAGCTCGCCGCCGGCGTCGCGCACGAGGTGCGCACGCCGCTCGGCGTGCTGCGCAGCTCGGCGCAGCTCCTCGAGCGCTCGCTCGAGGCGAAGGACGACGACGCTCGCGAGCTGCTGCATCTGGTCCGCGCGGAGGTCGACCGCATCGAGCGCATCGTCTCCGAGCTGCTCGAGCTCGGGCGCCCGCGCGAGCTGAAGCGGGAGTCGACGCCGCTCGGCCCGATCCTCTCCCGCGCCGCCGACTTCGTGGAGGTGCAGGCGCGCGAGAAGGGCGTCGGGGTGCGCCGGCGCGCGATCGAGTCGGACCCGGAGGTCCTCTGCGACCCCGAGCTGGTCTATCAGGTCGCCCTGAACCTGCTCGTCAACGCCGTCCAGGTGCTCCCCGGCGGCGGCTCGGTGGAGATCGGTCTGGTGGCGCCGCGCGACGGCCAGGCGGGCTTCGAGGTGGTGGACGACGGGCCCGGCATGACCGAGGAGGTCCGGGCGCGGATCTTCGAGCCGTTCTTCACGCGCCGCGACGGCGGGGCGGGCCTCGGTCTCACGTTCGTGCAGCGGGTCGTGCACGAGCACCGCGGCCGCGTCGCGGTGGAGAGCGCGCCGGGGCGCGGCACGCGCTTCCGGATCGAGCTGCCGCTCGGCGGGGGTGCCGCATGAAGCGCCTCTTGGTCGTCGACGACGACGCTCGCATGCGCCGCGTCCTGGAGATCCTGGCGCGCCGCATCGGTCTCGACTGCACGGCGGCCGCGGGGGCAGAGGAGGCGCTCGGCTCGTTTCGCGCGGAGCGCAGCGACCTGGTGGTCACCGACCTGAAGATGCCGGGCAAGAGCGGCATCGACTTCCTGCGCGAGCTGCGCGAGATCGACGGCGAGGTGCCGGTGATCGTGCTGACGGCGCACGGCACCGTGGCGACGGCGGTCGAGGCCATGAAGCTCGGCGCGATCGACTACCTGCAGAAGCCGTTCGACGTCGATGCCCTCGAGGCGGTGATCCGCCGCGCGCTCGATCTCTCCCGCTTCCGGCTCGAGAACCGCTTCCTGCGCGAGCAGACCGGCGGCGGGGCGCGCCTCGGCGAGCTGATCGGCGGGTCGGCGGCGATGGCGCCGGTCCTCGAGCTGATCCGGCAGGTGGCCCCCACCCGCAGCTCCGTGCTGATCACCGGCGAGACCGGCACGGGAAAGGAGCTGGTCGCGCGCGCGATTCACGAGCTCAGCCCGCGGCGCGACAAGCTCTTCGTGCCGCTCAACTGCACGGCGATTCCCTTCGAGCTGCTCGAGAGCGAGCTGTTCGGCCACGTCCGCGGCGCGTTCAGCGGCGCCCAGGCGGACCGCGTGGGCAAGCTCCAGGCGGCCGACGAGGGCACGCTGTTCCTCGACGAGATCGGCGACATGGACGTGCGGCTGCAGGCGAAGCTCCTGCGCGTGCTGCAGGAGGGCGTGATCGAGCCGCTCGGGACGAACCGGCGCATCCCGATCGACGTGCGCGTCGTCTCCTCGACGAACCGCGATATCGAGAAGGCGCTGCGCGAGGGCGGCTTCCGCGAGGACCTCTACTTCCGCCTGAACGTCTTCCACGTCAGGCTGCCGCCGCTGCGCGACCGCGCGGAGGACGTCGTCCCGCTGGCCGAGGCGTTCCTCGCCGAGTTCGCCCGCCAGCTCGGCAAGCCCGGCCTGCGCCTCGCCCCGGAGGCCGCCGCGGCGCTGCGGGCCTACGCCTGGCCGGGCAACGTCCGCGAGCTCAGGAATCTCATGGAGCGCGCCGCCGTGCTCTGCCGCGGCGAGATCGTCTGGCCGGCTCTGGCCGGCTCGTCCTTGCTGGCCGCGGCCGAGCCGCAGCGGGCGGGGCCCGACCGCCTGAACTTGGAGCCGGCGCTCCGCGACCTCGAGCGACGCCTGATCCTCGATGCGCTCGCCGCCAGCGACGACGACAAGCTGGCGGCCGCCGAGCTGCTCGGCATCGGCGAGCGGACGCTGTGGACGAAGCTCAAGAAGCACGGCATCTAACGAAGGGAGCTCGACTCATGACCGCCATCACCCGTTCCGTCGATATCGAGAGCCGCGGCCGGATCGCCGTCCTCACCGTCGACAACCCGCCGGTGAACGCGCTCAGCCAGCACGTGCGCCAGGGCCTGCGCGACGGCGTGCGGCGCGCGGCCGCCGATCGCGACGCCGCGGCGATCGTCATCGTCTGCGCCGGCCGCACGTTCATCGCCGGCGCGGACATCACCGAGTTCGGCAAGCCGATGGCGGAGCCCGGCCTGCACGAGGTGCTCGATCTCATCGAGGGCGCGCCGAAGCCGGTGGTGGCGGCGATCCACGGCACGGCGCTCGGCGGCGGCCTCGAGGTCGCGCTCGCTTGCCACTACCGGGTGGGCGTGAAGACCGCCCGCTTCGGCCTCCCCGAGGTGAAGCTCGGCCTCTTGCCCGGCGCGGGAGGCACGCAGCGGCTGCCGCGCGTGGTCGGCGTCGAGAAGGCCCTGCAGATGATCGTCGGCGGCGATCCGATCGGCGCGAGCGAGGCGCTCGGCCACGGCCTGATCGACGAGATCGTCGAGGGAGACCTCGCCGCCGGCGCGGCGACGTTCGCCGAGAAGATCGTCGCCGAGCGCCGGCCGCTCAAGAAGATCCGCGATCTCGACGACAAGCTCGCCGCCGTCCGCGGCAAGCCCGAGGTGTTCGCGAGCTTCCGCAAATCCGTGGCGCGGCAAACCCGCGGCTTTCGCGCGCCCGAGCGCTGCATCCAGTGCGTCGAGGCGGCCGTGAGCCTGCCGTTCGGCCAGGGCCTGGCGCGCGAGCGCGAGCTGTTCCTCGAGGTCCTCGCCTCGCCCGAGTCGAAGGCGCAGCGCTACTTCTTCTTCGCCGAGCGCGAGGCGGCGAAGATCCCCGACGTGCCGGCGGAGACGCCGGCGAAGGAGATCCGCAAGGCGGCGGTGATCGGCGCCGGCACCATGGGCGGCGGCATCGCCATGAACTTCGCCAGCGCCGGCATTCCCGTGACCGTGGTGGAGGTCGCCCGGGAAGCGCTCGACCGCGGCCTCGCGGTGGTGCGGAGGAACTACGAGGCGACCGCCAGCAAGGGCCGGCTCGCGCCGCAGGACGTCGAGACGCGCCTCGGGCTCATCCGCGGCACCACCGACTTCGGCGCGCTCGCCGACGCCGACCTGGTCGTCGAGGCGGTGTTCGAGGAGATGCCGGTCAAGAAGCAGGTGTTCGCGAAGATCGACTCGATCGCCAAGGCCGGCGCCGTGCTCGCTACCAACACCTCGACGCTCGACGTCGACGAGATCGCCGCGGCGACCGCGCGCCCCGAAAGCGTCATCGGCATGCACTTCTTCTCGCCCGCCAACGTCATGCGTCTCGTCGAGGTCGTGCGCGGAGCGAAGACCGCGAAGGCGGCGATCGCCACCGCGATGAGCGCGAGCCGGCGCCTCGCCAAGGTGCCGGTGCTGGTCGGCGTCTGCGATGGCTTCGTCGGCAACCGCATGCTCTACCAGCGCGGGCGCGAGGCGGAGAAGCTCGTGCTCGAAGGCGCGCTGCCCCATCAGGTGGACCAGGTGCTCTACGATTTCGGCTTCCCGATGGGCCCGTTCGCGATGGGCGACCTCGCCGGGCTCGACGTCGGCTGGCGCATCCGCAAGGGGCGGGGAACGAAGTCGGCGGTCGCCGACCGGCTCTGCGAGATGGGCCGCTTCGGCCAGAAGACCGGCGCCGGCTACTACAAGTACGGCGCCGCCCGCGCGGCCACGCCCGACCCGGAGGTCGAGCGGATCATCCTCGAGGTCTCGTCGCAGCTCGGGATCCGCCGCCGCGCGATCTCCGACGAGGAGATTCTCGCTCGCCTCCTCTACCCGATGGTCAACGAGGGCGCGAAGATCCTCGACGAGAAAATCGCCATCCGCGCGAGCGACATCGACGTGATCTGGGTCTACGGCTACGGCTGGCCGACCTACCGCGGCGGCCCGATGTTCTGGGCCGACCAGATCGGCCTCGCCGCGATCCGCGACCGGCTGCTCGAGTGGCAGCGCCGCGAGGGCGAGGTCTGGCGGCCGGCGGCGCTGCTCGAGCGGCTCGCCGCCGAGGGCAAGGGATTCACGCAGGCCTGACCGCGGAAAGGAACCGCGCCATGGCTCACGATCTCGTCCTCAAGAACGCTCTGGTCGTCGCCCCGAGCGGGGTGTTCCGCGGCGGCGTGGCGATCGACGGCGAGGAGATCGTCGCGCTCGGCTCGAGCGCGACGCTCGGGCGGGGGCATCGCGAGATCGACCTCGACGGCAAGATCCTGCTTCCCGGACTCTTCGATCCGCACGTCCACTTCGGCGTCGGCGACCGCATCGGCGAGGAGTCGATGGTCGAGGACTTCCTCCACTCGACCCGGGACTGCCTGGTCGGCGGGGTGACGACGATCGCGACCACCTCGCTGCTCGGGCGCCGGCCGCTCCCCGAGCTGTTCGCTCAGGCCGTCGACTGCGGCCGCGGCCATTCGTGGTGCGACTTCAAGGTGACGAGCGTCGTCGGCACGGCCGAGCAGGCCCGCCAGATCCCGGTGGTGGCGAGCGAGGGCGGGGTGTCGTTCAAGTTCTTCACCGGCTACGTCGGCGAGCAGGCGGCGGGCTTCGGCATGGACCCGGAGGGCATCACGCCGGCGCTCTTCCACGACGCCTGCGAGCAGCTGCGCCGCTGCGGCACGCCGGCGTTCCCGAAGATCCACGCGGAGGATCCCTACGTGCGCGGCATCCTCGTCGATCGGCTGCGGCGCAGCGGGCGCGCCGACCGGCTCGTGGCCTGGGCGGAGTCGAGCCCCGAGTGGGCGGAGAGCGTGCAGATCTACACCTACGGGCAGATCGCCCACCAGCTCGGCGTGCCGCTCTATCCCGTGCACATCTCGGCGGCGCACACCGTCGACACCGTGAAGCGCCTGAAGGCGGACGGCATGAACGTGGTCGGCGAGACGATCGCCTGCTTCCTCTCGACGACCGCCCCCGAGATGGACGCCAAGGGCATGGGCGGGAAGGCGAAGATCCAGCCGCCGATCCGCTTCGAGAAGGATCGCGAGCGGCTGTGGCGCGGCATCCAGGAGGGCACGATCTCGGTGGTCGGCACCGACAGTCTCTGCTACTCGGCCGCGTTCAAGACCGAGGCGGACTTCTGGGACTGCCGCGTCGGCATCAACCTGCAGGTCGCCGACACGCTGGCGCTGCTCTTCGACGAGGGGGTGAACCGCGGCCGGATCGACCTGCCGACGCTCGCCCGCGTGCTCTCGGAGAACGCCGCCAAGCTCTACGGGCTGTTCCCGCGCAAGGGCGCGATCGCGGTCGGCGCCGACGCCGACCTCGTGGTTCTCGACCCGGAGCGCGAGGCGACGCTCGGCGTCTCGCGCCTGCGCTCGCGCGCCGACTACTCGCTGTGGGAAGGCCGCCGGGTGCGCGGCATCCCGGTCATGACGTTCCTGCGCGGGCATCTGGTGATGCAGGACGGCGAGATCGTCACCGACCGCCCCGCGGGGCGGTTCGTTCCCCAGGTCGCGCGGCCGCACGGGCTCGCGTGAGGAGCGCATGAGCGGCGGCGCCGACAAGCGAACGGTCTACGAGCGGGCGAGGCTCGGCGAGCGGGTCGGCTACGGAGAGCACCCGGCCCTGCTGGTCGTCGACCTGCAGGTCGGATTCACCGCCCCGGAGCTTTCGCCGGTCGCCGGCGAGCTCGGCGCGGTGATCGCCGCCGCCAACCGCCTGCTCGGCGCCGCGCGCGCCGCCGGGGCGCCCGCCTACTTCACGGTCATCGCCTACGACCCGCAGTGTCCGGACGACGCCGGACTGTGGCCGCGCAAGGGGCCGTACCTGCGGACGCTCACGGTGGGCGGCGATCTCGTCCGGCTCGACCCGCGAGTCGAGCGGCATCCGTCGGACTTGCTGCTGGTCAAGAAGTACGCCTCGGCGTTCTTCGGCACCCATCTCGCGGCGCTGCTCGCCGCGCGAGGCATCGACACCGTGATGGTCACCGGCTGTACGACGAGCGGCTGTGTGCGCGCGACGGTCGTCGACGCCCTGGGTTACGGATTTCGCCCGATCGTGCCGCGCGAGGCGGTCGGCGACCGCGCCGACGAGCCGCACGAGGCGAGCCTCTTCGACATCGACGCCAAGTACGGCGACGTCGTCTCCCTCGAGGAGGCGCTCGCGTACCTGGCACGGCTGCGCTCGGTGGGACGGGCGGCGGGGGACGCCGCCGCGCGCGGCCGGGTCGGCGAAGCGGCCGCTCCGACCGCTCCCGGCGTAAAGCGCGCCTCGAAATCGTAAACCGGCGGCGGTCTGGGTGCCCGGCGCGGCGGCGAGCCCTTGGTTTTCCCGCTTCCTACTCTTCGTTGACGGGCTCGCGCCGGCGAGGGTAGACCGGAGGTCATGCCTGCGACGCTCACCACGGTCGAGCGGGCGACGGCGACACGCCCATCCCGCGACCGCGAGCCTGCCTGGGGCGCGCGGGCCGGGTTCTGCTCGCGGACGCCGGGCGGCGCATCCATCGTCCGCGAAGGAAGCCCGCCACGCGAATACGGCAGCCGGCTGCGACTATCCAGCTCGCAATCGCCTCCGCGCCTCGGAGACAGAGCCCGCGCCGCGATGCGCCTGCGCCATTTCAGTCCGCGCACGCAGGACGCCTATCTCAACTGGATGCGGCGGTATTACGAGTTCCACGCGCGCCGCGATCCCGCGGACCTCGGTGCCGAGCACGTGACGGCCTTCCTCAGCGATCTGGCCACTCGCGGACACGTTGCCGCATCGACGCAGAACCAGGCCCTGGCGGCGCTGCTCTTTCTCTATCGAGAGGTGCTCGCGCGCGACCTTCCCTGGCTGGACGATCTGGCGCGCGCCAAGCGACCCGCGCACGTTCCGGTGGTGCTCACGCGCGACGAGGTGCGGCTCGTGCTCTCGCACCTGCGGGGAACGCCGCGGCTGATGGCGACGTTGCTCTATGGCTCCGGCCTGCGGCTGCTCGAGTGCTGCCGCCTGCGCGTCAAGGACGTCGATTTCGGCCGTCACCAGATCGTCGTTCGCTCCGGCAAGGGCGACAAGGACCGCGTCACGATGCTGCCCGCAACGGTCCGATCCGCGCTCGCCGCGCAGCTCGACCGCGCACGCGACCAGCACCGGCGCGATCTCGCCCAGGGCGCCGGGTGGGCCGAGCTTCCCGGAGCGCTCGCACGGAAGCTCCCCGCCGCCGGCCGCGACTGGGCCTGGCAGTGGGTGTTTCCGGCGACCCGTCACTACGTCGATCGCGAGAACGGCCAGCGGCGGCGCCACCACCTCCACGAGACCGTGGTGCAGCAGGCCGTCCGTCAGGCCGTGCTCGCCTCGGGAATCGCCAAGCGGGCGAGCTGTCACACGTTGCGTCATTCGTTCGCCACGCACCTGCTCGAGGACGGCACCGACATCCGCACCTTGCAGGAGCTCCTCGGTCACAGGGACGTGGCGACGACGATGATCTACACGCACGTCCTGAACCGCGGGCCGGCCGGGGTACGAAGTCCGGCCGACCGCTTACTCGAATGAGCAGACCCGGGCACGAACGGCCGGCGCTCGGGATGGGGGAAGACGGCGGGGGTAGGGAGTGAGCGGGGGAGGTGAGCAGGGGAGGATGGGGCGACCCTCGCTTCCTTGACCCGGAATACGCAGGTCTGCCTAACCCCTCGGAGGAGAACGGAGCTGTCTCAACAACGACTTGCGAGGAAAGGAATTTCGAGCGCGAGGAGTCTCGCGAGTGGGTTGTTTAGACAGTGGGCTTCACCTTGGGGTGAGAGGCTATATAGGGCTGTCGAATAGAAGTTGGGCAGACCGATGGCAGCTGTGAGGAGGCACGGGTAGATGGCAGAGCTCACGGTTCGGGAGATTCTCGACCTCGTTCCTCGTGGCCAGATTCGCATACCAGCGTTTCAGCGCGGGTTTGTGTGGGATCCGAACATGGT
>JACPRU010000003.1 GCA_016189835.1 Deltaproteobacteria bacterium | reverse complement strand
GCCTGACCCCCACTGTGTGCCGCGTGCGTTCTCGGGTGCAACGAATCGTTGCACGTCTTCTGACCCGAGACTCTTCCCTTTGCCGAGCGGGGGCGACGGCGCGTGCGGCGCGGCGGCGGCTCGACCGTCCGGCTGCGCCCGTGCTAGGGCTCGTGATCGGGCTGGCGAGCAACCCCCAAACGAGCGAAACGGGAGGTCTCCCATGGATGCGCCTCGCAGACGCTACCGAATGTTCGTCGACGACGAATGGGTGGATTCGGCGTCGGGTCGCGTGCTCACCTCGGTCAATCCGGCGACCGGCGAGGCCTGGGCGGAGGTTCCGGAAGGCGACGGAGAGGACGTCGACCGGGCCGTCGCCGCGGCGCGCAAGGCATTCGACCACGGGCCTTGGCGGACGATGGCGCCGATCGAACGGGGCAAGCGCCTGCGGCGGCTCGGAGAGCTGATCGCGGAGAACGCCGCGGAGCTGGCGCGGCTCGAAACCCTGGACAACGGCAAGGCGATTCGCGAGACGCTCGGGGTCGAGCTCGGCGCGATCCCGAACTGGTACCACTACTTCGGCGGCCTCGCCGACAAGATCCAGGGCGAGACGGTGCCGCTCGGACCGGACTTCCTGAACTACACGGTTCGCGAGCCGGTGGGCGTCGTCGGCGCGATCACCCCGTGGAACTCGCCGCTCCTCATGTACGCGATGAAGCTCGCGCCGGCTCTGGCCGCGGGCAACACGGTGGTCGTGAAGCCGGCGGAGCAGACGCCGGTGACCGCGCTCGAGCTGGCGAAGCTCGTCCAGCGCGCCGAGATCCCGGCCGGGGTCGTCAACGTGGTTCCCGGATACGGCGAGAGCGCGGGGGCGGCGCTCGTGCGCCATCCCGACGTGGACAAGATCGCCTTCACCGGCGAGACCGCGACCGGGCAGGCGATCTGCCGCGAGATGACGGGAAACCTCAAGCGACTGACCTGCGAGCTGGGCGGCAAGTCGCCGAACATCGTGTTCGACGATGCGGAAATCGCCAACGCGCTGCGTGGAGCGATGGCCGGCGTGTTCGTCGCGGCCGGTCAGACCTGCGTCGCCGGCTCGCGCCTGCTGCTGCACGAACGCATCGCCGACGAATTCGTCGCCCGGCTGCTCGAGCGCGTGCGGCGGATCCGCGTCGGGGATCCCCTCGACCCGCAGACCCACGTCGGCTCACTCGTGTCGCGCGAGCAGCAGCAGAGGGTCGAGGACTACGTCCGCATCGGCGAGCAGGAGGGGGCCGAGCTGCTCTGCGGCGGCCGGCCGCGCGAGGAGGCGCTCGCCCGGGGATGCTTCTTCCTGCCCACGGTCTTCACGCGCGTCCGCAACTCGATGCGCATCGCCCAGGAGGAGATCTTCGGTCCGGTCGTTTGCGTGCTGACGTTCCGCGAGGAAGAGGAGGCCGTGCAGCTCGCCAACGACGTGAAATACGGACTGGCGGCCGGCGTCTGGACCGGCAACGTGAAGCGGGCGCACCGCATCGCGAGCCGGATCCGGGCGGGCACGGTGTGGGTGAACAATTACCGCCGAATCCACTTCGCCTCTCCGTTCGGCGGCTACAAGCTGAGCGGCTTCGGCCGGGAGAACGGGCTCGAGGTCATCCGCGAATACACCCAGGTCAAGAGCGTCTGGGTGGATCTCGGCGCGGAGATCCCCGATCCGTTTCCCGCTTGATCGCAGGGAGACTCGCATGGCGACTGCCGAAGGATTCGTACGCGCCTACCGGGAGCGGACTCCTCGCTCGCAGCAGCTCTGGGAAGCGGCGCGCCGCGTCCTTCCCGGAGGAGTCAGCGGCAACGCCAAGTTCTTCAAGCCGCATCCGATCTACGTCGAGAGCGCGTCGGGCTCGCGAGTGGTCGACGTCGACGGCAACGTCTACATCGACCTCCTCGCCGGCGCCGGGTCGGCCATTCTCGGTCACGGCCCGCCGGCGGTGACCCGCGCGGTGGCGGCGCAGCTCGGCCAGGCGATCTCGCCGATCTTCGCGACCGAGCTCGAGATCCGGCTGGCGAGAACCGTCGGCATACACATGCGCTACATGGAGATGGTGCGCTTCGTCAGCAGCGGCTCCGAGGCGACGTTCCTGCTCGCGCGCGTGGCGCGCGCCTTCACCGGAAGAGAGCGCATCGCGAAGTTCGAGGGGAACTATCACGGCCAGCACGACTTCGGTCTCACCGGCGCTTTCGTCGCCGGCGCGGGCTCGGATCATCGCCCGGAACCGATCGCCGGCTGCGCCGGCACCGAGCGGTCGTCGCTCGAGCGCCTGCTGCTGCTGCCGTACAACGACCCGGCGGCGCTCGACATCATCCGCGAGCACGCCGACGAGCTGGCCGCGGTCTTCATCGAGCCGGTGGCCGGGTTCGGCATCGGAGCGATTCCGGCGGACCGCGACTGGCTCGCTGCGCTGCGCGAGCTCACGGCGGAGAAGGGAATCCTGCTGGTTTTCGACGAGATCGTCACCGGCTTCCGACTCGGTCTGGGCGGCGCCTCGGCCGCTTTCGGAGTCCAGCCCGATCTCGGGGCGATCGGCAAGATCGTCGGCGGCGGGTTCCCGATCGGCGGGTTTGGCGGGCGGCGGGACATCATGGAGAAGGTGGTCACTCCGACCAAGGAGCCCTCGGACGTGAAGGAGAAGATCTTCGCCTCGGGGACGTTTTCCGGAAACCCGATCGGCATGGCGGCCGGACTGGCGATGATCGCGGAGCTCGAGCGCGGCGACTTCTACGACACCCTGGCTCGACGCGGGGAGAGGCTGAGGGCGGGGCTGCGCGAAGCCGGGCTGCGGGAAGGGATCGAGGTCCAGGCGACCGGCATCGGATCGATCTTCCACGTTCACTTCGCGAGCGAGCCGATCCGCGACAAGCGCTCCGCGATGCGCGCCGATCCCGTCCGGCAATACGCGTTCAGCATCGGCATGATCTCGAAGGGCGTGCTGCTGCCTCCGGCTCACCCGGGTTTCCTGTCGACCGCCCACGGCGATGCCGACGTGGACGAGATCTTGCGGGTGGCCGCCGACGTCCTCGCGGAGATGGCCGCCCGCTGACGGAAGGGGGGGGCGGGCGCATGGCGACGCGCTACGACTACGGCGGCGACGAGTTCATCTTCGTCGATTTCGACATCGAGATGAGCCTGGAGGTGAACTTCCGGGTGCTCTCGGTCTGCCAGGAGATCGAGCGGCAGCGGATCGACGGCGTCATCGAGGTGTGCCCGGCCAACGCGTCGTACCTGGTTCACTACGACCCCGAAGCGGTCGAGCCGCGACGGCTCGTCGAGCTGCTGCGCGAGATCGAGCACAAGGCGGAGCACATCGAGTCGCTCAGCTCGCGGCTGGTCGACATCCCCGTGCTCTACGACGATCCCTGGACCAAGGAGTGCGCGAAGCGCTTCGCCGACCGCCATCAGGATCCGTCGGTATCGAATCTCGAGTACCTGATGGCGATCAACGGTTACTCGAGCAAGGACGAATTCATCGCCGCCCATTCCGGTACCCCGTACTGGGTGTCGATGATCGGCTTCGTGCCGGGCACCGCGTGGGGCTTTCAGATGGTCGCCCGCGAGCGGGCCATCCAGGCTCCGAAGTACGTGCGGCCGCGAACGGACACGCCGGAGCGAGCGGTGTCGCATGGCGGCGTGTTCCTGGCGATCTATCCGGTGCGGGGCCCCGGCGGATATCAGCTGCTGGGAATGACGCCGGTGCCAATCTACGATCCCACCGCCACCCTCGTCGACCTGCGGGAGCGCTACATCCTCGCCCTCCCCGGCGACCGCTGGAAGCTCAGGCCGATCGACATGGACGAGTTCCTCGCGATCCGCGCCGCGGTCGAAGCGGGGACGTACCGCTACCGGACCGTCGCGCAGCAGTTCGAGCCGGCGCGCTACTTCCGCGACCCGCCGGGCTACCTGAAGCGGCTGCAGATCGAGGCCGCGGGATGCTGAACGTCCTGGACGGAGGCCTGCAAACGACCGTCCAGGACGCGGGACGGTTCGGCTGGTACCACATCGGCATGCCGCCGGCCGGGGCGATGGATCAGCTCTCCTTCCGCGTGGGCAACCGGCTGGTCGGCAACGCGGACGGTGCCGCGGCGCTCGAGATCACCTTCGCGGGGCCGGTGGTGGAGACCACCGAGGAAGCCGTCGTCGCGGTCACCGGCGCGGGTCTCGACGTCCGCGTGAACGGCACGCGCGTTCCGCGGTGGGTGGCGCACCGGCTGCGTCCGGGAGACCAGGTCGCGTGCGGACAGGCGGAGCGAGGCGTCCGCGCGTATCTCTGCGTCGCGGGCGGCATCGCGATTCCGCCGCTGCTCGGCAGCCGCTCGACCTACCTGCTCGCCCGCTTCGGCGGCGTCGAGGGCCGCCGACTCCAGGCGGGCGACCGCCTGCCGGTCGGGCCGGTGCCCCCGCAGGCCGAGGCGCTGATCGGCAGGATGATCCCCTCACGCTTTCTGCCGGCGCTGCCGAGGGACGTCGAGCTGCGGATCATCATGGGGCTCTGCTCGTACCGGCTGACCGCGGACAGCGCCGGGGAGTTCCTGGCGGCGACCTGGGAGGTTTCGACCGAGGCCGACCGCGTCGGCTACCGGCTGCGCGGGCCGGCGTTGCGGTTCCGGGACCGGGAGCCGCCGTTCGGCGCCGGCTCCGACGCGTCCAACGTGGTCGACGTCGGCTATCCCGTCGGTTCGGTGCAGGTGCCGGGCGGTCAGGAAGCGATCCTGCTGATGCGAGACGCCGTGACCGGGGGAGGATACGCGACGATCGGCACGGTGATTCACTGCGACCTCGACCGGCTGGCGCAGGCGCCGCCCGGCTCGAAGGTCACGTTCCGCTCCGTCGACGTGGACGAGGCGATGCGCGCGCGGCGCGAGTACCGGGCGCGCATCGCCGCGATCGCGGAATCGCTGTCGCTCTTCGACCGGGTCGGCCTTTTCGGCCCGTGAGACCTGCCGCACGGGCCGAGATCTCATCCCACGACCGTCCCTCGGCAACCGGAACTTGCCCCGGCCGGGCTCGCCGCCGCTACTTGATCGCCGCCGGATTCACCGGCGAGCCGGCGCCGTTCACGACCTTGAGCGGCAGGCCGACGAACAGGAACGTGTACTGGCCGTCCTTCGCGCAATCCTCGGCGAGATCGTGGGTCCAGCTGATCTCGTTGAAGACGACTCCGAGATGATAGAGCAGCGCCATGTGCAGCGGGATCATCGTCCCGCTCTCGTGGTGCCAGGTCTGCTCGGTGGCGATCGTGTCGCTGCCGATCGAGGGGATCTCCATCTCGTAGATCCACTGCACCAGCTCTTTCGAGTACGCGAGCCCGGGCTCCTGCATCTGACCGCCGGGGAAGAAGCCGGCGAGGCCCTCGTCGTAGTAGCGCTTCAGCCAGCCGGTGTGGATCAGCAGGATGTCGTGCTTCTCGATCGGCGAGTTCTGCTTCTTCGCCGCCGCCTCGATGTCCGCGAGGTGGATGGGCTCGTTCGCGTCGAGGTGCTTCTTGCCCTTCGCGCGCGCGATGTCGAGGAGCACGCCGCGGCCGATCACGCCCTTGTTCGCGATCGGCTCGATCGAGCACTTCTGTAAGCCCCCGATCGTCGTCTTGGCGTCGTAACCGTTGTAGATCTTGTCGCCGTACCAGACGTGGCCGAGCGCGTCGTACTGCGTGGTGCCTTGCAGGTACATGACGATCACGTCGTCGGCGTACTCGCAGCCGCCGGGAAGGGCCTGGGTCCGGCCGCTCATGTACATGCCCTTGTCGCTCACCATCGTGCGGATCGGCTGGCTGCGCGAAGGGTAGAGCGGGTCGCCTTGCGGCCGGGCGAGCGGAATTCCGAGCGTGAACGTCTTTCCCTGCCGGACGGCCTTCACGCCGCGCAGGACCTCCTCGTTGGTGAGGAAGTTGAGGCAGCCGAGCTCGTCGTCGGCTCCCCAGCGTCCCCAGTTCTTCGGCGAGTCCTTGAGCATCTCTGCGAACTTCATCGGCTCCTTCGTCATCTTGCGTCTCCTTCCCGGTTCGTGCGTGCCGCCGCCTGCCGTTCGAGAATCACACCCTGTGGATCACCGCTGCGGCGAACTCCTCGATCACCGTGCTCATGGTCTGCCGCGTGCCGCCGTGGATCGCAATCTGGCGGATGCCCGCCGCGGCCATCTTCTTCACCCGCGCGGCCAGCTCGTCGGGCGTTCCGGTGAGCGTCGTCTCCTTGATCATCTTCGCCATGACGATCTCCGAGTGTTCGGCCCGGAAGTCGTGCACGTAGCCCGAGTAGCGGTCGAGGTGGCGCGTCTCGGGCGGCGCGTCCGGCGTCCGGTACGCGTCCCGGAAGGCCATGATCTCCTCGCGGACGTCGGCGGGGAGATCGCGCGGGTCCTTCACCGACAGGGCGAAGATGTTGCACTCCGACGAGACGTAGGCGCCGACGGCGTCCTGAAGGTCGGCGAGGCTCTCGCCGGGCTTGACCGCGTGGAACGCCGTGCTGACCATGAGATAGAGGTCTTCGAGTCTTTTCCCGGCCCGCTCGGCGCCCCGGCGGACGTGGCCGAGCGCGTAGTCGAGAAGACTGTCGCCCACGGTCCCGAACAGAATCACCCCGTCACCGATCTCCCCGGCGAGCTCCAGGGTCTTCGGCCCGCTCGCCGCGACGTAGATCGGAATCGGGTTCTCGATGTTGATCCACCCGCCCGTCGGGTTCAGGAAGCGGATCATTCGCGTGCGCTCCCCCTCGCTGTAGGGCACCGTCTTGCCCTGGAAGAGCGCGCGGCAAATCCGCACGTGGTCGGCCAGCTCGGACAGGCTCGCGGCCGGCATGCCGAGCGTCCGCCGCGCCGTGTTCCCCGTACCGATCCCCATCACCACCCGGCCGGGAGCCAGCTGATTCAACGTGGCGAAGTTGCACGCGGTGACCGGAGCGATCCGCGACCTCGGGTTCGTCACGTTGGTGCCGAGCCGGATCGTCTTCGTGTTCGCCGCGCACAGCGCCAGGCAGGGGTAAGGATCGGCGCACACCATCTGCGTGTCGTAGAGCCAAAAGTGCGTGAAGCCCCGTGCCTCCGCCTGCGCCGCCTCGCGGTGGATGTCGACCGCCGAAAGAAACGCGAGCCCGTAATCCATGCTCTACTCCTCTTCTTCCGTCGCAGGCTTCACGAGCCTGGACCTCGGCGAGTCGGCTCACCGCCGCCGGCGGCCGCGCCGAGCAGCGCTTCGTCGTCGGCGCCGGCCGGGGGGGCCGCCTTCTGCTCCGGCCTCGCGCCGTCGACCTTGATCGGGCTGGCCAGCACTCTCAGGTTCGGCCGCCGCGGATGGGGAACGCTGCGGACCATGCCGGTGCGGCGCACGAAGGGGTTCTCGAGCGCCTGCGGCAGGTCGTACACCGGGGCGATCGGCAGCTCGCTCGAGAGCTTCGCCAGCCAGTAGCCGCTCGGCTGCTTGCGGAACTCGGCTTCGAGGATGGCGGTCAGCGCCGCGCGGTTCTGGTGCCGCGCGATCTGGTCCGCGAAGCGCGGATCCTCGCCGAGATCGCGACGGCCCAAGCCCTCGAGCAGGGTTTCCCAGAACTTGTCCGTCATGCACATGACGAAGATCCATCCGTCCGCGGTGGGGACCGTCTGCACCGGGGAGATGAAGAAATGCGCGCTGCGCGGCTGCCGCGTGGAAACGTAGCCCTCGTTCAGGTACCAGGTCGCGGCGTAATTGAGCTGATGGAGCGCGACGTCGAACAGACACGTGTCGACGTCGCAGCCCCGGCCGGTCCGCTGCGCCTGCCGCAGGCAGCTCAGCAGACCGACCATGCCGACGACGCCGGTCATGTAGTCGATGATCGAGGGGCCGAAGCGGGACGGCGGGCCGTCGGGCTCGCCGGTGAGGCTCATGAGCCCGGCCTCCGCCTGCATCAGGAAGTCGTAGCCGGGCCGCGCGGCCCGCTCGTTGTCACGGCCGTAGGCCGAGATGTGCAGGCATACCACCGCCCGATTGATCTTCGACAGGCTGGCGTAGTCCAATCCCAGCTTCGCCGGCTGGTCCCCGCGCAGGTTGTTGATCACCGCGTCGGCGCTGCCGACCAGCCGCTCGAAGGCGGCGCGCCCGGCGTCCGACTTGAGGTCCAGGAGGACGCTGCGCTTGTTCAGGTTCCAGCCCTGGAAATACAGGCTGTCGCCCGGGCCGAGGAAGTAGGGACCGACCTGGCGGGCGGTATCCCCGCCGGTCGCCGCGTTCTCGATCTTGATGACCTCGGCGCCGAGATCGGCGAGGAACATCGTGCCGTAGGGGGCCGCGGCGAACTGCTCGACGCTGAGAACGCGCAATCCCTCCAGGGGCTTCATGCCGTGGGGTCCCGTCCGATCCTTG
>JACPRU010000018.1 GCA_016189835.1 Deltaproteobacteria bacterium | reverse complement strand
GGCGGAGGGAAGGAAAGAACTGCCAAGAGGGGATGCAAGTCGCGCACCGTCAGCCAGCCCCGGCTCCTCCCCGGAGCCGAGCGCTAAGCCGTTGATTCGCCGTGCTCCTCCGGACCCCGGCACCGCTCGTCCCGCGACTGACGCGGTCGCCTCGCGAGGGACTTTGTCATCCGCTGCACAGCGGTTCTCATTTCCTGGAAGCGAGCGCCAGCAGCGCCCAACCGGCGAGGAACAGCAGGCCGCCGATCGGCGTGACCGCACCGAGCCAGCGCTGATCGGTGAGCACCAGCAGGTAGAGGCTGCCGCAGAACACGCCGATCCCGGCGGCGAAGCACCATCCCGCTTGCGGGGCGCCGAGCAGGCCGGCGAGCAGGATCGCCAGGGCGTGAATCATCTGGTAGCGGACGGCGGTCTCGAAAATCTCCAGCCGCTGCGGCGTCACCAGCGAGCGCAGGCCGTGCGCGCCGAATGCCCCCGCCGCCACACCCGCGAAGCCCAGCAGGGCTCCGAGCAGCGTCCAGTTCATGCGTTGCGCTCCGGCCGGAGTTCCGGCGCGATCAACTGGCGGTGATCGCGACCCGTCACGCGGCCTGGATGGCGATCTGGCGCGGCTTCGCTTCTTCCCGCTTCGGAACGCGAACCGTCAGGATGCCGTGCTTGCAGGAGGCCTGCGCCTTGGAGGGGTCGACGTCGCGCGGCAACTGCACGGAGCGGCGGAAGTCCCCGGCGCCGCGTTCGCGGCGATGGAAGCTGCCGTTCTCGGGCGCCCGCACCTCGCGCTTCCCGGAGATCGTCAGCGTACGGCCCTCGGCCTGGATCGAGAGGTCTTCGGGCGCCACCCCGGGGACCTCCAGGCGCAGGACGTAACCGTCCCGCTCGGTGAACACGTTGACCGCGGGATAGACGTCCCGCCCCGAGGGTCCGAGATCGAATCCGAACGGCCTGTCGAACACCCGGCCGAGCTCCCGCTGCAACGTCAGCAACGCATCGACGGGATCGAGGTCGCGCGAGAATCGAATCAGCGCCATGGAAAGTCTCCTTTCGTCGTCGCGCTCGTCGGAGCGCTTCGCCAGCGAAGGTAAGTCGCCTCGACCCGCCGTCAAGGCGACCGGCCGGGCGCCGTGGCGGTCGGCGACCGCGGGCGCGAGGATCCCCGCCCGGGACGCCGGCCCGGGCATGTCGGCCCGGGCCGCTAGACCTTCTTCCGGCGCCGCCCGAGATAGTCGACGAGCAGATACTCGCCGAGATGATCCGGGCGCGTATAGAGCGCGCGTCCCTTGTTGATGCGGGTCATGCGCTCGACGAAGGCCCGCAGCGGCGGGCTGTCGTCGAGCATGAACGTGTTGATGACGATGCCCCGGCGGGTGGCGCGCTCGACTTCCTTCAGCGTCTCGGCGGCGGCGCGCGTACTGATCCCGCCGAACGACAGCGGCCATTCGCAGTACAGCCGGCCGCGGGAGAAGTACGCGGTCGGCTGGCCGTCGGTGATGACGATGATGTGCTGGTTGCGGCTGGGGTGCTTGGCGAGCAGGTCGCCCGCGAGCCGCAGGCCGTCCTGCAGGTTGGTGAACGGGTCGCCCATGTTCCAGGAAGCCTCCGGCAGGTCCTGGAGCTTCAGCTCGACGGCGCGGGTGAAGAACCCGACCATGCCGAAGTAGTCGCGCGGATAGCGCGACCGCAGCAGGCTCTCCAGCGCGAGCGCCACCTTCTTCGCGGCGGCGAACCGCCCTTCCCAGCTCATCGACCAGCTCATGTCGAGCAGCAGCACGGTGGAGGTCGTCGTGCTCGCGTCGGTCTCGAAGATCTCGAAATCGCCGGGCTCGAGCGGCAGCGGCGTTCCCAGCCGCCGGGCGAGCGCCTTCTTCAACGTCGCCACCAGATCGAGATGGAGGGGATCTCCATACCGGTAGGGGCGCGTCTGGTCGGGACGGATCTGCGACGGTCCGCGGCGGTCGGCCGGATGACTGCCGAGCCGGTCGCGCAGCAGGTTCTGGTAGATGTCGCGCAGCGCGAGCTGGCCGATCTTGCGCACTCCCTTCGGGGAGAGCTTCTGCTTCGCCCCCTGCTGCAGGACGTAGCCCGATTCGGCGACCATCTTCATGATCCGCTGCAGCGTCTGCGCGTCCTGCCAGGCTCGCTCGCCGAGCATCTCGCGCATCGCCTCGAGGTCGATGCCGCTCAGGTTCCCCGAGAACAGGTCCTCCTCGAGCTTCTTCAGCCGCTCCATCTCGCGCATCAGCTCGACCGCCTGTTCGTAGTCGAGCGATTGCTGGCCGTGGAACAGGTCGCCGTACCGGCGGCGGAACTCCTCGAGGTCGCGGATGTCGCGCAGCTCCTCGAGCAGGTTCTCGAACGCGCGCCGCGCGTCGTCGTCCTCGAACGAGTAGTGCCGGAGCTGCTCGATCGCCTGGCTGAGCCGCGTCGGCAACCGCGCGAGAAGCTCCTGCTTGCGGCGGCCCTCTTCGCCCTTCCCCTCGAGCGCGGAGCGCTCGAGATCGAGGACTTCGCCGAGCTTCTGCCGGATCTCGTCGAGAGCATGGTCGAGGTTGTACTCGCGGTAGCGCTTGCGCATCTCCTCGCGCAGCTGCTCGAGCAGATCGTCGAGCCCGACGACCCGCGCGCCCTCCCACTCCAGCCCCTGCCGCAGCAGCCAATCCATCGCCTGCTGCAGGTCGTCGGTGAAGGACAGGTATTCGGAGAGCTTCTCGAAGACCTGAGACGGCGTCAGTTGGATTCGCTGGCTGCCGTCCCAGCGGGTGTAGCGGTTGCGAAACATCGCCTCGCCGCGAGCGGCCCGGCGTCTCTCAGAGCGGCACGGCCGCAACCGAAACGCCGGTCGCGTCTTGGCGCATCTTCATCTCATGTCTTCGCGCGGCAACGAGGATTTGGTAGCCCCATACCGCCGCGCGGCCGCGAACGGGCCGCGCGAGGGGGAGCGCATCTCGGATCTCACGTCGCGGGCCGCGGACGTTCGGCCCCGTCGCTCAGGCCCGGTAGACGTATCGCCCACCCTCCCGTTCCTTGTTGACCTTCTGGTGGAGGTGGAGGCCCTCGAGCAGGAACTCCGCCGCCGCCGCCATCAGCCCGGGACTCTCGAACGGGCCGAGCGCGAGGATGCCCTCGCGCAAGCCCGGGATGCCGCGGATGCCCTCGAGGTATTCCTCCGACGGCATGACGTCCGAGACCTCCACGCCCCAGCCCTGCTCGAAGTACTCGACCACCCGCTTCAGGTCGTCGACCTTGGCATACTTGTCGAACACCTTGAGGATGGCGCGGTTGAGCAGGCGCTCGATCACGTCCTCCTCCTTGACGTCCTCGCCGACGTACTCGACCTCGATCTTGCCGGTGGTGGAGGCGAACAGGCTCGGCAGATCGGAGAGCCGGGGAACGACCTCCGGCTCGCGCAGGCGCAGCGCGCGCTTCTCCGCGTTGGAGAGGATGCTCTCGTAATTGTTGATGGTCACCCGCACGCTGACGCCCGAGGACTGGTTGATCTCGCTCGACGCCCGCGCCTCCATGGTGAGCTGCGCGAGGATCTCCTTCAGGAACGGCGGAACGCGCAGCGGCCGCTGCCCGTACTCCCGCTGCGGCACCTCCTGCTCCATGATGGCGATCTCGTCCTCGATGGTCTTCGGGTAGTGGGTGCGAATCTGGACGTCGAAGCGATCCTTGAGCGGGGTGATGATGCGCCCGCGGCTCGTGTAATCCTCCGGGTTGGCGCTGGCGACGATCACCACGTCGAGCGGCAGTTGGATCTTGTAGCCCTTGATCTGGACGTCCTTCTCTTCCATCAGGTTGAAGAGCCCGACCTGCACCTTCTCCGTCAGATCGGGAAGCTCGTTGATGGCGAAGATGCCGCGATTGCTGCGCGGCACGAGCCCGTAGTGGATGGTCTCCTCGTCGGCGAGGTAGCGACCCTCGGCGACCTTCACGGGATCGATCTCGCCGATCAGGTCGGCGATCGAGACGTCGGGGGTGGCGAGCTTCTCCCCGTAGCGCCGCTCGCGGCGCAGCCAGTCGACCGGCAGCGCGTCGCCGAGCTCGGACAAGCGGACGATGCAGCGCTTGCAGATCGGCGCGTAGGGATTGTCGTTCAGCTCGCAGCCCGCGACCACCGGCACCTCTTCGTCGAGCAATCCGACCAGGCTGCGGATGATCCGGCTCTTGGCCTGGCCGCGCTCGCCGAGAAACACCATGTGGTGCCCGGCGAGGATCGCGTTCTCGAGCTCGGGGATCACCGAGTCGTCGTAGCCGACGATCCCCGGCAGGATCCGCTCCGCGCGCGTCAGACGCTCGATGAGGTTCTTGCGCAGCTCCTCGCGAACCTCGAGCACGGCGACGCCGTCGCACTTCAGGTCTCCGAGGGTCTTCTGGGGTCTCATCGAGTGGCCGCCGGATTATAGGGGTCGCTCCACGCAGGGGCAACCCGCCCCGGTCGCGTCGCCGCGCCGGTCAACGGCGCGCCCGGCGGCGCCGGCGATCCCGGCGCAGCGAATCGAACGCGGCATGCAGGCGGTCGTAGGTGTCCAGCAGGTGCTGCGGCATGACCTTCACCGAACCGATCGCCGGCATGAAGTTGGTGTCGCCGGTCCAGCGCGGCACGACGTGCCAGTGCAGGTGATCGGCGATGCCCGCTCCCGCCACGGCGCCGAGGTTCATGCCCACGTTCATGCCTTCGGGGGCGAGCTCGCGGCGCAGGATCTCGATCGTGCGGACCAGCGCGTCCTGAAGCTCGCCGCGCTGCGGCCGCGTCAGCCGATCGAGCGAGGCGACGTGGCGCCGCGGCGCGACCATCAGGTGCCCGCTGTTGTAGGGGTAGCGGTTGAGCATCACCAGCGCCGAGCGGGTCGCGGCGAGCACGAGGCTGCCGCGGAGGTCGTCGCTGCGGGGCAGATGGCAGAAGATGCAGCCCTTCGGCTTGGGGGCGGAGAGCAGCGTCATCCGCCACGGCGCCCACAGCACTTTCATCGGCTCGCGCGGCACGGCGGGGCGGGGAAGGATCGCGATCGCGAGGCCGGCCGCGAAGCGCCGCGGCGGGCCCTCTGCCCCGCTAGCCTTCCTGGAACTCCTCGCCGCCGCCGACGGCGCTGCCGCCGCTCTCGTCGGTATCGGGAACGGGGCGGCCGTCGACGCGCAGCTTCAGCTCCTTCCCCACCTTGAAGAACGGCAGCCGCTTGGCGGCGACGGACACCAGCTCGCCGGTCTTGGGATTGCGCCCCTCGCGCGCTTGGCGATGCTTGACCACGAAGCTGCCGAAGCCGCGGATCTCGATGCGCTCGTCGCGCGACAGCGCCTCGGTCATGCTCTCGAAGACGGCGTTCACCATGACCTCGGCGTCGCGGCGCGAGAACCGCGGATAGAGCTTCATCACCTCATCGATCAGCTCGCGTTTGGTCATCGACCCCTCGCCCCATCGTTCGCTGCGCTCGCCGGCTACTCTCGCTCCGCCCGACGGGCGGCGTCAACCCGCGGGGGAGGGACCGGCGTAGAGATATTGCAGCCCGCCGAACCCCGCCGCGCCGCCCGGCACGAGGCCCGTCACCCGCCGCCACCACCACGGCGACCGTCGCTGCTCGACCTCGATCCACCTCGGCTCGCCGCTGATCCCGGCGCGCTGCGCGGCGAGATGAACGGCGTCGCGCAGTCCGCCGAGCTGGTCGACGAGATGCAGGTCGCGCGCCTGCTCGCCGGAGTAGACCCGGCCGTCGGCGATCCGGCGGACCTGGTCGACGGGCAGCTTTCGCCCCTCGGCGACGGCGGTGACGAACTGCCCGTGCACGTTCTCGAGCAGCTCCTCGAACAGGCGGCGCTCCTCCTCGGTCATCGGCCGCAGCGGCGAGCCGATGTCCTTGTATTTGCCCGCTTTCAGCGTGACGCCCTCGATCCCGATCTTCTTCAGCAGCTCCGAGAGATTGCCCATCTGCAGCAACACGCCGATCGATCCGGTGAGCGTTCCCGCGTCGGCGACGATCGCGTCGCACGGGCTGGCGACGTAATAGCCCCCGGAGGCCGCGATGGCGCCGAGCGAGGCCACGATCGGCTTCCGAGCGCGCACCCGCAGCACCGCGCCGTAGATCTCTTGCGACGCGGCCACGCCCCCTCCCGGCGAATCCACCCGCAGGACGACGGCGCGGATGCCGGGGTTCTTCGCGGCGCGGTCGAGGGAGCGCACGGTCTCGCGCGACCCCTCGATGATTCCCTCGACGGTCACCACCGCCACGGCGTCGCCGCCGAGCAACGCGAAGCCCTCGTTCTTCAGGTAGCCGTACGAGGCGAGGCCGACGATCAGGAAGAACCCGAGCGCGGCGAGCTGCACGATCCTCCGCAGGATCGGATGACGCCCGGTCATGGCGGGCGCGCTCAGGGCTTCTTGGTCTCCGCCCCTTCGTCACGATCGAGGGGCAGCTCCTCGCTCAGGATGTCCTGAAACGAGAAGCGGGCGTTCTCGCGCTCGCGACGGAGGTAATTCTCGACCTCGGCCCGCTCCTCCGATCGCCGCAGCGCCTTGATCGACAGCGCGATCCGCCGCTCCTTGGGGTCGATGCTGATCACCTCGGCCTCGACGTCGTCGCCCGGCTTGTAGAGGTTCTGCGGCTTGTCGACCCGCTCGGTGGAGAGCTGCGAGATGTGGATCAGTCCCTCGATGCCCTCTTCGATCTCGACGAAGACGCCGAAGTCCGCCACGCTCGTCACCTTGCCGTGCACGTGGCTGCCGTCGGGATAGCGCTCGCGCAGCGTCACCCAGGGATCGGGCGTGAGCTGCTTGATGCCGAGCGAGATGCGTTCGTTCTCGACGTCGACGCCGAGGACGATGGCGTCCACGTCGTCGCCCTTGCGGTACAGCTCGGAGGGATGCTTCACCTTCTTCGTCCAGTGCAGGTCCGAGATGTGCACCAGACCGTCCACGCCCTCGGCGACGCCGACGAAGATCCCGAAATCGGTGACGCTCTTCACCTTGCCCCGCACGTGGCTGCCGACCGGATGGTTGACGCGAACCAGGTCCCACGGGTTCGGCTCGGTCTGTTTCAAGCCCAGCGAGATGCGCCGATTCTGCGGATCGACGTCGAGCACCGCCACGTCGACCTCCTGCCCCTCGGAGAGCACGTCGCGGGGGTGCCCGACGCGCTTGGTCCAGGACATCTCCGAGACGTGGATCAGGCCCTCGATGCCCTTCTCGAGCTCGACGAACGCACCGTAGTCGGTGAGGCTCACCACCTTGCCCTTGACCCGCGTGCCCGCCGGATAGCGGTCGCGCGCGTCGGACCACGGGTCGGGCATGATCTGCTTCATGCCGAGCGACACCCGCTCGCGCGAGGGATCGTACTTGAGGATCACCACCTTGAGGTGATCGCCCACCTTCACGACCTCGGAGGGGTGCGACACCCGTCCCCAGGACATGTCGGTGATGTGCAGGAGCCCGTCGATGCCGCCGAGATCGATGAACGCTCCGTAGTCGGTGATGTTCTTCACCTGCCCCTCGAGGATGACTCCCTCCTCGAGCAGCTTGAGCGTCTCCTCCTTCAGCACCTCGCGCTCGCGCTCCATCACCGAGCGGCGCGACACCACCACGTTGCCCCGCGAGCGGTTGAACTTGAGGATCGCGAACTTTCCGCGCTGGCCGATGTAACGGTCGAGGTTGCGCGCCGGACGGATGTCGGCGTGCGAGCCCGGCAGGAACGCGCTCACGCCGATGTCGACCTTGAGCCCGCCCTTCACCTTGCCGACGATCGTGCCCTCGACCGCGGTCTGTGATTGGTAGGCGCGCTCGATTTCGGTCCACACCTTGAGCTGCTCGGCGCGCGAGCGGGACAAGGCGATGCCGCCGTTCTCCCCCTCGCTCGAATCGAAATAGACGTCGACCTCGTCGCCTTCGGAGACCTCGACGTTGCCGTCTCGGCCGACGAACTCGTGGATCGGGATCTGCCCCTCGGACTTGTAGCCGACGTCGACCGTGACGTAGTCGCGGGTGACCTGCACGACGTGGCCGCGCACCACCTCGCCCGGCTTGATGGTTCTCAGGCTGGTTTCGAACAGCGCCCCGAAATCTTCCACCTCCTCGCCGGCGGGCGCGTTGGACGGACGATCCTTGTTACGATCCATTTGGTTTTTGCAGATCCCCTTTCCCGATATTCTCGAACGATCCCCTGCTCACCCCGTCGAAGACCCCGCGGCGGGAATGTACCGGTTCGTTCGTGGCGACGGCAGCTTAACCCTACCTCCTCTACCTCTGTGCGGCCTGCGATTCAAGGCTTTTGTTGCCGCGCGCCCCGCGCGCGCTCGGCGTCGCGGCAGCGGCGCAGCATCTCGTCGACCACCTGCGCCGCGGAAAGCCCTGTGCTGTCGAGCCGCAGGGCGTCGGGCGCGCAGCGCAGCGGCGAATGCTCGCGCGCCTGATCGCGGCGGTCTCGCCCCTCGATCTCGGCGGCGATCTGTCGTAGATCCGCGGCCTCGCCGCGCCCGAGGAGCTGGTGGTGTCGCCTCCGCCCGCGCTCGGCGGCCGATGCCTCGAGGAAGAACTTCACGTCGGCATCGGGGAACACCACCGTGCCGATGTCGCGGCCCTCGAGCACCACTCCGCCGGCGCCGCCGATCTCCCGCTGCGCGGCGACCATCCGCTCGCGGACCTCGGCCCGCGTCGAGACCCGGGAAGCCCATTCGCCGACCTCCTGCTCGCGGATCGCCGCGGTCACGTCGCGGGAATCCACCAGGACTCTCTGCGTCCCGTCGGCGAGAGCCTCGAAGCGAATCGCCAAGCGGCCGGCGAGCTCGCCGAGCTGCGCGCCGTTCCCGGCGTCGATGCCCTGCTCCCGCGCCAGCAACCCCACGACGCGATACATCGCGCCGGTGTCCACGTAGACGTAACCCAGCCGCCGGGCCAGCTCGCGGGCCACCGTGCTCTTGCCGGCCCCCGCCGGCCCGTCGATGGCGATGATCAACCCGTTCGAGCGCATCCGATGCAGCCTACTCGGTGGGACGCAGGGACTCCAGACGGCGGAAGAAGTCCGGGAACGTCTTCTCGACGCAGCGCGGATCGCGGATGCGGATCCCCGCGACACGCAAGCCGATCAACGCGAAGCTCATCGCCATGCGGTGGTCGCCGTAGGTCTCGACTTCGCCGCCGTGCGGCAGCGAGGGCTCGATGCGCAGCTCGTCACTCCCTTCCTCGACGCGCACGCCGAGCCGCGACAGCTCGCGCGCCACCGCGCTCACCCGGTCGGTCTCCTGGCGGCGGGTGTGGCCGATGCCGCGGATCCGCGTCGGCGACGAGGCGAACGGGGCGAGCGCGGCCGCCGTGAGAAACGTGTCGGAGATCGCGCGGAAGTCCCGGTCGGCGCCGCGCAGCGTCCGGCCGACCACGGTGAGGCCCGTGGCTCCGCTGCGCACCTCCGCCCCCATCTCGGCGAGCACCTCCGCGAAGGCGACGTCCCCTTGCAGCGAGCCTGGGCCGAGTCCCGGAACCGTCACCGCTCCGCCGAGCAGCGCCGCCGCCGCGAGAAAATACGACGCGGCGGTCGCGTCCGGCTCGATCGGCATCTCGCCGCCGCGATAGCGCTGTCCGCAAGCGACGCGGATCTCGTTGCCCGAGCGCACGGCGCGCACCCCGTGGCGCTCCATGAGCGCGAGCGTCATGTCGACGAACGGAGCGCCGACCAGGTCTCCGGTCACGGTGAGACGCACGTCCCGCGCCGCGTAGGGCGCGACCAGCAGCAGCGAGCTGGTGAACTGGCTCGAGGTCTCGCCGGCGATGCGGGCCTCGCCGCCGGCGAGGCCCGCGGCCTCGACGACGACCGGCGGACAACCGTTGCCGCGCGCGCTGCGCGCCGCGACGCCGAGCGCGACGAGCCCGTCGAGCAGGTCCTGGATCGGCCGCTCGCGCATCCGAGGGTCTCCGTCGATCGTGAAGCGGCCGTGGCCGAGCGCCACCAGGCTGGTGAGGAAGCGCACGGTCGTTCCGGCGTTGCCGCCGAACAGCTCGGCGCCACGCGACGGGATGACGCCGGCTCGCCCGGCGACGCGAATGGTCGCGGCGCCGCGGTCCCAGTCGACCGCGAAGCCGAGCCGTTCGAGGGCCGCGACCATGTGGCGGGTATCGTCGCCGTCGAGCGCCCCGCGCAGCACGCCGTCGCCGTCGGCGAGCGCGGCGATCACCAGCGCCCGGTTGGTGAGGCTCTTGGACCCCGGGAGCGACGGCGTGGCGCGGATCGGCCCGCGCATCGGCCGGATCTCGAGCGGCGCCGGCCCGCTCGGGCTCACGAGCGGCGTTCCTTCAGCCGCGAGCGTGCGGCGCGCGCGCGGCCGAGGTCGCCGTCGAGCGCGCCCGCGTCCCCGCGCTCGACCCCGTCGCGCAGCCGCGCGAGCGCCGCCGCGAATCGATCGATCGCCCGCAGCGCCTCGGAGCGGTTGTCGAGAAAGATGTCGCGCCACATCTCGGCCGGGCTGGCGGCGATGCGCGTCGTGTCGCGCAGCCCTCCGCCCGAGTATGCGAGCGGGTCCCGTCCGCCGACGCGCTCCCCCTCGATCGCCGCGATCAGCGCGTAGGCGACGGCGTGGGGCAGGTGGCTGACCAGCGCCAGCAGCCGGTCGTGATCGTCCGCGGCCATCGACTCGAGGCGCATTCCCACTCCCTCCCAGAGCGAGCGCACCCGCTCGAGAGCGCGCGCGTCGGTCCTCGCGGTGGGAGTGAGCACGCAGAGCTGCCCCTCGAACAGGTCGGCGGCCGCGTTCGCCGCCCCGGACAGCTCGGTGCCGGCGATCGGGTGACAGCCGACGAACGCCGCGGGCGGCGACACCAGCGCTTCGAGCGCCTCGACCACCGGGCCCTTCACGCTCCCGGCGTCGATCACCACGACGGCGGCGGCGGCGTGCGGCAGGAGCTGCGCGACCACGGCGCGAGTGGACCGCACCGGCACGGCGACCACCAGCAGATCGGCGCCGCGGGCCGCTTCCGCCGCGCAGCGGCTGTAGCGATCGACCGCGCCGCGCGCGAGCGCCGTCGCCAGGTTCTCCTCGCCGCGCCCGTAGCCGACCACCTCGCCGACCAGCGAGCGCTGGCGCGCGGCCAGGCCGAGCGAGCCGCCGATCAGGCCGACGCCGGCGACCACCATGCGGTCGAAGAGTCTCACGGTGGGGGCCTCGGTGCGGAGGGAGCCGGCGGGCACGCCCCGTCGTGCCTCGCGCTCGGCATCTTGCGCCCGCGGCTCATCCGCCCTGCTCGCGGATGGAGCGGCGGCTCGCGGCATGCTCCCCCGGTCGGGCGCCGGTGGGCCGGCCGCTCATCCGCTGGCTTGGCGGCGGGGCTCCGACTCGGCCGTCATTGCGAAGAGCGTGGCGCCTCGGGCGCGCCGACTTACACCCGCGATTGCTCCGCTGGCTTGGTGCCTCGCCTCCGGTTCCGCAGTCCTTACGAAGAGCGTGGCGGCTCATCTCAGGGCCGTTTCCAGCGCCTCGACGAAGCGGCGGTTCTCCGCCTCGGTGCCGACCGTCACCCGCACGTGCTCGGGGAAGCCGTAGCCGGCGACCGGGCGGACGATGACGCCCTGGCGCAGCAGTTTCTCGTAGACCGCGGCGGCCTCGCCGACCCGCACCAGGACGAAGTTCGCCTGGCTCGGCACGTGGTCGAGCCGCAGGCGCGAGAACTCGGCCTCGAGGAAGCGCATGCCTTGGCGGTTGCCGCGGCGGCTCCTCTCGACGTGCTCCTCGTCGTCGAGAGCCGCGAGCGCCGCCGCCTGCGCCAAGGAGTTCACGTTGAAGGGCTGGCGCACGCGCTCGAGGGCGGCGATCACCTCGGCCGGCCCCACGCCGTAGCCGATGCGCAGGCCGGCGAGGCCGTAGATCTTGGAGAACGTGCGCAGCCCGACCAGCAGCCGGTCGGCGCGCAGGTAGTCGCGCGTGCGCGGGTATTCGGGATCCTCGACGTACTCCGCGTAGGCGTCGTCGGCGACCACCAGCACGTCGCGCGGGATGCGCTCGAGGAAGCGCTCGAAGGCGCCCCGCCGGTAGATGGTGCCGGTCGGATTGTTGGGGTTGCCGAGGAACACCAGTCGCGTCGAGCGGCCGACGGCGGCGAGCATGGCGTCGAGGTCGTGCGTGAAGTCCTTGAGCGGCACGGCGCGCGGGATCCCCGCCGCGGCTTGCACCACCGAGGCGTAGACCACGAACGCCTGATCCGACATCACGGCGTCCTCGCCCGGCCGCAGGAAGCTCCGCGCCAGCAGCTCGAGGATCTCGTTCGATCCGTTGCCGAGCGCGACCTGTTCGGCGCCCACCCCGAGCTTCCGGGCGAGCTTCTGCTTCAGGTAGAACCCGCCGCCGTCCGGATAGCGATGCACGCCGCCGAGCGCCTCGCGCAGCGCCGTCACGGCGCGGGGCGAGGGCCCGAACGGGTTCTCGTTCGAGGCCAGCTTGATCGAGTCGCGGATGCCGTACTCCCGCTCCACCTCTTCGATGGGCTTGCCCGGTTGATACGGGACCAGCGACGCCAGCCACGGCGGGATCAGGTGCTGGATGCTCATCGCCACACCGGATAGCTGCCGAGCACCTTGAGCATCTGGCAGAGCTTGCCGAGCTTGCCGAGCGCGCGCCCGACGCGGGGCTCCCGGCGGTGCCCGAGGAAGTCGACGAAGAACACGTACTCCCAGGGCTTGCCCTTGAGGGGGCGCGACTCGATGCGCGTCAGGTTGATGCGGTTCTCGGCGAACGGCTCGAGCATGTGATGGAGGATGCCGACCTCGTCGCGGATCGAGAACACGGCCGAGGTCTTGTCGTCGCCCGAGGGCTCGGCGGAGTCCTCGGGGCCGATCACCACGAAGCGGGTGGCGTTGAAGGAGAGGTCCTGGATGTTCTCGGCCAGCACGTGCAGGCCGTAGACCTCGGCCGCCAGCCCGCTGGCGATCGCCGCTCCGTCGTCGAGCTTCGCCGCCTCGCGGGCGGCGCTGGCGGTGCTCGGCGCCTCGTGCAGCGAGGCCTTCGGATAGTGCAGGGCGATCCAGCGACGGCACTGCGCGAGGCCCTGGGGGTGCGAGAAGATGCGCCGTACGCGGCGCGGATCGCCGCGCCTCGACAGCAGGCAGTGGTTGACGTCGAGACAGATCTCGGCGGCGATGCGCAGGCTCGATTCGAGAAACCGATCGAGGGTGTGCGTGACCACCCCGTCCGTCGAATTCTCGATCGGCACGACGCCGAACTCGGCCGCGCCGCGCTCGACTTCCTCGAAGACCTGCGGGATCGAATCCACCGGTGCGAACGCAGCGCCCGCGCCGAACTGCTCCCGTGCGGCCATGTGCGAATAGGTGGCCTCGGGACCGAGATAGGCGACGCGGATGCCGCGCTCGAGCGAGCGGCAGGCCGAGATCACCTCGCGGAACACCGCGCGCACCACCGGCGCCGGCAGGTCGCCGCGCCGGCGGTTCAGCCGTTCGAGGATCTTCTTCTCGCGCGCCGGGACGTAGACGCTTCGGCCGTCGACCGCCTTGGCTCGCCCGATCGCGCGCGCCGCCTGCGCGCGCTCGGAGACCAGGCGCAGCAGTGCGTCGTCGATTCGATCGATCCGGCGCCGCAGCCGGTCGATGGTCTTGGCGGGCATCGGCAATCGGCCTTCCGTCGAAATGGCAGTGCGTAACCCATGGCGGGATCGACTGCAAGGTCACGCTCCGGCATCGCGGCTCGGCGACGGCGGCCGCCGTCCCGTCCTCGCGCGCCGGTCTAGAATCGCCCCATGCGGCGAAACTTCTCGTAGCGCGCGCGGCGCAGCTCGTCGCCCGAGAGAGCGCCGAGCTCCGTCAGGTGCCGCGCCAGCGCGCCGCGCAGCGCGTCCATCGCCTGCGCCGGGTGGCGGTGCGCCGCGCCGGCCGGCTCGGGCAGGACCTCGTCGATCACCTCGAGCGCCAGCAGGTCGCGGGCGGTCAGGCGAAGGGCCTCGGCGGCCCGCGCGACCGATCCGGCGGTCTTCTCCCGGTAGAGAATCGACGCGCATCCTTCCGGAGTGATCACCGAGTAACAGGCGTACTCGAACATGAGAACGCGATCGCCGACGCCGAGCGCGAGCGCGCCGCCGCTGCCGCCCTCGCCGATCACGCAAACGACGATCGGCACGCGCAGCGCCGCCATCGCGCGCAGGTTGCGGGCGATCGCTTCCGCCTGCCCGCGCTCTTCGGCATCCGGGCCGGGAAACGCGCCCTGCGTGTCGATCAGGCAGACGATCGGCCGGCCGAAGCGCTCGGCCAGGCGAAACAGGCGCAGCGCCTTGCGGTAGCCCTCGGGCTTCGGCATGCCGAAGTTGCGCCGGACCTTCTCCTGGGTGGTGCGGCCGCGCTGATGACCGACCAGCAGCACCGGCTGCTCGCCGATCCAGGCGATCCCGCCGATCACCGCCGCGTCGTCGGCGAAGCAGCGGTCGCCGTGCAGCTCGGTGAAGTCGCGGAAGACCCGGGTCGCGTAGTCGAGCGCCTGCGGCCGATCGGGGTGGCGCGAGAGCTGCACGCGGACCCACGGGCCGAGATCGCGGTACAGCTCGGTCTCCAGCCGCACGCGGCCGCGCAGCAGCTCGTCCAGCTCGGGCGCGCGCGGCCGGCCGCCGGACAGCTCCTCGATCCGCCGGTCGAGCTCCTCGAGCGGGCGCTCGAAATCGAGGTACGTCGACTGCATGGCCGGCGGATGATCGACGAAGCGGCGCGCCTTTACAATGGCGGGCGCCGGTCGAGGAACCGCCGCAGACCGTCGAACAGGCGCTCGCGATCGGCCTCCGGGCGCAGCCACACGGCATCCGGCTCGGCGCGAAACCACGTGCGCTGGCGCTTGGCAAAGCGTTCGGTCGAGCGCACCAGATCTTCGACCGCCGCGGCGGGCGTCCGCTCGCCGCGCAGCACCCGTCCCGCCTCGAGGTAGCCGATGCTGCGCAGGGCGGCGAGCTCCGGACCGTATCCCCGCTCCCAGAGCGAGCGGACCTCGTCGAGCAGGCCGCGCTCGAACAGCTCGCACGAGCGGCGGCGGATGCGCCGCCGCAGCTCCTCGAAGCCGGGATCGACCACCAGGTAGAGAAGCCTGCCGAGGCGCTCGCCGAAGCCGTGCCGGAGCTGGTGCCTGGACAGCGGCTCGCCCGTGATCAGCGCAACCTCGAGCGCGCGCACCAGCCGCACGCGATCGTTCGGGTGAATCCGCTCGGCGATCGACGGATCGAGCCGCCGGCACCAGCGATGGAGCGTTCCCGGGACGCGCTCGTCGAGGCGCTCGAGACGGCGGCGCAGGGCGGGCGTCGCCGCGGGGCCGGCGAACAGCCCGCGGGTCAGCACCCGGAGGTACAGGCCGGTGCCGCCCACCACCACCGGCAGCCGCCCGCGCGCCGCCGCATCGCGCACCGCGGCGCTCGCGAGATCGCGATAGCGGGCGGCGTCGAACCGCTCGTCCGGCAGCGCCACGTCGAACAGGTGGTGCGGCACGCGGGCACGCTCCGCCGGCGTCGGCTTCGCGGTGCCGATGTCGAGATAGCGATACACCTGCCGCGAGTCGGCGTTGACGATCTCGCCGCCGAATCGCTCCGCCACCTCGAGCGCGAGCACGCTCTTGCCCGACGCCGTCGGTCCGGCGATCACCAGCCAGCGCGGCTCGTCCATGCTCAACGACCGAACCGGCGCTCGAGCTCTCCGCGCGCGATGCGCCGTGCGACCGGGCGGCCGTGCGGGCAGCTCGCGTCGCGGTCGATCGAGTCCATCGCCGCCAGCAGCGCGCGCATCTCGACCTCCGACAGCCGCTGGCCGACGCGCACCACCGAGTGGCAGGCGATCGTCGCCAGCAGGCCGTCGGTGCGCGCCTCGAGCGCGGCCGAGCGCTCGGCGTGCGCCAGATCGGCGGCGATCGCCCGAACCAGCGGCACGATCGAGCCGACGGGCAGGAGAGCCGGAACGGCCCGCACCAGCACGGAGCGCTCGCCGAACGGCTCGATCTCGAGGCCGCAGCCGGCGAGCTCTTCGCCCGCCGCGCCGAGCAGCTCGGCATCCCCGGCCGCGGTCTCCACCGGCTGCGGCACGAGCATCGCCTGCGTTTCGACCCGGCCCGCCGCCCGCGCCGCTCGCAGCCGCTCGAAGGCCACGCGCTCGTGCGCCGCGTGCTGGTCGATGAGCACGATCTCGCCGTCCCCCTCGCACACCAGGTAGCCGTCGAACACCTGGCCGACGACGCGCAGCGAGGAGAACACCCCCCCGGCGGCGAACGGCAAAGCCGTCGCGGCGGCCGCATCCACGAGCCGCAGCCGGCCGGGCGCGGCGCCGTACGCCGGCGGCGGGGCGTCGGCGTACGGCGCCGTCGCCTCGGCCGCTCGCCACTCCGGAGCGGGCGGCGCGGCCATCGACGCGCGCATCGCCTCGCGCACGGCCCGGCGCACCGCCTCGTGAACCGTCTGGGCGTCGCGGAAGCGCACCTCGAGCTTGCTCGGGTGCACGTTGACGTCGACCGCGTCGGGGGCGAGGTCGAGGAACAGCACGGCGGCCGGATGGCGGCCGTGCGGGATCAACGTCGCGTAGGCCGCGAGCAGCGCGTGCTGCAGCAACCGGTCACGCACCCAGCGGCCGTTCACGAAGAACAGCACGCCGCGAGCGTTGGCGGCCGAGAACGACGGATGGCTGGCGAATCCCGAGACGCGCACGGCGCCGTCCACGGTCACCGGCCGCAACTGCCCGTCGATCTCGGCGCCGAGCACGCGCCGGATGCGCGCCCGGCGCGAGTCCGGCGGCAGAGAGAGAGTGTCGCGCCCGTCCTGCCGCAGCGCGAAGCCGACCTCCGGGCGAGCCAGCGCCAGGCGGCCGATCAGTTGGACCACGTGGCCGGCCTCGGTGGCGGGCGCCTTCAGAAACTTGCGCCGCGCCGGCGTAGTGGAGAACAGGTCGCGCACCTCGATCCGGCAGCCGACCGCGGTCCCCACGTCCTCGCGCGCGACGACCGCGCCGCCGTGCAGGCGGAAGTGAGTGCCGACCGCTTCGCCCCGCCGGCACGTCCACAGCTCCACGTCCGAAACCGCCGCGATCGAGGGCAGCGCCTCGCCGCGGAAGCCGAGCGTGGCGATGTGCAGCAGATCGTCGTCGGTGCGGATTTTGCTCGTCGCGTGCGGCTCGAAGGCCACCGGGACGTCTTCGCGGGCGATGCCCTCGCCGTCGTCGGTCACGGCGATCCGGGTGCGGCCGCCGTGCTCGATCTCGACGACGACGTGCCGGGCCGCGGCGTCGAGAGAGTTCTCGACCAGCTCCTTCACCACCGACATCGGCCGCTCGATCACCTCGCCGGCGGCGATCTTCCGCGCGACCGAATCCGCGAGCACCTGGATCCGACCCATGGCTCAGCGCGCCTTCAGCTCCGTCCACACCGCCGGCCGACCCTCAAATCACGTAGCGCGGATTCTTCTTTTGCATCCATGCCTCGACCTCGGCGCGTTTCTCCTCGTAGCCGCGCCGTCCCGCCAGGCCGTAGATCAGGCGCTTGCCCGGCTCGATCCCCGGCTGGTTGAACGGATCGAGCCGGTGGAGCGTGGCGACGAACACGGTCTGCACCTCGAGCAGGTAGAAGAGCTGACCGAGCGTGAAAGCGTTCAGGCGCGGCACGTGCAGCGTGGTGCTCATTCTTCCGAGCGCGGCGAGCGACGCCTCGGTCGCCCGCTGCTCGAGGTTCAGGAGGTCGCCGAGCGTGCGCCCGCCGAGGTAGGCGACGCTCTCCAGGTCGCCGTATCCCCGCGGCACGTCGAGCCGAGCGCCGTGGTCGTCGACCCGCACGAAGGTGAGGATCTTGTCGTTGGGCCCCTCGGCGAAGAGCTGCAGGCGCGTGTGCTGATCGCTCGCCCCCAGTGCGGCCACCGGCGTCTGGCCGCCGTGCAGCGGCTGGCCGTCGACGTCGACCGCCTTGCCGAGGCTCTCGGCCCAGAGCTGGACGAACCAGTCGGCGAGGCCGCGCAGGCCGTCGCAGTACGGCATCAGGACCTGCACCGTCTTCTGCCGCGCGACGTGCGCGAGATAGTGCACCGCGCCGTGCAGGTAGGCGGGATTCTCGAACAGCGACGGCGCGGCGCAGCGCTCGTCCATCGCCGCGGCCCCGGCGAGCAGCTCCGTGACGTCGATACCGGCGACCGCGGCGGGCAGCAGCGCCACGGCCGTCAACACCGAGTACCGGCCCGCCACGCCCGGCGGGACCGCCAGCGAGCGGAGGCCCTCGTCGTTGACGATCTGACGCAGGGCGCCGGCATCGGCGTCGGTGGTGATGACCAAGTGGCGGCTGTAATCGACCGCTCCGAGCGTCCGCAACAGGCGCTCGCGCACGATCAGGAACTGGCTCATCGTCTCGGCCGTCTCGCCCGACTTGGAGATCACGTTGAAGGCCGTGCGATGCGGATCGACCTCGTCGAGCAGCGCCCCGAACGTGCTCGGGTCGACGGTGTCGGCGATGAGCAGCCGGACGCCGCGCTCGGCCGTGCCGGGCTGGTGGTCGTGAAAGGGCGGGCAGAGCGCCTGATAGAGAGCGCGGGCGCCGAGCGCCGAGCCGCCGATGCCGAGCACGACCAGCGTATCGACCTCCGAGCGCAGCTCGCGGGCGAGCTCGAGGATCTTCTGGACCTCGCGCTTTTCGTAGGGCAGGTCGCGGAAGCGCAGCTCCTTGGCGCTGCGGCGCGCGCCGAGGCGATCATGGGCCTGCGCGACCCTCGGCTGGAGGCTCTCGAGGTCCTGGGCTTGCAGCCCGCCCGGCCCGATCAGCGCGTCGAGCGCTCCGTTGACGTCGACCCGCACGGCCATCTCGCCGCGCCAGCGCTTCCGTCGGTAGTCGGCCATCGGCGGGGGCGGAGTCTAGCAGCAGCCGAAGCGACTTCGAAATAGGCGGCATGACCAGGCGGCACACCAGCTGTGCGACCAGATGTGACGCACAGGCGGCGCGACCCCGAAGCGACCCCGCGGTACCCCGCGGCCGCGCCGCTCGCCAGCGCGCCGGCCAGCCGCTAGACTCGCCGCCGTGGGACGCGTGCTCGATCGCCAGCGGCTGCGGCAAGCGACGGAAGAGGATCGTCGGGCCGGACGGACGATCGTCTTCACCAACGGCTGTTTCGATCTGCTACATCCCGGCCACGTGCGCTCTTTGCGCGAGGCCCGCCGCCTCGGCGACCGGCTCGTCGTCGGCTTGAACAGCGACGCTTCGGTGCGCCGCCAGGGCAAGGGCCCCGAGCGGCCGATCCTGCAGGAAGCGGAGCGCGCCGAGCTGCTGGCGGCGCTCGAGATGGTCGACTACGTATCGATCTTCGACGAGGACACCCCGCTCGAGCTGATTCGCGCGGTACGGCCGGACGTGCTCGTCAAGGGGGCGGACTGGGAAGAGGGGCAGATCGTCGGCTCCGACTTCGTGCGCGAGCACGGCGGCCGGGTCGAGCGGCTGCCGCTTCACGAGGGGTGGTCGACGACCGACTTCGTGCGCCGCATCCGGGGCGGCTGAAGCCCTCTGCTCCTTCGCGGCGGTCGATGCGCCCGCGGCCCACCGCCGCGCCGCACGGTCTGCTCGGCTCGGAACCGTCGCTGCTGCCCCGCTACCCCCGAGAGGAACCCCCCGAGACGAAATTGACCGCGGCAGGTCAAACCGCTACAAGGCGGAGTTTCCAGGTCGAAGAAAGGACCCACCCGCCGATGGCCAGAACCTGTGAGATCTGCGGCAAGCACCGCTCGGTCGGCAACAACGTGAGCCACGCCAACAACAAGACCAAGCGGACGTGGCAGGCCAACCTGCAGACCGTGCGCGCCAAGGTCGGCACTGCGGTGCGCCGCGTGCTCGTCTGCACGCGCTGCATCCGCTCCGGCAAGGTCCACAAGGCCGCGTAGCCGGCTTCAACGCCGGCGGGCGATCGCTTCGATCTCGACCCGCGCCCCGCGCGGCAGCGCCGCCACGCCGACCGTCGCCCGCGCCGGGAACGGCGGGCGGACGAACTCGGCGTACACCGCGTTGACCGTCGCGAAGTCGGCGAGGTGGACGAGGTAGAGGGTGGTCTTCACCACGTGCTCGAAGCGGAGCCCCGCCTGCGCGAGCACGCCCTCGAGGTTGAGGAGCGCGCGCCGCGCCTCGTCGGCGACCCCGCCGCCGACCAGCTCGCCGCTCTGCGGATCGAGCCCGACCTGCCCCGAGCAGAACAGCCACTCCCCGCTCTCGATCGCCTGGGAATACGGACCGATCGGGTCGGGCGCGGCGGCGCTGCGCACCGCGACCGGCTGCGGCGCTTCGGGTCTCATGCCGCCACGCGGCTGACCCGCAGCACGCCGCGCAGCTTGCCGATGCTGCGCATCACCTGGTTCAGGACCTCCGCGCTCGTCACCATGAGCTGGAAGCTCGACACCGCCTGCTCCTGCCCGTCGGTGCGCACCTCGGCGCGGGCGATGTTGATGCCGCTCGAGCTGATCACTCGCGAGATCGACGCCAGCATGCCCGGCTGGTCCACCGAGACGACCTCGACGCGCACCGAGCGGGGCACGGTGGCCGCGCCGTCCCACACGACGTCGACGCGGCGCGCCGGGTCGCTCTCCAGCACGCGCGGGCAGCTCGCCGAGTGCACGGTCACGCCGCGGCCGCGGGTGATGAAGCCGGCGATCGTCTCCCCGGGCAGCGGGTTGCAGCAGCGGCCGAAGCGCACCAGCATGTCCTCCACCCCGCTCACGCGCACGCCCCCGGGCAGCCTCCGGCTCGACTCCCCCTGCCGCGCCACCAGCCGGAAGAGCTTCTTCAGCGCGCCCTCGGGCTTGGCCGCCTGCTCGTGCAGCTCGCCGGCGGGCAGCAGCTTGGCGAGCACCTGGTGAGAGGTGATGCGCCCGTAGCCCACGGCCGCCAGCAGCGTCTCCTCGTCCTTGACGCTCAGCGCGGCGAGCACCGCGTCGAGGCGGCCCTCCTTGCGGAGCTTGGGGATCTCGAGCTTGTAGCGCGCGAGATCGCGCTCGAGGATCTCGCGGCCGAGATCGACGCTGCGCGTGCGCTGCTGGGCCTTGATCCACGAGCGGATCTTGGAAATCGAGCGCGGCGACTTGACGATCTTCAGCCAGTCCTTGGACGGCGTCTGCTGCGGCGTGGTGATGATCTCGATCGTGTCCCCGCTCGCCAGCCGGTAGCGCAGCGGCACGAGCTTGCCGTTCACGCGCGCGCCGGTGCAGTGGTTGCCGACCTCGGAATGGATGCGGTAGGCGAAGTCGATGACGGTCGCGCCCTCGGGGAAGTTCAGGATGTCCCCTTTCGGCGTAAAGCAGTAGACCTCGTCGGAGAAGAGATCGCCCTTGACCGACTGCAGGAACTCCTGCGGATCCTGCAGGTTCTGCTGCCACTCGACGAGCTGCTTCAGCCACGCGAAGCGCTGCGAGTCCTCGGGGCGGATCGTGCCCGCCCCCTTGTACACCCAGTGAGCGGCGATCCCCTGCTCGGCCACGCGGTGCATCTCGTCGGTGCGGATCTGCACCTCGATGCGCTCGCCGTACGGGCCGATCACGGTGGTGTGCAGGCTCTGGTAGAGATTGGCCTTGGGCAGCGCGATGTAGTCCTTGAACCGCCCGGGCACCGGCTTCCAGTTCGCGTGCACGATGCCGAGCGCCTCGTAGCACTCGCGCACGCTGTCGACGAGAACCCGGAACGCGACCAGGTCGTAGATCTGGTCGTACAGCAGGTTCTGCTGCTCCATCTTCTGATAGATCGAGTAGAAGTGCTTCGGCCGGCCGGTGACCTGCGCCTCGATGCCGGCTTCCTCGAGCTTCTTCGACAGCACGCCGATGACTTCCTTGATGTAGCGCTCGCGCTCGTCCTTCTTCTTCGCGATCCAGCGCTTGAGCTGGTAGTAGACCTCGGGGTGCAGGTAGCGCAGCGCGTTGTCCTCGAGCTCGGTCTTCACCCAGTAGATGCCGAGGCGGTGGGCGAGCGGCGCGTAGATGTCGAGCGTCTCCTGCGAGACCTCGAGCTGCTTGTCGGGCTGCAAGTGGCCGAGCGTGCGCATGTTGTGCATGCGGTCGGCGAGCTTGACGAGGATCACGCGGATGTCGCGCGCCATCGCCAGGATCATCTTGCGGAAGTTCTCGGCCTGCTTCTCCTCGCGCGTGGTGAAGTTGATCTGGCTGATCTTGGTGACCCCGTCGACCAGCGAGGAGATCTCGGATCCGAAGATCTGCTCGACCTGCTGGATCGTGGCCAGCGTGTCCTCCACGGTGTCGTGGAGCAGCCCGGTGGCCACCGACGGAACGTCGAGCTTCAGGTCGGCGATGATGCCGGCGACCTCGAGCGGGTGCGTGAGATAGGGCTCGCCGGAGAGCCGCTTCTGGCCGCGGTGGACGTCCGCCGAGAACTCGTAGGCCCGGGTGATGGTGGCGACGTCGGCGACGGGATTGTAGGCCTGGATGCGGCCGATGAGGTCCTGCAGGGTCATGACCGAGGGCTCAGTTTAGCACCGCCGCCGGCCGGGGAAAGCGCGCCGCGCCGGTGCCGGCCGGGGGCGGCGCGGGGTCGCCGCTCCGCAGACGCGTGAGGACCGAAAAGGGGTCGGGAGTCGTTTGCCGCAACGGCCCGATGGGTGCTTCGCACAAACGACTCCCGACCCCTTTTCGGTCTGAAGTCCCCCCCCCCGCGGCACCTCGCGCGGTCCGCTAGCCTTCCACCAACCGCGAGACCTTGTGCCGCTCGGCGGTGACGATCGCGGCGAGGCGCCTCACGCTCTCGTCCACGTTGCGGTTGACGACGTAGTAGTCGTAACTCCGGTACTCGGCCATCTCGGCGCGGGCGCGCTCGAGGCGGCGGGCGATGACCTCGGGCGAGTCGGTGCCGCGGCCGCGCAGGCGCCTGGCCAGCTCGCCTTCCGACGGCGGGAGCACGAACACGGCCACCGCCTCGGGGTAGCGTGCTTTCATCTGCCGCGCGCCCTGCACGTCGATGTCGAGCAGCAAGTCGCGGCCGGCGGCGAGCGCCTGGTCGATCGGCGAGCGCGGAGTCCCGTAGAGAAATCCGTGCACCTCGGCCGATTCCGCGAACTCGCCCGCGGCGCGGCGCCGCTCGAAGTCGGCGCGCTCGAGGAAATGGTAATCCCGGCCGTCGACTTCGCCCGCGCGCGGCGTGCGCGTCGTGCACGAGATCGACATCTCGAGGCCGCCGACCTCGCGCAGGGCGCGCCCCGAGATCGTGGTCTTGCCCGCCCCCGACGGAGCCGAGACGATGAACAGGATGCCGCGGCGTCGCAAGCGCTGGACGTCCATCCCACCCCTCTTTCCCCTACTCCACGTTCTGGACCTGCTCGCGGATCTTCTCGACCTCTCCCTTGGCCTCGACGGCGAGCTGCGTGAGCCGAAGATCGCTCGATTTCGACGCCACCGTGTTCACCTCGCGCTGGACCTCCTGCAGCAGAAAATCGATGCGCTTGCCGACCGCATCGTCGCTCTCGAGAAGCTCGCGCAGGCCGGCGAGGTGGCTCTGCAGCCGAACGATCTCCTCGGTGACGTCGCTGCGCTCCACCTGGAACGCCGCCTCCTGCACGATGCGCGCCTCGTCGACCTTGTTCTCGAGCAGCTCGCGCATGCGCTCCTCGATCCGCCGCCGGGTGCCCTCGCGGCTCGCCTCGGAACGCTCGGCCATCTGCGCGGCGAGCTTCTCGAGCGCGCGGACGCGCAGCCGCATGTCGTCGGCGAGGTGCTCGCCCTCGCGCGCGCGCGATTGCTCGAGCTCCCGCAGCGCGCTGGTGACGGCGCGAACCAGCGCAGTCCGCTCCGCCGGCGGCGCGCCGGACGAGTCCCGCGGACGATAGAGATCCGGCACCCCCCTGAGCAGCGCCAGATCGACCTCGCCCGCCAGCCGCAGCTTTCGCTTCAAGCGCCGCCACTGCGCGACGTAGGCTCTGGCCAGCTCCTCGTCGATCTCGACGCGCGGCCGCTCCTCCGGCGAGCCTTCGCGCGCGACGTAAAGATCGACGCGGCCGCGCGACAACCGCTCCTGAACTACCTTGCGGACGTCGCCCTCCCAGGCCGCGTATTCCTTGGGCAGCGAAAGCTTCAAGTCGAGGAAGCGCTGGTTGACGCTCTTGGCCTGCACCGAGATCGTTCCGCGCGCGCGGTTGCCGAGCGGCACGGCGGCGGCGCCGAACCCGGTCATGCTCCTCATGCCGGCCCGTCCTGCCGCAGCTCGGCGAGCAGCTCCTCGGCTGCGACCGTCGCCGTGCCGAGCTTCCCGACCACGATCCCGGCGGCTCGATTGGCGAGCACCGCGGCGTCCTCGAAGCTCGCCCCCGCCGCCAGCGCCAGCGCCGCGGTCGACAACACGGTATCGCCGGCGCCGGTCACGTCGAACACCTCGCGGGCGGCGGTCGGAAAGTGCTTCATCGGCCGTTTCGGACGGAACAGCGTCATGCCCTCCTCGCCGCGAGAGATCAACACCGACTCGCAGCGCCACAGCTCGAGCAGGCGCCGTCCGGCGCGCGCCAGCGCGGCGTCGCCGTCGAGCTCGACGCCGGAGGCCGCGGCCGCGGCCTCGAGGTTCGGCTTGACCAGCGTCGCCCGCGCGTAGTGCTGGAAGTTCCCCCGCTTGGGATCGATGAACAGCATCGGCTTCCCGTCGCGGCGCTCGGCGAGCCGGCGCAGCAATTCGGCGCTCACCACGCCCTTGTTGTAATCGGAAACGACCACCCCGTCGAACCGCGGCAGCGCGCGCAGCACGCGCTCGATCACCGCGCGCACCGGCCGCCGGCCGAGGTCGTGCGGCTCGCGGTCGAGTCGCACGACCTGCTGCTGGTGGGCGAGGATGCGGGTCTTGCAGATGGTCTGGACCGTGGAGCGGCGCACCAGCCCCCAGGTGCCGACGCCGATCGCCCGCAGCTCGCGATCGACCCGCTTGCCGTGCGCGTCGGTGCCGACCACGCCGACGATCGCCGCCTGCCCGCCGAGCGCGCGGATGTTCGCGGCCACGTTGGCGGCTCCGCCGAGGTGGAAGCTCTCGCCGATGACCCGCACCACCGGCACCGGCGCCTCGGGCGAGATCCGGCTCACGCGCCCGCGCACGAACTGATCGAGCATCACGTCGCCGACCACCAGCAGGCGCACGCGCCGGAAGCGTCGTACCAGCGCTGCCAGACGCGGCCCGTCACCGCGGACCGGAATCGGCAATCTCGTTCTCATCGATGATGGCGGAAGGCTTCGTTTCGGCGGGGCGGAAGAACAGGCTCCCGGCTCAGCGCGGCACAGCCGCAACCAAACGGCGGTCGCCTATTGTGGTCTCGTATCTCATTTCGCCGTGCCAAGAGACGAAATTCTGCCGTAGTAGATCAGCGCAGCAGCCGCCACAGCTGGCCCTTGATCTTCTTGTCGCGCAGCCGCTGCAGCAGCTGGATGTTGGTCTTGATGCCCCGCCCGGGCACGATCCAGTTCGAATGGCGGGCCGCGTGGCTCTCGATGCGCGCGATCAGGTCCTCGCGCAGCGACTCGGAGATGTAGAACTTGGGATGGAGCAGGTTGTCGTCGGGGTCGATCTGTCCGTCACGCAGCGCGATCTCCACCATGCCGGTGCCGGGCAGCACCCGAATGCCGGTGAACGCGATGACCGCGGTCGGGTTCAGCTCGTCCATCAGCGCGAGCGTCTGCTCGACGGTCTCGAGCGTCTCGCCCGGCCCGCCGAAGATCAGGCTGTGCGCGAACTTGACGCCGTAGCGGCGGCACAGGCGGCTCGCGCGGCGCAGATCCTCGGCGTCGAATTCCTTGCGCAGGTTGGCGATCATCGTCGCCGCGCCCGAATCGGTGCCGAACTCCACCCCCTTGCAGCCCGACGCCGCCAGCAGCCGCACCAGCTCCTCGTCGACGAACTTCGGGTTCAGGTAGCCCGACCACTCGACGTCGAGCCCGCGCCGCACGATCTCCTCGCAGATCCGCTTGGCGTGCGGCAGCGGGAAGTTGAAGATGTTGTCGACGAAGAAGAGGTGCCGCACGCCGAAGCGCTCGCGCAGCGACTCGATCTCGTCGACCACCGCGGCGACGCTGCGCGTCCGCACCTGGGCGCCCTCGATCAGCGGGTAGCTGCAGAACACGCAATCGAAGCAGCAGCCGCGCTTGGCCTGCACGTTGAGGCAGCCGCCGCGGTCGTAGTAGCGGGGGGCGTCGAACAGATCGCGATCCGGGCGGGGCACCGCGTCCAGCCGCTTGATGCGCGCCCCGGCCGAGATCAGCGCGCCGCCGTTCACCGACTGGAGCGAGAAGCCCCCGCCGGCGGCGGCGCCGGCGCCCCGCGCGATGCGCTCGAGCAGCCAGGGGAAGGCTTCCTCTCCTTCGCCGACCACGCCGTAGTCGGCATGCAGCTCCTCGAGGATGGTGGCGGGCATCACCGTGAAGCCCGCGCCGCCGAGCACCACCGGCGCCGCCGAGATCTCCCGCAGCCACGACATCAGCGCGCGGTAGTCGTCGATGTAGGAGCAGTTCTCGGGGTACGCGGAGTTGTCGAGGTTGCGCAGCGAGACGCCGACCACTTCGGGCCGAAAGCTGCGCACCGCGTCGAGCACGAGCGAGCGCGCGTCCTCGGCGAAGCACAGGTCGACGGCCTCGACGTCGTGGCCCGCGCGGCGGGCCGCCGCACCGACCGCCGCGGCGCCGATCGGATAGACCGGGTCGGGGATCTTCTCGGTGTTCGCCGAGATCAGCAGGACCCGCATGGCCGTAAAGGGTAGCGAAAAACGCCGGGCGTGGACAGTCGCGCGGCGGAATCCCGCGTCGGAAGACGGCGCGTCAGAACGGCTGGCCGACGCCGAACAGCACCTGGACCGGGCGCCGCTCGTCGGCGCGCGTGGCGACGTCGAGATAGACCGTGGTCGGAAAGAATCCCATGAAGTCGTAGAAGAGGTTGACCCCGCCGCCGACGCCGACGGCGAATCCCGAGGGATCGTACAGCCGGCGCGAGGAGTCCTCCACGCGCCCCGCGTCGACGAACGTCTTCAGCTGCAGGCGGCGCGCGATCAACAGCTCGTCCAGATTCCAGTCGAGGCGCAGCGGCAGGAGGTAGCGAAGCTCGGCGCGCACGAGGAAGATGTCCTCGGCGAGATCGTCCTCGGCGCCGATGCCGCGGATCGATCGGAAGCCGCCGAGACTGAACAGCCCCTGATTCGGGATCGGCCCGCGTCCGGTCGCCGCGCTGTAGCCGTTCAACACCTGGGCGGCCAGCACCGTGTCCTCCCGCAGCCGGACCCTGTAGGTGAAGCTGGCCCCGCCCTGCACGAAGTCGAAGTCGCCGCCGAGCGAGCGGTCGTAGCCGTCGAAGAACAGCCGCAGGTGATGCGAGCCGGCGGGGTTCACGTACCAGAACGCGTCGTAGGAGCTGAAGCGCAGGCCAAAGCCGCCGAGACGCCCGCGGGTGCGCAGCGTCGGCCGGCGCCGGTTCTCGAACGTCGAATCGAGCTCGGCGAGCGAGTAGTACGCGAACAGGTTCTGGCGATAGAGGTTGGCGTCGATCGGCGCCCCGCCGTGCAGCTGGAAGCCGGCGTCCAGACCGTAGCCCCGACTGGTGTAGAAGCCGGCTAGGGCGAGGTCCTTCCGGTAGTCGTAGCGGCGCCGGCCGACCAGCAGCGAGGAGATGCCGAACTCGGTCGACGAGACCTCGACGTCGGCGCTGTCGAGGACGAGCTGGTAGCGCGAGGGCACGCGGTCGTCGTCGAGGCGGGTCTCTACGGCGCGGCGCTCGGGATCGAGCGTCACCGCGCGCACCGGCGACGTCGTCGATCGCTCGACCGTGGTCGATTCGCCGTCGAGGTCGACGAACGTCTTCTGCACGCCGTCGTCCTGCTCGATAGCGACCTCGAGCGTATCGGGGCGGGCCTCCGGGCTGCGGCGCTCGATGCGGAAGCGCGCGCCGGGCCGGCCCTGCGGGTCGCGCGCGACGTCGGCGAGCGCGTAGTTCACGGCGGCGTGGGGCCGCAGCCAGGCGGCGAGCAGCCGCTCGGCGTCCTCGCCGCCCTGCTCGCGCAGCAGCGAGCGCATCGGCGACGCGCCCTGGCCGTAGCGCTCGAGGAGCGGCGCGAACCGCTCGGGGCGCAGCCGCGCCTCGAGCTTGTCGAACAGGAAGCGGCCCGGCGGCCGGTCGTTCCACGGCGTGTCGAGCCGCAGGCGCTGCGGGTCATCGGAAGTCGCCGCCGGGAAGAACGGCCGGACCAGCGGGATCCGCGGCGCGGTCTCGAAGCGGTCGACGATCGCGAACACGTTGAACAGCCCGATCCAGTCCCGGACGTCGCGTCCGTCGCGGAAGCGGCGGCGGTAGAGCGCCTCGGCGCGGCGCCACGCGAGCCCCTCGGCCACCCACGCCGCGTCGGCCGCGGGCTCGCGCGCCGTGGCCCGCCGCCGCTCTTCGGCGAGGAACACCGCGTACGCGAGCTCGCGCTGATGGATCGGGCGAAGCAGCGGAAAGATCTCGAACAGGCGGTCCGAGACCAGCACCATCCCCGGCACCGCCGCCGACGGGTACCAGCGCAGCGGCAGCCGCACGAGCACCAGCTCGGGTGCCGCGTCCCGCGATTCGGCGAGAATCGGCCGCAGCGTGTCCTTGAGTGCGTCGAGCGGGCTGTCGTTCGGCGAGACGCGGTGGACGAAGTCGCCGCTCGGCGCGGAGTAGATGCGGACCACGCGCCGGCCGACGCGCAGCGAGTCCTCGGCGAAGGCCTCGCGGGACAGCACCAAAGCGAGCGGGGCCGCGCCCTCGCCGCCGACGTCGACGCTCGCGGCGCGCGCGAAGTGCTGGCCGTCGATCAGCAAATCGCCCTCGCCGGCCACCGCGAGGTGCGCCCGCACCCGCGACGGCTCGAGCCGGGCAGCCGCCCCGGCGGCGCCGGGCGGCGACAGCGGCAGCGGATACCAGCCGCCCTCGGCGACCACCAGGCCGGCGGCGGCGCCGAAGACGTCGTGCAGGTTGGGCAGCCGGGTGCGGAAGCGCACCGCCACGCGCGTCTCTTCGCCGGCGCCGAGCTCGCGCGGCAGCGGGATCGTCATCACCGTCCCGGCCGGCAGCGACGGATCCGGCTCTTCCCTCCACTCGAGCGCTCGGCCGTCTTGCTCGACCGCGGCGATCTCCGTGCCGCCGGGCCGGTAGCTCGGCCCGGCGATCAGGAAGTGGTCGGCGAGATCGTTCCGCGAGTCGAGCGTGCGGAAGCGGTTGGCGAAGAGAAAGAGCCTGAGCGCGCGCGCCGGCTGCGGTCCGGGGTTCCTCCAGCGGATCGCCGCCGTCCCGTCGATCTGCGGCGACTCCCAGCCGAGGCGCGCGTCGATCGCCACCTCGACGGCGGGATCGACCTGCGCGGCGCCATGCCGGGCGAGCGCGAGGAGCACCGCCAGGGCGGCGAGAAGGGCGAGGCGATCGGCTCTCAACGGCGCCTACACAACAGAGGCCGGGAAGTAAATCAACGGCGCTGCGCGGTGCTGTCCGCTTAGGACAGTGCCCGCCGCGCGCCCGCCGGCCCGTCCTCCCGCTTCTCGCGCTTCCCCCGCTGTTGCCCGGCCCGTCCGCCCGTGGTGTGTTACGGGGCGTGACTCTGCGAGCCGCCGTTCCGGACTGGCTGGTGAGCACCGCCGGCGAGGCGCCGGTGCTGTTCGTCGCGCCGCACGGCGGGAGACGCCCCGCGCGGCGCGAGAGCGAGACCTCGGCGACGCGCAAGGTGAACGATCTGCACACCGCCGAGATCACGCTCGAGATGGCCGGCGCACTGCAGGCCCCCGCGGTCGTCAACCCCAGCGAGGACCGCAACCGCGTGGACTTGAACCGCGTGAGTCACGTGCGGGCGCGCGCGCCGTGGCTCCTCGAGCTGCTGCTCGAGGCGGTGCGCGCGCAGATCGCCGCGGTCGGGGAAGCGACGGTGCTGTTCATCCATGGCTGGAACGCCATCCAGCCGAGCTGCGACGTCGGCATCGGCGCGCGCGTCGCCGACGACGCGCTGGTTCCCGTGAAGCAGGGCGTGCCGACGGTGCCGCGGCGCTTTCTGCCCCGCCTAGCCGCCTTCGCCGAGGCGGCGAGGCGCGGCGGAATCGAGGTCACGCTCGGCCACCGCTACCCCGCGGCCGGCCGCGACAACATGCTGCAGGTCTTCACCTCGCGCTTCGCCGGCGACGACGATCCGCGCATCGCCGAGCTCGCGCGCCTCGGCGCGGCGGGAAGAATCTCGGCCGTCCAGCTCGAGCTCGCCGTGCCGCTGCGCTGGCCGGGACCGCTGCGCTGCCGCGCCATCGAAGCCATCCGCCATCTCGCCGCCCCGGAAAACGGCGGCGCGGCGTCGCTCGGCGCGCTCGAGAGCCCGCGGCTGGTGGCGCGGCCCGCGGACCACCTCGCGCTGGAGTTTCACGACGGCCACGCCGGCGTCGGCGGGTTCGCCGCCGCCGAGCGCTCCCCCTCCGGCCGCCGCCTGGGTCGCCTGCTGCTCTGCCTCGGCCCCCGCCGCCTCGGCCTGTTCACGGGAGAGGACCCGGGCCGGCCCTCGGGAGAGCTCGGCTGCATGGGCCTCGAATGGACCCGCCGCGGGGAGCACGAGGCGCGGCTCGCCTACCAGGGGCCGTGCCTGACGTTTCCGCGCACCGATCCCTTTCTCGATCTCGAGGCCGGCCTGGCCGAGGCGGAGATCGGCGATCTCGACGCGGATCTGGTCTGGCGGCCAATGACCGCGCGGGGCGGGCCGGCCGCCTCCCTCGCGCGCCTCGGGCGCATCGAGGGGCGGATCCGCCTCGATCGCTGGACGGCGTCGATCTCGGCCCCGGCGGCGCTGCAGGACGGCGTGGTGCCCCCACCCGCCTCCTGGCACGAGCACCGAGCGCTGCGCATCCCCCTGGGGAGCGATACGTTCCTGTCGATCTCGTCCCGCCGCACCGACGGCGAGACGATCCAAGGACAGATCGTCCACGGCGGGCGGCTCGAACCGCTTCTTTCCGGGCGCGTCTCGCTGCGCAACTCCGCGAACGGCCTGGCGCCGGCGGCGTGGCGCGTGGAGGCCGTGAGCCGAAGCGGCACGCTGCGTGTTTTCGGACACGTGACGCACGCGATCCCGGTGGTGCGACCCTCGCTCGAGGGCAAGGTGCTCACGGTGTTCGGTCTGGCTCGCTTCGGCGCCGAGCGCCGGGTCGGCTACGGCACGTTCGAGCACTCGCAGCGGCTCGACCGGAAAGGAAGCGCGCCATGAAGGCGAGACGGGTCCTCCCCGGGGCGGTGGCCCTGTGGCTGGCGTCGATGCTGTCGGCTCGCGCCGCCGCGCTGCCGCTGGTGGTCGAGATCGACAACTCCAAGGGTCTACGCGCGGGCGATCCGGTGATGTTCGAGGGGCGAACGATCGGCGAGGTCACGAGCGTCGGCTTCGGCGAGCGCGACGGCGTGGAGGTGCGCGTCACGATCGACCCCGCGGAGCGCGAGCGCGTGCGCCAGGGGGGGCTGTTCGTGGTCAACGAGGCGGTGGGCGGCCGGCGGCCGAACATCGAGTACTTCGTGATCGACCCGCGGAGCCCGCCGGCGGAGGCCGACGCCCGGATGCCGAGCGCACGCTCGGTCGCCGAGGTGTGGCTGCGCCGCGGCCGCATCAACGCCGACGAGCTGTCGCGGTCGATGTCGCAGGGGATGGACCAGCTCCGTCGCAATCTCGACGAGCTGCGCCGCTCGCCGGAATGGGCGAAGTTCAAGGGGCAGGTCGCTCGCCTGTCGGCGCAGCTCACGGTTACCGGCGCGGAGCTGGCGCGGCTATTGAACGAGCAGTTGCCGAAGCTGCAGAAGGAGCTCGACGACCTCTACGCCGAATACCAGAAGGAGGTCGACCGGGCCGAGCGGCGGCGCACGCCCACCCCGTGAGCCGCACGGCTCCAGTCGCTGCGGGCCGTCGCGGCGTCCGGTGCCGCGGCTCGCGACCGGCGGGCGCCGGCGAGGTCGCGGGCCCGGCCGGGCTACCGCGGCCCCAGCTCGAAGACCGCTCGGGTTTCCTTCCCGGCCTCGATCGTCACCTTCTCGGACTTCTCGCCGAGCGTCTCGTGCCACACCCGCAGCGTGTACTCGCCGGGCGGCACGTCGCCGATCCGGAAGGTACCCTGCGGGTCCGAAGCCGCGTAGTACGGGTGCTCCATGGCCACGATCACGGCGCTCATCCACTCGTGGGCGTCGCACCGGACGGCGACGCTCTCCGGCTCCTCGAGCTCGATCGACACTTCCTTCTTGAACTTCGGCTGAGCGATGTTGACCGGCGGGTTCACCCGGCTCCGCGTGTGGACGTTGTGCAGGATGCCGTCGCTGTTGCGCACGCGGATCGTCTCTCCGGCCGGCGCCAGCAGCACGTGCGGCAGATAGCGGCAGCCCTTCTGGTCGAGCACCGGCTCGAGCGTCGGCATCGGCTTGCCGCGGGTGATGCCGACGATCGAGACCACCGCGTTGGCGACCTTGCCGTCGCGCCCGACCACCAGGCTCTCGCTCGGAGCACCCTGCCCGCAGACCTCCTGGTCCTTGGTCACGGCGAGCGTGCGGGGGGGCGGCGGCGGACCGTCGTAGGTCACCTCGCCGACGATCGCTCCCGCGTTCTGGATCTCGCCCGCCTGGTAGGAGGGCGCCGCCGTCGCGGCCCCCGCCGCGCACAGCAGCACGGCCCCGAGGGCCATCGGTATTCGGCGCATCTGCGACCATTGCGCGGCGGCGCGACGCAGGTCAAGCAGCCGCCACGCTCGGTAGTGGCCGTTCGTTCAGTACCGCGCGCGCCGCTGATCGCGCCGTGCTTTCTTCACAGCCCGCGCGGCGGATGTTAGCCTCCGTGCGATGCCGGATCCGCGCGCCTACAGCTCCGACGCGTTCAACCGCCTGCCGTTTCGCGACCAGCTCGACGCGCTCTACGGCGTCTCGGCGCGCGAGCGACGGGATCTGATCCTCGCCGCTCCGAACGCGCAGCGCCTGGTGCGCTCGTTCGCGGCCGAGAGCCTGTTCCACACGCTGAAGGAGGTCGGCCTCGAGGACGGGGTGGACCTCCTCGCGCTGGCCTCCGGGGAGCAGGTGTGCGCGCTCGTCGATCTCGACTGCTGGAAGAAGGATCGTCTCGAGACCGACGGTCTGCTCGACTGGCTCGAGGCGATCCTCGAGGGCGGCGATCGAGCGGCCGGCGAGTTCCTCCATTCGGTCGATCGCGATCTGCTGGTGCTGCTGCTCAAGCGCTTCGTGCGGGTGCACCGCCGTGACGACCCCGAGGAGCCCGACGAGGACCTCGAGGGGTCGGAGGTCTTCGAGCTCGACGAGCACTATCAGATCGTCTTTCACCGCTGGGATGCGCGCTCGCCGCTCGTGCGCCAGCTGCTCGAGGCGCTCCACGAGCGCGACTACAGCTACTTCGTGACCGTGATGGAGGAGATCTGGTGGGGGGTGGAGAGCGACCTCGAGGAGGCCTCGTTCCGTCTGCGCAACGCCCGCCTGCAGGATCGCGGCTTTCCCGACTACTACGAAGCGCAGCAGATCTACCGGCCGCTCGCCGTCCGCGACCTCCCCGAGCGCTCCGAGCCGCTCGGTCGCGCCTCGCCGCAGAGCCCGGAGGCGCTGCCCGCGGACCGCACGCTCGTGCTCCCCGAGGCGGGTGCTTCGCTGCTCTCGCAGGTGCTGAACACGGGGTTCTGCGGCGCGGAGGCGGGCGAGCTGCGCCACGAGCTCGCGTACCTGGTGAACCGCGTCCTGGTGGCCGATGGCGTCGATTTCGCCGATCGCGAGCGAGTGGCCGAAAAGATCCGCGTGGCCCACGACACCGTCAACCTCGCTCTCGAATCGCTGTCGCGCGTCGACGTTCCCGCGGCGGTTCGCGTGCTCGAGCGCCGCTACGTCCAGCACCTCTTCCGCGTGGCCTGGGGCATCCTGCTCGGCCTGCGCCGCCGCGCGAAGCAAGCCGTCGAACGGCTCGGGATCGCCGCCGCCGCGGCCGAGGTCGCGTTCCTCGACACCCCCTATCGCGAGGCGCTGGCGGGATTCGTGCGCGCCCGGCCCGAGTACTACGCGGGCATCGACCGGCCCGGCGAGATCCGCTACCGCCCGTTCATGTCGCTGGCGGACCTCGAGCGTGCCGAGCGGTTGCTCGCCGACGTCGATTCGCTCGACGATCTCTGCGGGCGCCTGCTCGGGCAGTCGCCGGCCCAGCTCGCGCGGTTGCGGCCGCGCGACGCCGACGACTTTCGCATCAGCGCCACGCTGCTGACCGGCTTCGCGCACCTCGCGCTCGGCCGGCCGGCGAGCGTCGAGCCGCTGGCCGCGAAGGATCTCGCCGAGCTTCGCGAGGCGACGCTCGATCCGGCCACCGGCCGGCTGCGGACCGAGCTGCGGCGGCGCCTCGCCGCCCTGGCGCCCGGCCACGCCGGCTTCGTGGACTTCGCCCTGCACCGCTTCGAGGAAGAGTTCCTGGCCATCGCGCCCGACCGCCCGCTCGATCCGCGCTTCGTCACCTGCCTGATGATCCGCAGCGCGAAGCGGGGTCGGGAGTCCGTGGCGGGCGAGCCCGCCCGGTAGCGTGGCGGCACGAACTACCGCTCCCGCTTCCTGTCCGCACGCGCCGTGCTGCGCGCCGTGCCCGCTGCGCGGGCTCGCGTACCGGGAACAGCTCGCGCTGAAGCGCCGGCGGGTGGTGAGCGCGCTCGCGCGCTACCCGAGCCTGGCCGGCGCGGCGGTCGAAGACGTCGTCGGCTCGCGCGACCTGTTCGGCTATCGCAACGTGGTGAAGCTCGCCGTGCGCGGCCGCGCCGACGGGTCGCTGCGCGCCGGCGTGTACGCGCCCGGAAGCCATCGCCTGGTGGATGCCGAGCGCTGCGCCGCGCAGCATCCCGCCCTCGGGGAAGTGGTGGCGGCGGCGCTCGAGGCGGCGGCCGGGCTCGGCATCGAGCCCTACGACGAGCGCAGCGGGACAGGCGAGCTTCGCTACGTGGTGGCCCGCTACGGCGCGCGGCGGCGGCGCGTTCAGCTCGTGCTGGTGACCGCGTCGGCCGATACCACCCGGCTGCGCGATCTCACCCGGCGGCTCGCGCGTCGCTGCCGCGCGCTCGGCGGGGTCCTGCACAACCACAACCCCGAACGGGGAAACGTGATCCTCGGCCGGCGCTGGGCGACGCTGCGTCCGCCCGCCGAGCTGGTCGAGCGTCTGGGGGGCCTCGAGCTGCGGGTCAGCCCAGCTTCCTTCCTGCAGCCGAACCTGTGGACCGCGCGGCGCATCTACGAGTCCGCGCTCGAGCTCGCCGCTCCCACGGCCGCGGACTCGGTGATCGATCTGTTCTGCGGCATCGGGCCGCTGTCGCTGTACCTCGCCGGCCGCGCCCGGCAGGTGACCGGCATCGAGGAGGCGCCGAGCGCGGTGCGCGACGCGCGCGCGAACCAGCGGTTGAACCGCCTGTTCAACGTTCGCTTCGAGGCCGGTCGAGTCGAGGAGGTGCTGCCGGCGCTGCGCGCCCGGCGGGCGCGCGTGGACCTGGTCACGCTGAACCCGACCCGCAACGGCGCCTCCGCGAGGGTGCTCGCCGAGATCGCCGCGCTCGGCCCGCGGCGCGTCGTCTACGTCTCCTGCAATCCCGACACGCTCGCCCGCGACCTCGACGGCCTGGCGCGATCAGGCTATCGCACGTGTCTCGCGCGGCCCTTCGACATGTTGCCGCAGACCGAGCACGTGGAGGTCGTCGCCCTCCTCGAGCCGCTCGGCTAGAGCGAAAAAGGGGTCGGGAGTCTTTTGCCGGAACGGCCCGAAGGGTGCTTCGCACAAAAGACTCCCGACCCCTTTTTGCCGGTCACGGCGCGCCGGGCGCGATCGCCGCGACGCTCTCGGCGAGCCGCGTTTCGACGTGACGGATCTCGGTGTGGGCGGGGCCGCGCACGACGCGGGCCGGACGGCCGTTCTGGCCCTCGATGCCGACGGTGCCGAACTCCCGCAAACGGTGCAGGGCGTTTTGCAGCGTCACCGTGGTGTTGCCCTCGGGCTTGCGCAACACGCCGAGCAGCAGGTTCGCGCGGTACGCCCGCTGCATCTCGGCGATGAGCGCCGCCTCCGTCGTGCCGGCGGGGTCGAGCGCGCGAACCGCCTTCGCGGCCACCCAGTACGCCTCGCGGAAATTCTGCAGCAGCGAGGCGGCGGCGCCGAGCCGGGGATCGCGGTCATCGCCCGCGGGCCAGCGCCGCAGCAGATCCTCCGCCCGGGCCGCCAGGGACTCGCGCTCCGGCAGCACGAACTCGTTGCGCAGCAGATCGAGCCACCACCACAGGTCGTCGGTCAGCCGCTCTCGGGGGACGCGCCGGCGCAACGCGTGCGCGACCAGGGACAGCAGCACGAACAGGTGAATCGAGTTGTTCTTGTAGAAGTCGAGATTGATCCGCTTGTCGTCGGGAACGTGCAGGATGGTCCCGTCGGCATCCGCCTGCCGCGCCACCAGGCCGCTCGCCTCGAGGAAGCCGAGCGTTTCCTGAAAAGTCTCGCGGTCCTGCTGGAGCGAGTCGCTGAATCGCGCCCCCTCCCGCTCGGCGTGATCGAGCAGCGTGCGGGCGACGCCCAGGAAGTCGGGCAGGCGCATCGCCGGAAACGGGTGGGACAGCAGCACGGTGGCGGCGATCGACGGCGCGGTCACTACGGCCACCGCGTTGACGTCGGCGAGCAGCCGGAAGCCGAGCTTCAGCGTGCAGCGGCGCGCCTCCTCCTGCACGGCCGGGTCGTCCGGCGCCCGCCGGAAGCGCTCGCGCAGCGGCCCGAGCGCCTCGCTCAGTGATCTCGGCTCGGCGAAGTCGACGAACGCCTTGCCGTAGTTCGCGCGCAGCACGGAGCGCGCGCCGAGCAGCGCGCGCAGGCTTTCCTTTTCCTTCCGCGCGCCGAGCAGCTCGCGCTTGTAGGCCTCCTCCTCGACCAGCCGTTCGTAGGTGATCGACACGGGCACCAGGTACAGCTCGCGGCGCGCGCCGTGCAGGAACGCGTTGACGATCGCCGAGAGCATGCCGAGCTTCGGCGTGAGGATCTTCCCCGAGCGGCTGCGGCCGCCCTCGATGAAGAACTCCTGCGTGTAGCCCTCGCGAATCAGATACGCGAGATACCGGCGGAACACCGCTTTGTAGAGCTCGTTGTCGCCGAACGTGCGCCGGATGAAGAACGCGCCGGCGCCGCGGAACAGCATGCCGAGCGGGAAGAAGGACAGGTTGATGCCGGCGGCGATGTGCAGCGGCGACAGGAACTGGGCGTGGAAGATGTAGGAGAGGATCAGATAGTCGAAGTGGCTGCGGTGGCAGGGCACGAGCACCACGGGGTGGCGGCGGATGCGCTCGGCGACGCGGTCGAGCCCGGTCACCTCGACGCCGCGGAAGATGCGGTTCCAGATCCGGCGGAACCCGAAGGCGAGGATCGCGAAGTATGTCCCGTTGAAGTTCGACGCGATCTCGTCGAAGTACCGCTTCGCCTCCCGGCGCACCGTCTCCGCCGACACCGCCCGCTCGGCGGCGATGCGCTCGATCGCGCGGCGCATCTCCGCCTGTCCGAGGACCAGCTCGCGGACCACCCGCTTCGGCAGCAGCGGCGGGCCCCAAACGACCCGCTCCTCGCGGTAGAGGAACAGCTGGAGGGCGCGCCGCAGCCGGGTCACGATCGGCCCGGCCGCTTCGACGCCGTAGCGCTCGATGAACTTCGGCAGATCGATCTCCTCGCCGATCGTCAGCGACAGGTCGCGGCGGTTGAACAGGAACGTGACGAGCTTCTTCAGCTCGTTGGGCGCTTCCTGGACGCTGTAGACCAGGGTCGCGAGCCGCGAGCTGCGCTTGCGGTACCCCCTGCCGCGGAACGGCGCGAGCGGCACCACGTAGACCGGCCGCCGGCTCGCCGCCGCGAGCACCTCTTCGAGATACGGGTCACCGATGCGGCTCGACTCGAGCGCGCGCTCGGGGCGCCAGAATCCGGCCAGGCCCGCGGCCCGGGCACTCAGGAACACCAGCACCGGGCGGCCGGCCGCCACCAGCGCGGCGGCGGTCTCGCGATCCGCCCGATGCCGCCGCCGCCCTCGCGAGCGGAGCTGGAAGCGCGACAGGCGCTCGACGATGCGCGCGAAGATCCAGCGCAGCGGCCGGAACCAGCCGATCGCCAGATCGTTGGCGAATTCCGGCGTCGGCAGACCTTCGCGCCGCACCACCGAGTTGACCAGCAGGTAGTCGGCGACCGAGCGGTGGCGCATGACGTAGACGACCGTCCCCCGTTCGCCGAGCCGCCGCACGCGCTCGACGAGCTTCGGATCGACGTGCGCGAAGGCGAACGCCCAGCGCGAGAGCCGGCGGTGGAGCCAGCCGAGCCGCAGCGCCATCGACGACGGATGCGCCCGCCGGGGCGGCTGCGGAGCGTCCTCCACGGGCGGGGCGATCTCGGGATCGACGGAGGATTCGCTCATCGCTCGTCTCCACGGACCCGCCCGCACATCCTGGGTGCGGAGCAACGGGAAAAGCAAGCCGTCCCGCTGTTCGGATCGCCGCGCAGTCTGGTAGCAGAGCGCGATGGCGAAGCAGCGAATCCACCTCGCCGCGGGTCGCTCCGAGCGAGTCGACCGCCTGCTCGCCGAGGCGCTCGGCGGCATCTCACGCCGCCGGCTGCAACGGCTCCTCGCGGAGGGGGCGCTGCGCATCGACGGGCGGCGCGTCCGCAAAGGAGAGGTGCTGCACGGCGAGCGCACGATCGAGGTGGATCTGCCCGCCGCCGAGGGCGAGATCGCCGCCGAGCCCGGCCTCGCCCTCGCCCTCCTCTTCGAGGACGCTCGCTGCGTGGCGGTCGACAAGCCGGCGGGACGGCCGGGGCACGCGCTGCGCGCGGACGAGCGGGGCACCGTCGCCAACTTCCTCGCCACGCGCTTTCCCGAATGCCTCGCCGCCGGCGACTCTCCGCTCGAAGCCGGGCTGGTGCATCGGCTCGACACCGACACGTCCGGCGTGCTGCTCGCCGCCCGCGACCGCGCGGCGTGGCTCGACTTGCGCCGGCAGTTCCGTGCCGGGACGATCACCAAGCGCTACGCGGCGGTGGTCGTCGGCGAGATCGCCACGCCGGGGGAGATCCGCCGCGCCATCGAGTCCGGCGCGCGCCGCCGGCCACAGGTACGAGTGCTCGCCGACGGCGAGCGCACGCGCCGCTCGCGCGCGGCGCTGACGCGCTACCTCCCGGTGGCGCGCTCGGCCGAGGCCACGCTTCTCGAGGTCGAGATCCCGACCGGCGTGCGCCACCAGATCCGCGCCCACCTCGCCGCCATCGGTCACCCCGTCCTCGGCGACCAGCGCTACGGCGGCGGCGAGATTCCCGAAGGCCGCCACCTCCTGCACGCCCGCCGGCTCGCGTTCGATCCCCCGGGAGGCGGCGCGCGCGTGGAAGTCGAGAGCCCCCTACCCGCCGAGTTCGTCGCGGCGCTGCGCCGCCTCGGCCTGCGGCGATGAGCGGGGCCCGCCGGCGGGCTCGGCCGACGGACTCGAGCGGCGGACGAACCGGACCGCGGTCACGCGCCGCCGGCTCGGCCGCCTCCGCCGCGGCGGTCGCCGCTCTAGGCTAGGAGGCTAGCGCTCGAGGTTGCTGTTGTACGTGTAGCTGCGGACCGTCCCGTCCCCGTTGAACACCACGTAGAGATCCTTCGACCGCGCCGGCGCGAATAGGCTCCAGCGGTTGTAGACGTACGTCCAGCTCTCGTGGCCGTCGTCGAGCCCCTGTCGGAACGGCTCGCCGAAATGCCGCCGGACGTCTTCCCGGGTGGTCACGCCCTTCTCGATCTGCGGCACGGGCGCCGCGTTGAAGTTGCGGCCCGCCGTCAGGCAGCCGCCGCCGAGCATCGCCACGCCGAAAACCCCCGCCATGGCCCAGCGGGCCGGATCCCTTCGTTTCACCGCACCCCTCTCCTCTCGTTCACGGATTGCACCGCGCAGCCGCCGCTCGAACACGCCGTACAACCGCCGCCCTCGCCGCGACCGGAATCGACCTCGTAACCGAGCGCCGCCAGATCGGCGGCGTCGATCCAGCGCGGCTCGCCGTTCAGGGGTCCGTCGCAGTGGACGCAACGCCGCGCCTCGCCGCCGTCTCGGCGATCCTCGTCGGCATAGGTGAGCACCTCGCGGCGGCAGTCCGGGCAGCGCCCGACCGCGAAGTCGCCGGCCTCGACCCGCGCGCCGAAAGCGGCCATCAGCAGGCGTTCTCCGTGGCGCCCGCCGCGGGCGCGATGCCCATGCCCGCGAGCTCGCGGCGCACCCGTGCAACGTGCGTCGCGTCCCAATAGAGATGCCCGCAGCGCGCGCAGCGCCGGAAGCGCTGCTGGGTGGACAGCACGAACTCCGGCACCCGGCCCGCCGCCGCCTCGCGGGGCACCTCCTCGAGGTCTCCGTTGCACTCGACGCAGCGCCGGAACAGCCCCGCGCGCACGTCGATCGCGAAGGCCGAGACCACCTGGCGCACCTGCTCGCGGAAGCGATCGTCCTCGACGAGCAGGAGGGACGGCGCGTCGGCGCGCCGCGCGAGCCGGCGATCGCGCGTCAGCACCACCCGCCGCTCGCGACGCGCCGCCGACAGCAAGCTCCTTCCCGAGAGGCTCGGCCCGTAGAGCACGTCGCAGCCGAGGATGCGCAGCCATCGTGCCAGACGGCCAAGCATCTTGTCGGCGGCGAAGCGAGTGACGGCGTCCGCGTTCACGGGCAGGCTCGGGGACGGGCTTCCCCCCCGAGGGTAGAGCAAGGCGCCCCGGCCTTCAACCGCCGGCGCGGGCCGGCGGTCCGTGCGGCGGCTCGCGGTCCTCCCCGGGCCGCCTTCAACCCGACCGCAGCCCGCGCAGCAGCCGGCGGATCGGATCGTAGAACTCGTCGACGACGCGCTCCTTGAGCGGGATGATGGCGTTGTCGGTGATCGTGATGCTCTCCGGGCAGACCTTGGTGCAGCACTTGGTGATGTTGCAGTAGCCGATGCCCTGCGGCCCGCGCAGATCCCCCAGGCGGTTCTCCGTGTCGAGCGGGTGCATCTCGAGCGCCGCCGTGTAGACGAAGAAGCGCGGCCCGGCGAACTCCTCGTGCAGGTGGTGCTCGCGCAGCACGTGGCAGACGTCCTGGCAGAGGAAGCACTCGATGCACTTGCGGAATTCCTGCACGCGGTCGACGTCGCCCTCGGCGATGCGCCAGGTCCCGTCCGGGGCGTCGGCGGGGCGCGGCCCGAACGGGCGGATCGTCTTCTTCACCCCGAAGTTCCACGACACGTCGGTGACGAGATCGCGCAGCGACGGGAACGATCGCATGGGCTCGATCGTCACCGGCTCCTCGAGCGGCAGATCCGACAGCCGCGTCATGCACATGAGCCTCGGCATGCCGTTGATCTCGGCCGAGCACGAGCCGCACTTGCCGGCCTTGCAGTTCCAGCGCACCGCCAGATCGTTCGCCTGCTCGGCCTGGATCTGGTGGACGGCGTCGAGCACGACCATGCCCTCGGAGACTTCCGTCACGTAGTCGTGGAGCTTGCCGCCCGAGGCGTCGCCGCGCCAGATGCGAAACGTCGCTTTCGGCATCACCCGTTCTCCTCGATGATTCCCTTCAGCTCGGCCCGCATCTCGGGGATCGGCTCGCGGCGGATCTGCATCTCTCCGTCGGGGCCCTTGCGGCAGGCGATGTTGAGGCCCCCGCTGGCGGGGTCCTTCGACGGGTAGTCTTCCCGGAAATGTCCCCCGCGGCTCTCCTTGCGCTCGAGGGCGGAGCGCGTCACCGCCTCCGAGCAGGTCAACAGATTGTTCAGATCCATGGCGGTGTGCCAGCCGGGGTTGTATTCGCGGTTGCCGGCGACGCCCGCCTGTGCGGTGCGCCGGCGCAGTGCGGCGAGGCCCTCGAGCGCGCGCTTCATCTCGGCGTCGTTGCGCACGATACCGACCAGCTCCTGCATCATGTCCTGCAAGTCGTGCTGAACCTTGTAGGGCCCCTCGCCGCCGGCGCCGCGCTCGAACGGGGCCAGCGCGGCGCGCACGGTCGCCTCCAGGACGGCCTCGTCGATCTTGCCCGGGGCCTGCCGCTTGGCGAACTGGGCCGCGTGCTCGCCGGCCCGCTTGCCGAACACCAGCAGGTCCGACAGCGAGTTGCCGCCGAGCCGGTTGGCGCCGTGCAGCCCCGCCGCGCACTCGCCGGCGGCGAACAGCCCGGGCAGCGTCGACATCTGCGAGTCGCCGTCGACACGGATTCCGCCCATGATGTAGTGCGTGGTCGGCCCGATCTCCATGGCCTCCCGCGTGATGTCGATGCCGGCGAGCTCCTTGAACTGGTGGTACATGCTGGGGAGCTTCTTCTTGATGTGCTCCTCGCCGTTCGGCAGCCGCGCCTTGATCCAGGAGATGTCGAGATACACGCCGCCGTGCGGGCTGCCTCGCCCCTCGCGCACCTCGCGCACGATGCAGCGAGCCACGTGGTCGCGGGTGAGCAGCTCGGGCGGCCGCCGGGCGTTCCTGTCGCCCTGGGTGTAGCGCCAGCCCTCCTCCTCGTTGTCGGCGGTCTGGTTCTTGTAGAGATCGGGAATGTCGTCGAACATGAACCGCCGGCCGTCCTTGTTGCGCAGCACGCCGCCCTCGCCGCGCACGCCCTCGGTCACCAGGATGCCGCGCACGCTCGGCGGCCAGACCATGCCGGTGGGGTGGAACTGGACGAACTCCATGTCGATCAGGTCGGCGCCGGCGTCGTAGGCGAGCGCCTGCCCGTCGCCGGTATACTCCCAGCTGTTGCTGGTGATCTTGTAGGCGCGGCCGATGCCGCCGGTGGCGAGCACCACGGCGCGGGCCCGGAAGAGACGGAAGCGGCCGCGCTCGCGGTCGTAGCCGAAGGCGCCGACCACGCGGCCGTCGTCGGTCAGCAGCTTCAGCACCGTGCACTCCATGTGCACGTCGATGCCGCGATGAATGCCGTGGTCCTGCAGCGTGCGGATCATCTCGTGGCCGGTGCGGTCGCCGACGTGCGCCAGCCGCGGCTACTTGTGGCCGCCGAAGTTGCGCTGCAGGATGCGCCCGTCGCCGGTGCGGTCGAACAACGCCCCCCACGCCTCGAGCTCGCGGACGCGCTCCGGAGCCTCCTTGGCGTGCAGCTCCGCCATGCGCCAGTTGTTCACGTACTGTCCGCCGCGCATGGTGTCGGAGAAGTGGACCTGCCAGTTGTCGCGCTCGTCGACGTTGCCGAGCGATGCCGCGACCCCGCCCTCGGCCATCACGGTGTGCGCCTTGCCGAGCAAGGATTTGCAGACGAGCCCCACCGACGTCCCTTCCGCGGCGGCGGCGATCGCCGCGCGCAGGCCGGCGCCGCCGGCCCCGATCACCAGGACGTCGTGCTCGTAGCGTTCGTATTCGGCCATCAGAGGATCCTCAGGTCGGTCCAGATCCCCATCGAGCACAGCCGCACGTAGAGGTCCGAGAAGCCGACGGAGAAGAGGCTCATCCAAGCCCACGGCATGTGCCTGCGATTCAGCGCGCTCACGCAGCCGTAGCACTTCTCGCGGACGGGCAACCGGGACAGCAGGTCGAGGCCGCCGCCGATCAGGTGACGCAGCGAGTGACAGCCGAACGTGTAGCCGGCGAGCAGGCAGGTGTTCGCCGCCAGCACCAACGTGCCGATGCCCACGCCGAAGGAGACCTCGCCGCTGGCCGTGTCGGTGAACCACAGCGCCTTCCACACGTCGTGCGCGAGGACGACGATGAACAGCACCGCGAGGTAGAAGAAGTAGCGATGCACGTTCTGCAGGATCAGCGGGAACGCGCGCTCGCCCCAGTAGCTCTGCCGCGGCTCGCCGACCGTGCACGACGGCGGGTCCGCCCAGAACGCCTTGTAGTAGGCTCCGCGGTAGTAGTAGCAGGTGAATCGAAATCCCGCGGGAGCCCAGAGAATGAAGATCGCCGGCGACCAGGGGAGCCACTCCGGCCACCATCCGGGCTTGGGCCCGAACCAGCTGTGCGGCGAGCTACCGAAGAATTCGGGGGAGTAGAACGGGGAGAGATACGGCCCGGAGAAGTAGTGCTCTCCCTGGAGCGACGCCCACGTGGTGTAGACGACGAACGTGCCGAGCCCGAGAAAGACCGCGAGGGGTTGAGCCCACCAAGCGTCGCGTCGTGTCGTCTCACCGAAGCGGCGTGCGCCGAGGGACGTCGCTGCGTATGCCACCGGAGATCCTCCTTCCCCCCGCGCTTGCGACAGACCGATTCGCCATCGTCGCGTCCTTGGAGTCGAGTTGAGATGCCGGCGAGCCTTCTAGTAAGGTTTCCCCTGACCTTCAAGGCCCCCCTCTGAAGCTCCGCAAGCCATCGCGAACGCTGCTGCGCGGCCTCGTGCTCGCGTCGTGGGCGGCGGTCATGGCCCTGCTGATCGCCCGCTCGCGGCCGCGGCCCGAGCCGCCCCCGGCGCCGGCGAGCACGCTGCCGGCGATCTCCGGCGAGGAGTGGCGCGGCATCTACGGCGAGGGCCGCAAGATCGGCTACGCGCACCGCGTGCGCTCGCCGACGGCCGACGGGTTCGCGATCGCCGCCGAGTCGGCGATCGAGCTGCGGCTGATGGGGGCGGCGCAGTCGGTCCGCACCCGATGGAACGCCGACACCGACCGCGCGCTACGCCTGCGGGGGTTCGATTTCCGTCTGCGCTCGGGAACGATCGACGTGTCGATGTCCGGAGCGGTGCGCGGTGATCGCCTCGAGGTCAATTCCGACGCGCTCGGCGCGCTGTCGATCGAGTTGCCGCCGAGCGGTTCGATCACCCTCTCGGAGACCCTGCAGGACGTGCTCGCGCACGAGACGCTCGAGCCCGGCCGGACGCTGCGCTACGCGCTGTTCGATCCGCTGAGCGCCGCGCCCGCGTCGGTGTCGCTCACGGTCGGCCCGCTCGAGCGCGTGGTGCTGCCTTCCGGAGTGCGCTTCGCGCATCGCGTCGACGAGGAGTTCCAGGGCTCGCGCTTCCGCCTGTGGGTGGAGCCCGGCGTCGGCGTGATCCGGGAGGAGGGGCCGCTCGGCCTGACGATCGTGCGCGAGACCGACGGCCGGGCGGCGCTCGCCGGCCTGGAGCCTGGCGCGGGCATCGACCTCGCAAGCGCCGCGGCGATTCCGGTCGCCCGCGTGATCGGCGCGCCGCGCAGCACCCGCCGGCTGCGCCTGCGGATCTCCGACGCTCCGGCCGACCACCCGCTGTCCTTCCCGCCGCGCCAGCGCCGCTCGGGCACCGAGCTGCTGCTCGAGCGCGAGGATCCCGCGACCTTCCGCTCGTTCCCGCTGCCGAACCGCGAAGCGCGCTTCGCCGACGACCTGCGCGCGACTCCGTTCCTGCAGACCGGCGACGCCCGCGTCGGCGGCGCTGCCCGTGAGGCGCTGGGCGGCGAGGGCGACGCCGCGCGCGCGGCGCAGAAGCTGCTCCTCTGGGTGTACCGCAGTCTCGCCAAGGTGCCCACCGTCAGCGTCCCCAACGCCCTTCAGGTCCTCGAGCAGCGCCGCGGCGACTGCAACGAGCACGCCGTGCTCTACGCGGCGCTGGCCCGCGCCGCCGGCCTTCCCGCGCGCATCGCGTCGGGGGCGGTCTACATGCCCGGCGAGGGCGGCGCCGCGGGGGCCTTCTACTATCACGCGTGGAACGAGGTCTGGCTCGGCGAATGGGTGGCGGTCGATCCGACCTTCGGCCAGTTTCCCGCTGACGCGACCCACGTCAAGCTCGCCGAGGGCGGACCGGACAAGGACGTCGCTCTGCTCGGCATGATCGGCCGGCTGCGGCTCGAGGTCGAAGACGCCTCCTGAGCGAAAAGGGGTCGGGAGTCTTTTCCGGCGGAAAAGACTCCCGACCCCTTTTTTCGCGGCGCGGGCAAGCGCTAGCCTGGGCGTGCGATGATCGAGCTCGAGCGGCTGACCAAGCGCTACGGCGAGTTCACGGCGGTGAAGGACCTCTCGCTGCGAGTGTCTCGCGGCGAGATCTTCGGCTTCCTCGGCCCCAACGCAGCCGGCAAGACGACGACGATCCGCATGATGATGGGCCTGCTGCAACCGACCGCGGGACGCATCCGGCTCGGCGGCTTCGATCTCGCCGAACAGCCGCTCGAGGCCAAGCGGCTGTGCGGCTTCGTCCCCGATCGTCCGTTTCTCTACGAGAAGCTGACCGCGGTGGAGTTCCTGCGCTTCTGCGGCGACCTCTACGAAGTCGCCGGGCCCGCGCGCGAGGCGCGCATCGCGGAGCTGCTCGAGACCTTCGACCTCGCGGACTGGTCGGGGGAGCTGATCGAGAGCTTTTCCCACGGAATGAAGCAGCGCCTCGCCTTCACCGCGGCGCTGCTGCACGAGCCGAGCGTCCTCGTGGTCGACGAGCCGATGGTCGGCATGGACCCGCGCGGCGCGCGGGTGCTGCGCGCGACGCTGCGCTCGCTCGCCGACCGCGGCGCCACGCTGTTTCTCTCCACGCACAGCCTCGAGATCGCCGAGGCGCTGTGCGACCGCATCGGCATCATCCGGTCGGCGCACCTCGTCGCCGTCGGCACGCTTGCCGAGCTGCGCGCCCGCGTGGGCGACGGCGCCGGCCTCGAGGAGATCTTCCTGAAGCTCACCGGCGCCGAGGATCTCCTCGAGGTCATCCAGGCGCTGAGGGCCTGAGGCCGGGGGATGTCGGGGCTCGGCCTGCTCCGCCCGCGATGGCTCGCCTTGCGCGGTCGATGGCGCCGTGCCGGCGGCGGTGAGCGGCGCCGCAGCACGGCGCTGCTCGCGCTCGGCGCGATCTTCTGGGCCGCCATCTTCGTCTTCTTCGCCCGGGTGCTCGCCTACTTCCAGGGGGTTCCCGAGCTCGGCCCGGTGCTGGCCGAGCGCCTGCTCGACCTGGTGCTGCTGTCGTTCTTCTCCATCCTGCTGTTCTCGAACGTCGTCACGGCGCTCTCGACGTATTACCTGTCGGAGGATCTCGGCCTGCTGCTCGCCTCGCCCCTGCCCGCGGCCTCGCTGCACGCCGGCCGCTTCCTCGAAACGCTGTGGGACTCGTCGTGGATGATCGTGCTGTTCGGCCTGCCGATCTTCCTCGCCTACGGCGTCGTGCACCACGCCGGCGCCGGCTTCTACCTCGCCGTCGCCGCGGTGCTGCCGCCGTTCCTCGTCCTGCCGTGCGCGCTCGGCGTGGCGCTCACCATGCTGCTCGTGCGCGTGTTCCCCGCGCGCAATACCCGCGACGTGCTGCTCCTGCTGTCCGTCCTCGCCGTGGCATTGCTGTACCTCTCCCTGCGCTTCCTGCGGCCGGAGCGGCTGGTGCACCCGGAGGCCTTCGCCGACTTCCTGCAATTCCTCGCCGCGGTCCAGGCGCCGACGTCGCCCTACCTGCCGAGCAGCTGGGCGGCGGCGGCGCTGATCCCGTTCTTCGCCCCCCGCCCCGGCCAGCAGTCGGGGCTCGCGTATCTCGCGCTGGCGACCAGCGCGGCGGCCGCCCTCGTCGGCTGCTCGATGGTGGCCGAGCGCGTCTACGCCGGCGGTTGGTCGCGCGCGCAGCAGGCCAAGCGGGCGCGCGTGACGCGGCTGGCGCTCTGGGACCGCTGGTCCTCGCGCTTGCCGATCGCCCCGGTGTCGCGGGCGCTGATCGTCAAGGACGTGAAGACGTTCTGGCGCGACCCCACGCAGTGGTCCCAGCTCGTGCTGCTCGGCGCCCTCGTCGTCGTCTACGTCTACAACTTCCGCGTGCTGCCCCGCGCCGGTGCGTTCCTGGCCCGGTTCTACCTCGAGCACGCGCTGGCGTTTCTCAATCTGGCGCTCGCCGGCTTCGTCATCGCCGCGGTGGCCGTGCGGTTCCTCTACCCGGCGATCAGCCTCGAGGGGCGGGCGTTCTGGATCCTGCAGAGCGCTCCGCTCGAGCTGCGCCGCGTGTGGTGGAGCAAGCTGTGGAGCGGCGTCGGCCCGCTCGCCGCGCTCGGCCTGGTCCTGCTGGTGCTGAGCAACCGGGCGCTCGGCGTGAACCCGGTGACGATGTGGGTGTCGGCGGTCACGCTCGCGCTGATGACGCTCGGCATCGCCGCGCTCGGCCTGTGCCTCGGCAGCCTCTACCCGCAGTTCGACTACGAGAACGCGGCCAAGATCCCGTCGAGCTTCGGCGGCGTGGCCTACATGATCCTCGCCATCCTGTTCATCGGTGTGAACGTCGTCCTCGAAGCCTGGCCGCTGTGGACCCTGCTGGCGTCGCGACTGCTCGACCGCCCGCTGTCCGCCGGGCAGCGGATCGGCATCGCCGCGAGCTTCGCCGCGGTCGCGCTGATCGACGTCGCGGTTTTCGCAGCGGCCGCCCGCATCGGCATCCGCGCGCTGGAGAGCCGCCGCGAGTGACGGGCGGCGTCAGGTCGGGGTGTCCGAGGAGGTCACCCGCAGCACCTCCTCGATCGTCGTCTGGCCCTCGCGGGCCTTCTGCAGGCCGCCCTCGCGCAGCGTGACCATCCCCTGCGAAATCGCCCGCCGCCGGATCTCGTCGCTGGTGGAGTGGGCGATCACCAGGCTGCGCATCTCCTCGGTCATCGGCAGCACCTCGTAGAAGGCCAGCCTCCCCTGGTAACCCGTGTTGGAGCACTCCTCGCAGCCGCGGCCTTGATAGAGCGTGAGCGTGTCGAGCTCGTCCTCGCGGAAGCCGACGTCGCGCAGCGCCTCGCGCGGATACTCCTCGATCGGCACCTTGCAGTGCGGGCAGATCACGCGCGCCAGGCGCTGGGCGACGATCAGGTTCAACGACGAAGAGACCAGAAAGGCGTCGACTCCCATGTTGAGCATCCGGCCGATCGTCGACGGCGCGTCGTTGGTGTGCAGCGTGGACAGCACGAGGTGGCCGGTGAGCGCCGCCTTGACCGCGATCTCGATGGTCTCGAAGTCGCGGATCTCGCCGACCATCAGCACGTCGGGGTCCTGGCGCAGGAACGAGCGCAGCACCGCCGCGAAGGTCAGGCCGATGTCCTCGCTGATCTTCACCTGGTTGATGCCCCGCATGTAGATTTCCACCGGGTCTTCGGCCGACGAGATGTTACGCTCCTCCTTGTTCAGCGCGGCCAGCGCGGAGTAGAGCGTCGTCGTCTTGCCGCTGCCCGTGGGGCCGGTGACGAGCACCATGCCGGAGGGCTCGGCGATCGCCTTCTTGAACGTACGCAGCGCGGGCTCCTCCATGCCGAGCTTGTCGAGGTCGTACTGCAGGTTCCCCTTGGCGAGCACGCGCAGCACGACCTTCTCGCCGAACACGGTCGGCAGCACCGAGATGCGGAAGTTGATCTCTCGATTCCCCGACGCCTTCAACTTGATCACGCCGTCCTGCGGCAGCCGCCGCTCGGCGATGTCGAGCGCGGCCATGACCTTGATGCGCGAGGCGATCGCCGCCTTGAGGCGCACCGGCGGCTGCATCACCTCGTGGAGCACGCCGTCGATGCGGAAGCGCACGCGCAGCCCGTCCTCGTACGGCTCGATGTGGATGTCGCTGGCGCGCTTCTCGATCGCATCCGACATCAACGTCGAGACCAGACGGACGACGGGCGCGTCCTCGCTCGCCCGCTGCATCTCGTCGATCTCGATGCCGCTGTCCGACGGCTTCTCGGCCTCGAGCTTGGCGAGCACTTCCTCGTAGGCCTGGGCGCTCTGGCTGTAGTGCTTCTGGATCGCCTTGTCGATCGCTCCCGCCTGCGCGAGAACCACCTTCACGTCGCAGCCCGACAGGAACTTGACCTCGTTGAACGCGGCCAGGTGCGAGGGATCGGCGACGGCCAGGGTGAGAATCGATCCGTTGCGGCTGATCGGCAGCACGTGGTGTTTCTGGGCGAGCGCCGAGGGAATCAGGCGCAGCACCTCCGGGCTCGGCTCGATCGACTGCAGGTCGAGGATCGGCAATCGGTACTCCTGATGCAGACACATCAGGAGATCCTCGTCGCGGATCAGCCCGAGCCGGATCAGGCTGGCGACCAGCGGCCCGCCTTTCTGCTGCTGGTCGTTCTTCGCTTGGACGAGCTGCTCGGCGGTCAGCATCGACTTCTTGATCAGCAAACCACCTATCGTCGACATATCGGTTCCTTCGTCAGGCTCGTCTCCTCTTGTTGCCTCGCGAGGATCCTAAGCAGAATACGCTATCGGAGGGTGGCGACAAAATGGCGCCGCCATCTTGCTACTGGCGGGTATAACCGACATCCGTCGGCGAGAATTCTCCCGCGCGAGCGGGGCGCGGCGGAACGACGTCCCCCGGGGGGGGCTCGGCCAGCGCCTCGCGCAGGCGGCCGAACGGGTCTCCGCCCTTGGCCGCCGCCGTGCACAGCAGCCGCACCGCGGCCGGCAGGCTGCGCTCGCGCCGGTAGAGCATCTCGAAGAGGTCGAGGTCGCGCAGGTACACGCGCTGCTCGAGCAGGCTCGCGTTGTTGATCGGCCCCGCGGCGAAGTCCGCGCGGCGGCCGGGTTGGAGCTTCAGGCTGCGCAGGCGCTCGCGGATCTCCGCGAAGGCGCGTCGCCGGCCCTCCTCGAGCTCCGCCCCCGCGGGGCGCGCGGCGTAAAAGCTCTCCAGCCGCGAGATCCCGTCGGCCAGAGCGGCGGCAATGGTCAGCGTGTCTCGCCAGTCCTGCGTCGCCTGCGCGCACTGCGGGCTCGCCGCCCGCTCCCCGGAGCAGAAGAACTCCACGGCCGCCCGGTGGCCCACGAAGGTCGCGGCCGATTCGTCGAACGTCACCTCGCCGGGCAGGAACAGCGTGTTGTGGAACAGCTCGTGAAAGATCACCTCGGCCAGCGTGACCTCGTCCCGCTGCAGGAGCAGCGACGGCAGCGGATCGTCGAACCAGCCGAGCGTCGAGAACGCGATCGCCGGCCGGACGTGGGTGTCGTAGCCCTCGCGCTCGAGCGCCGCGGCCGCCGCCGCGGCTGCCGGCTTCGAGAAGAACCCCTTGTACGGAACCCGGCCGACGATCGGAAACCACCAGGTGCGCGGCTCGAGCCGATCGCGTCGCGACGCGACCAGCAGCTGCACCACCGCCCCGCCGTCGATGCGCGAGATCGACCGGAAGCTGCCGCCGACGCTGAGCCCGACGTGCTCCTCGGCGTAGCGGCGCACCTCGAGCACGAGCTGGAGCTTGCGCTTCTCGGCGTCCGGGAGGCTCGGCCGCTCGAGGACCTGCTCGATCGGCTGGCGGCGCCAGAGAATGCGTGCCTCCTCGTAGGCGGCCCGCGCCACGTAGCCGGCGGAGCAGCCGCTCGCCAGCCCGGCGGCCACGGCGAGCGCGAGCGCGCGCAGCGCCGTCACTCCTGGATCTCCGCGGCCTCCGCCTCCCGCCCCGCATGCGCGGCGAACTGCAGCCGATGGAGCTTGGCGTAGATCCCGCCGCGGGCGAGCAGCTCCGCGTGGGTGCCGATCTCCCGCACCTCGCCGCGGTGGAGAACGACGATGCGGTCGGCGCGCTCGATCGTCGACAGGCGATGAGCGATGAGGATCGCGGTGCGATTCTGGAGCAGCCGATCGAGCGCGTCCTGGATCAGCGCCTCGGTCTCCGGATCGACGCTGGAGGTCGCCTCGTCGAGCACGAGGATCGCCGGGTCGTACGCCAGCGCCCGGGCGAAGGACAGCAGCTGTCGCTGCCCGGTCGAGAAGTTGTTGCCGCGCTCGCGCACGCGCTCGGCGTAGCCGCCGGGCAATCGCGCGACGAACGGGTGGGCGTGCACCGCGCGCGCCGCCGCCTCCATGCGCGCGGCGCCGATTTCCGGGCGACCGAGAGTGATGTTGTAGGCGACGTCCCCCGAGAACAGCATCACGTCCTGGAGCACGATGCCGACGCTGCGCCGCAAGCGCTCGAGCTGCCATTCCCGGACGTCGACGCCGTCGATCTTCACGGATCCCTTCTGCACGTCGTAGAAGCCGGCGAGCAGCTTGATCAGCGTGGTCTTCCCCGAGCCCGTGGCGCCGACGATCGCCACGGTCTCCCCGGGAGCGACCGAGAACGAGACGTCGCGCAGCACCCAGTCGGGGCCGTGAGCCCCCGCCGCCCGAGGAACAGGCTCGCGCGCCCGAGCCGCGGACTCCCGGCCCGTCGGCTTGTAGGCGAACCACACCCCTTCGAAGTCCACTCGACCGGCGACCCGCGCCGGCGCGTGCCGGCGCTCCTGCGCCGGGGGCAGCGGCGTGTCGAGCAGCTGAAACACTCGCTCGGCGGCCGCCATCGCCGACTGCATCACCGCGTACTTGGTGGAGAAGTCGCGGATCGGGATGAAGAACTTCTGGATGTACTCGACGAACGCCACCAGCGTGCCCAGGGCGATCGCGCCGGCGACGATCCGCCCGCTCGCGTACCAGACCGTGAGCGCGATCGAGATCGAGCTCACCGCCTCCACCATCGAGAACAGCGCGGCCTCGTAGACGTTCGACAGGTGGTTCGCCTGGCGATGCGCGTCGTTCAGCTGGTCGAACTCGCGAAAGGTCCGCGCCTCGCGGGCGAACAGCTGCACGATCGCCATGCCCGAGATGTGCTCCTGGAGGAAGGCGTTGATGCGGGCGATGCGCTCGCGGATCAGCCGGTAGGACTGGCGCGCCTGGATGCGGAAGAAGTTGATGGCGAGCGCCATCAGCGGCATCAGCGACAGCGTGACCAGCGCCAGCGTCGCGTGCAGGTGGAAGAGGATCGCGACGATGCCGAGCAGCGTGAGGCCGTCCATCACGATCGTCAGCGCGCCGGCGGCGAACATCTCGTTGATCACGTCGACGTCGGTGGTCATGCGGGTGACCAGCCGGCCGACCGGATGGCGATCGAAGTAGGCGATCGGCAGACGCTGGAGGTGGGCGAAGACCTCGACTCGCAGGTCGGAGAGCGCCCGCTGCGCGACCAGCATCGTCAGGTAGTAGTTTCCGTAGAAGAACGCGAGCTCGACGACCGCCGCCACCACGAACAGCGCGGCCATGCCCGACAGTCCCACCAGGTCCTTGGCGGCCATCGAACGGTCGATGGCGATCTTCAGCAGGTAGGGCTGCGCGAGCAGGGCGATGGAGCTCAGCATCAGACAGAGGACCGACAGCGCGAAGGGGCCGCGGTAGGGCGCGACGTAGCCGAGCAGGCGGCGCATCAGGCGCAGGTCGTAGGCCTTGCCGCTGATCTCGTCGCGATCGATCTCGGCCTGGGCTTCGCTCGCCGTCGTCACAGCGTCTCCAGCTCGCTCTCGACGATCTGCTCCTCGAACATCTCCGCGTACACGCCGCCGCGGCGCATGAGATCCTCGTGCGTGCCGCTCTCGACGATGGCGCCGCCGTCCAGCACGACGATCGTGTCGGCGCCGCGCACGGTCGACAGCCGGTGAGAGATCACGATGCGGGTGCGGCCGGGAAACGATTCGCGGAGCTGGCGCAGGATGCAGCGCTCGGTCTCGCTGTCGACGCTCGACAGCGCGTCGTCGAAGATCAGGATCTTGGGATCGATCGCCAGAGCGCGGGCCAGCGTGACGCGCTGCTTCTGTCCGCCCGACAGCGTGATGCCGCGCTCGCCGACCGGGGTCTCGAGTCCGCGGGGCAACACGTCGAGATCCGCCCCCAGACCGGCCACCGACGCCGCCCAGCGCACCCGATCGTCGGCGTCGCCGTTGCCGGTGATGCCGTAAGCGATGTTGTCGCGCAGGGTCGTGGAGAACAGAAACGGGTCCTGCGGGACGACGCCGAGCGAGCGGCGCAGCGTGGCCAGCGACAGCGACCGCACGTCGCGCCCGTCGATGCGGACGATGCCCGACTGTGGATCGAAGAGCCGCGGGATCAGCTGCACGAGCGTCGTCTTGCCCGCGCCGGTGCGGCCGACGATCGCCAGCGTCGCGCCGGCCGGGACCCGCAGCCGAACGCCGTCGAGCACTTGGGCGGACTTGCGGATCCCGGGATACGCGAAGCGCACGTTCTCGAGCTCGAGCTCTCCGCGTTCGACCGGCGCCTCGCCGTCCGCGGGCGGTCCGGCGACCCCCGGGTCGGCGGCGAAGATGTGCTCGAGGCGCTTCATCGACGCCCGGCCGCGCTGCAGGATCGACAGCATCCAGCCGAGCGCCATCGTCGGCCAGGCCAGCAGATGCAGGTAGGCAATGAACGCGACCAGATCGCCGATGCCGATGCGGCCGCGGATCACCTGCCATCCGCCGAACCACAGCACCACCAGGATCCCCGCGCTCGACACCAGCTTCATCACCGGCACGATGAAGCCACGCACGCGCGCGAGCGCCAGGCTCTGCTCCTGGAATTCGCCGTTCATCCTCTCGAAGTGGGCGATTTCCGCCCCCTCGAGGGCGTACGCCTTCACCACGGTCATCGCGGCGAGGTTCTCCTGGGCGCGGGCGGACAGCGCCGCCAGCCCCTCCTGCACCTTCACCGTTCGTTCCATGAGCTGGCGCGACATCCGTTTCACGATCCACAGCACCACGGGGTACGCCGTGAGCGACAGCAGCGTGAGCGGCACGCTGATCGTCACCATGATCGACACGGCGTAGACGTAGTAGATGGGGGTGTTGATGAAGTTCAGGATCCCGGGGCCGATCATCATGCGCACCGCGCCGATGTCGTTCACCAGGCGCGACATGAGGTCGCCGGTCTGGCTGCGCTGGTAGAAGCTCTGGGGCAGCGTCTCGAGATGACGGAAGAGGTCGTTGCGCAGGTCGTACTCGATGTCGCGCCCGATGTTGAAGATCACGAAGCGAGAGAAGGTGCGCGCCACGCCCTGCACGATCGCCATGCCGATGATCAGAGCCACGTAGAAGGAGAGGCCGGAGAGCGCGCGGTCGTGCTCGATGACCTCGACCGCGCGCTTGAGCAGGAAGGGGATGAGCATCGCCAGGCTGGCGGTCACCAGCAAGCACGCCAAACCGAACACGTACCGCCACCGGTAGCGGTGCATGTAGGCGTGGAGACGGCGCATATCCCCGCAAGTGTAGCGACCCGTCCCAGCTGAGACCAGCCGCGCCGCCACCGGCTCGCGGCGTCCCGCCAATCTTCTGCTAGAAGGCTCGGCATGGAAACCTCGCGCGACCAGCGGCTGCGCTCGGGCGACGCCGTGCTGTTCATCGACCGCAAGCAGCGGCGCTACCTGCGCACGCTGCGCGCCGGCACCCGCGTGCCGGTGCGCGGCGGCCACGTCGAATGCGACGCCCTGATCGGAGACCAGGACGGCCGGCGGGTGACGAATTCCTCGAACGAGACGTTCCTCGTGCTGCGGCCCACCTACGCGGACCTCGTGCTGCACCTGCCGCGGCAGGCGCAGGTCATCTACCCCAAGGACGTCGCCACGATCCTGGTCTGGGGAGACGTCTTTCCCGGCGCCACCGTCGTCGAGGCCGGGGTCGGCCCCGGCGCGCTGACGATCGCGCTCTTGCGGGCGGTCGGCGCGGGCGGACGGGTGATCTCCTACGACTGCCGCGACGACCACATCGCGATGGCGCGCCGCAACGTCGCGCGCTTCTTCGGCGACGCCCCGCAGTGGACGCTCAAGCCGGGCGACGTCTACGCCTCGATCGACGAGACCGGGATCGATCGCATGATCCTCGACGTCCCCGAGCCCTGGCGGGCGCTCGACGTGGCCGCGCGCGCGCTGCTGCCGGGGGGCGTGCTGGTCGGATACGTGCCGACCGTGTTGCAGGTGAAATCGCTGGTCGACCGTCTCGACGAGCACCCCGCCTTCGGGGCGGTCGAGACCTTCGAGACCCTGCAGCGCTTCTGGCACGTGCGCGATCTGTCGATCCGGCCCCAGCACCGCATGGTGGCGCACACCGGGTTCCTGACCGTAGCTCGCCGCCTGGCGCCGCTCTGACCTGCGGCGCGTCCGTCGGGAGCGGATCTTCCGCGGCCTTTTTTCGATCCCTGCCCTTGTCACCCCCCGGGGCGTGTATTAGCTTTTCGTCGAACCGCGTGGCGCGCTCGGGTTCGCGCTCGTTGCAGACACGCGCGGTCGGTGCGCTATGGCGGGCACACGAGACCCCAAAGACCCCTCTGTCGAGGAGATCCAAGAACAGAAGTTCTACGGCTTCGAGGAGGACATCAGCGGCATCGCGATTCCTGAGGCGTTGCCGCTACTTCCACTGCGGGGCGTGGTCATCTTCCCGTCCGCGATCGTGCCGCTGCTGATCTCCCGGGGCAGCTCCCTCAAGCTGGTCGAGGAGTGTCTCGGGGGCGAGCGCATGTTGGCGCTGGTCGCCCAGCGCAATCCCGAGGAGGAGGCGCCGGCGGCGAGCGGGCTGTACGCGCGCGGCACCGCCGGACGCATCCTGAAGATGCTCAAGTACCCGGACGGCAGCGTGCGGATCCTGGTGCAGGGCCTGCGCCGCGTCGAGGTCGTTCAGTTCGTGCAGCACGAGCCGTACTTCCGCGCACACGTTCGCCAGCTTCCCGACCTGGTCCAGCCGTCGCAGGACCTCGAAGCCGTGCAGGCGAACATGGTGAATCAATTCGCCAAGTTCGTGTCGATGATCCCCTACCTGCCCGACGAGCTGCAGGTCGTGGTGATGAACATCAAGGATCCGGCCAAGGTCACGGACCTGGTGGCCTCGAACCTCAACATCTCGCTCGAGGAGAAGCAGCATCTGCTGAACACCACCGACGTCCGCTCCCGCCTCGAGAAGCTGTCGGCCATTCTCGGCCGCGAGATCGAGCTGCTCGAGCTCGGTCACAAGATCCAGTCGCAGGTGCAGACCGAGCTCAACAAGAATCAGAAGGAGTTCTACCTGCGCCAGCAGATGAAGGCGATCCAGAAGGAGCTCGGCGAGGGCGACCCGCGGTCCGGCGAGCTCGAGGAGCTGCGCCGCAAGATCGAAGAAGCGGGGATGCCGGAGGAGCCGCGCAAGGCCGCCGACAACGAGATGGAGCGCCTGAAGATCATCCCGCCGGAGTCGGCGGAGCACACGGTCGTGCGCACCTACCTCGAGTGGCTCGTCACCCTGCCGTGGTCGAAGTCGACCGAGGACAACCTCGACATCCCGCACGCGCGCGGCGTGCTCGACGAGGACCACTACGATCTCGAGAAGATCAAGGACCGCATCCTCGAGTATCTGGCCGTACGCAAGCTGAAGAAGGACCCGAAGGGGCCGATCCTCTGCTTCGTGGGCCCGCCGGGCACCGGCAAGACCTCGCTCGGCCGCTCGATCGCCAAGGCGATGGGCCGCAAGTTCCAGCGGATCTCGCTCGGTGGCGTGCGCGACGAGGCGGAGATCCGCGGCCACCGCCGCACCTACATCGGCGCCCTGCCCGGCCGTGTCGTCCAGGCCATTCGCAACGCGGGCTCGAACAATCCGCTGTTCATGTTCGACGAGATCGACAAGCTCGGCATGGATTTCCGCGGCGATCCGTCCTCGGCGCTGCTCGAGGTCCTCGATCCGGAGCAGAACTCGACGTTCGTCGACCACTATCTCGACGTGCCGTTCGACCTCTCCCGGGTGATGTTCATCACCACCGCGAACTACCTCGAGCCGGTGCCGCCGGCGCTGCGCGACCGGATGGAGGTGATCGAGCTCGCCGGCTACACCGAGGAGGAGAAGCTCGAGATCGCACGCCGCCACCTGATCCCCAAGCAGCAGACGGAGAACGGGCTCACCGCGGAGAACGTCGAGCTCGCCACCGAGGCCGTGCAGGAGATCATCCGCAGCTACACGCGCGAGGCCGGTCTGCGCAACCTCGAGCGCGAGATCGGCCGGGTGTGCCGCAAGGTCGCGCGCCGGGTGACGGAAGGCAACACCGACCGCGTCGTCGTCGACGCGGCCAAGGTGCACGAGTTCCTCGGCCCCGAGAAGTTCTTCTCGGAGATCGCCGAGCGCGTCCAGGAGCCCGGCGTCGCCACCGGCCTCGCCTGGACGCCGAACGGCGGCGAGATCCTGTTCATCGAAGCCACCCGCATGGCCGGCAAGAAGAGCCTGACGCTCACCGGGCACCTCGGCGACGTCATGAAGGAGTCGGCTCAGGCCGCGCTCTCGTTCATCCGCTCGCGCGCCGAGAAGCTCGGCATCGCCGCCGACTTCTTCGAGAGCGCCGATCTGCACGTGCACGTGCCCGCCGGGGCGATCCCCAAGGACGGGCCTTCCGCCGGAGTGGCGATGGCGGTGGCGCTGGTCTCGCTGCTCGCCGGCCGCATCGTTCGCCACGATCTGGCCATGACCGGCGAGATCACCTTGCGCGGCAAGGTGCTCCCGGTCGGCGGGATCAAGGAGAAGGTGCTGGCCGCCAAGCGCGCGGGGATCTCGACCGTGATCCTGCCGAAGCGCAACGCCAAGGACCTCGAGGAGCTGTCGTCGAACGTCCGCCAGGAGATGACGTTCTTCTTCGTCGAGACGATCGACGAGGCCCTGGGGCACGCGCTCGAGCCGAAGAAGGTCGAGGCGCCGAGAGAAGAGCCCGCGGCGGTCGAGCGCAAGCGCGCCGCCGTGTGACCCGCAGAGCGCCGGGGCAGGAGCCTGGCCGGCCGCCCGCCGCGCGCCGCGGCGGGAAGGTGTCTCGTGCGCGCGCCGCCGCGACGCGCGCGGAGACGCATCCGCTCGAAGGCCGAGAGCGCTCCCCGCGGGCGCTTACCTCGGTCCGCCCGGCCGGCCGCGCTGACCGCCCGGCCGGAAGCCGAAGGCGATGTCGCGCTGGATCTCGACGCGCGGGGTCTTGGGCGGCGGCGCCGGCGCCCACATGCGGTCGTAGACGCGCTTGACCTGCAGCCGCAGCGCTTCGAACTGAGCGACGTCGTCCCGCGCGGCCTCCAGCGCGGCGCTGCTGACGCGTGTCTCCGTCTTGCGGTTGCCGTGGCTGAGCTTCACCTCGATCGACCCGTCGGCGAGGTGGTGGAGTTGAAACATGAGCCTGCGATCGATCTTGCGTGCGATCTTCTGCATGAGCTCGATCTGGTTGGCATTGACGGTGAGCATCCGTCCTCCCTTGGCTCGGACACCGCCGCAGGCCGGACGGCGGCGGTGTGATCGGTGTCCTCGCTGAACCTCCCCAGCTACCATCCCGGGGTGGACACGCGCAAGGGAGGGTCCCGCGAGCCGCGACCGCGATCGGCCCGGCGCGGGAGACGCGATCCGCGCTCCGCGCGAGCCGGCGCTCGGCTAGCGCAGCAAGCGGTAGCCCGCGGCGCGCAGCAGCGAAACGATCTCCGGCACCTGGTCGCGCCCTCGCGTCTCGAGCTCGACCGTGACCAGCGTCTCGAGCACGCCCACCCCGACCCGGCCACGATCGTGGTGAATCTGCTTGATGTTCGCTCCGGCCCGGCCGATGACGTCGGCGAGCGCCGCGAGCGCCCCGGGGCGGTCGATCAGCACGGTGGCGAAGCGGAACACCCGCCCCTGTTCGGCGAGGCCGAGGTTCAGGATTCGATCGAGGACGTTGACGTCGATGTTGCCGCCGGAAAGCACCACCGCGACCCGCCGGCCCGCGATCGATCGCCGCAGCGGCCCCAGGCAGGCCGCCAGCGCGACCGCGCCCGCTCCCTCGACCACCAGCTTGGAGCGCTCGAGCAGCAGCAGGATCGCCGCGGCGATCTCGGCCTCGGAGACGGTCACGGCGCGATCGAGATGCCGACGCAGGACCCGCCAGGGGCGAACGCCGATCCCCGAGGTGGCCAGGCCGTCGGCGATCGTCGGCGAGGGCGGCGCCTCGATGCGGCGCCCGGCCCGCAGGCTCGGGCGCAGCGTGGAAGCCAGCTCCGCCTGGGCGCCGACCACCCGCACGGCGGGAGACGCCGTCGACAGCGCGCTCGCGATGCCGGCGGCGAGCCCGCCGCCGCCGACCGGCACGACCACCACCTCGACCTCCGGCAGTTGTTCGAGGATCTCCAGCGCGACCGTGCCCTGGCCGGCGATCACCTGCTCGTCGTCGAAGGCGTGAACCAGCAGCGCCCGCCGACGGCGGGCCAGCGCCGCGGCGTGGGCGAAGGCCGCCGCGTAGTCGCCGCCCGCGAGCACGATCTCGGCGCCGTAGCCGCGGGTGGCCTCGACCTTGGCGATGGCCGCCGTCCGCGGCATCACCACCGTCGCCCGGACGCCGGCGATCCCCGCCGCGTAAGCGATCCCTTGCGCATGATTGCCCGCCGAAGCCGCCACCACGCCCCGGCGCCGCTCGGCGGCCGACAGCCCGAGCAGCCGGTTCAGCGCCCCGCGGACCTTGAACGATCCGGTCTTCTGGAGGTTCTCGCATTTCAGGTGCAGCTTGGCGCCCGCCAGCCGACTGAGCGTCCGGCTGGTCTCGAGCGGTGTACGCAGGATGTGCGCCCGGATCCGCTCGCGGGCGGCGGAGAAGTCAGCGGCGAGCATCAGGCACCGTCGAAGAGGTCGTCGCGACACCTCGCGGGCCCGTCAGCTCCATCCGCGCCGCCGCCCCGCTCACCGACCGCCACCCGCACCTACACGTTGAACCGAAAGTGAATGATGTCCCCGTCCGCGACCACATACTCCTTCCCCTCGAGGCGCGCCTTCCCCGCCTTCTTGCACTCGGCCTCTCCGCCGTAACGAACGAAGTCGTCGTAGGCGATGACCGCGGCGCGGATGAAGCCCTTCTCGATGTCGCTGTGGATCTTGCCGGCCGCCTTCTGCGCCACCGTTCCCCGCGGGATCGTCCAGGCCCGCACCTCGTCCTCGCCGGCAGTGAGAAAGCTCACCAGGTCGAGCTTGTGGTAGGCCGCCTGCACGAAGCGGTCGCGCGCCGAGGCCTCGAGCCCGGCATCGCGCAGGAACGGCGCTTGATCCTCGGGGGCGAGCTCGGCGATCTCCCGCTCGATCCGTCCGGCCATCGCCAGGCACTCACCCCCGTGATGCGCGACCAGCTCGACGAGACCGGCCGGCAGCGGCAGCGCGGCCTCCTCGTCGGTGCGATTCAGCACCACGAGCAGCGGCGCCCGGGAGATCAGCTGGTAGCCGGACAAGGCCTTCGCGTCCTCGGCGGCGATGCTCAGGACGCGCAGCGGCTTGCCCTCGCCGAGCGCTGCGACCAGTCGTGCCAGCAGCGCGCTCTCGCGATCCTTCTTGCCCTCCTTCTCGAGCCGCTCGATTCGGCGGTCGAGCACGCCGAGGTCGGTGAGGATCAGCTCCTCGTCGAAGCGAGCGAACTCCCCCTCCGGGTCCGCGGGCGCTCCCGAGTACGGATCGGCGAAGCCGCGTACGACGGCGGCGACCGCGTCGGCGTCCTTCAGCTCGGCGACCAGCGGCGGCGACAGCAGCGTCGCCTTCTCGGCGCTCGCCGCCTCGGGCGGCTGCACGTCGACGAAGCCGACCGTCGCGTAAGTCGTCTTCCTCGGGTGATAGATCGCGGCGAGCTTGTCGACGCGCGCGTCCGGGACGCGGATCACGCCGCGCGCCGCGGCTCCGCGCGCGGTGGTGGAATCCGCCAGGCCGGTGAGCGACTGAAACACCGTGGTCTTGCCGACGCGCGGGAAGCCTGCGAGGACGACTTTCATCGGGAACCGTCCGCCTCCGATCTTGAACGAGCACGCCCAAAGCGCGAAGTTGACCTCTAAACCATGACCCCGGAGGACGATCAATGCGCCTGCGCACCCTCGGTCGAAGCGGTCTTCGCGTCTCGGAGCTCTGCCTCGGCGCCATGACGTTCGGCACCGCCGGATGGGGCTGCGACGAGCAGACCTCTCTCGACCTCGTCGACCGGTTTCTCGAGGCGGGCGGAAACTTCGTCGATACCGCCGACATCTACGCGGACGGGCGCTCCGAGGAGATCTGCGGCAAGGCGCTCGCCGGCCGCCGCGAGCGCTTCGTGCTCGCCACCAAGTGCACGATGCCGACGGGGCGCGGCGCCAACCAGCGCGGCTCGTCGCGCAAGCACGTTCGCGAAGCCTGCGAGGCGAGCCTCCGGCGCCTGAAGACCGACTACATCGACCTCTACCAGGTGCACGCCGAGGACCTGTCGACTCCGCTCGAGGAGACGCTGTGCGCCCTCGACGACCTGGTCCGCGCGGGCAAGGTGCTCTATCTCGGCTGCTCGAACTACCGCGCGTACCGGATCGCCCGCGCCGTCACCTGGTGCGAGGCACGCGGCCTGAACCGCTTCGTCTCGCTGCAGCCGCAGTACAACCTGCTGGTGCGTACGATCGAGCGGGAGCACTTCGACGCCTGCCGCGAGCTCGGCCTCGGCATCCTGCCCTGGAGCCCGCTCGCCGCGGGCATGCTGACCGGCAAGATCCAGCGCGGTTCCCGCCCGCCCGACGCCCGCCTCGGGCAGCGTGACATCCCAATCTACAAGGACTACTTCACCGACCGCGCGTTCGCGATCGTCGACGTCGTTCGCGAGTCCGCGAGCGCGCTCGGCGTGACGCCCGCGGCGCTGGCGATCGCCTGGCAGCTCGCCAAGCCGGAGATCAGCTCGGTGATCATCGGCGCCCGGACGCGCAGCCAGCTGGACGACAATCTCGCCGCCGGCGACGTCGCGATCACGCCCGAGATCCTCGACCGGCTCGAGCAGGCGACCGCCCCGGCTCCCGAGTACCCCGGGGCCTTCCTCGCCTGGGTCCAGCGCGGCCTCGATCCCGGCGAGCGGCGCTGAGCGCCGTCACCCCGGCTTCGGCGGCGGCGGCTCCTCGCTCGCTTTTCGCCGGCGGCGGGCCCCCGAGGTCACGACCTCGACCGTCTCGATATCCTTCATCTGGCCGAGCAGGTACTCCTTGAGCCGCTTCTTCAACCGTTCTTCGACCTGGCGGACGCGCTCCCGGCTGATGTCGTACAGCTCGCCGATCTCCTGCAGCGTCATCGGATCCTCGGTGAGCAGGCGCTTCTCGAAGATCGTGCGGTCCTTGCCGCTCAGGGTCACGCCGAACTCGCGCATCTTCTCGGCGATCGCCTTCCGGTAGTGCGCGTCCGCCACCGCCTCCTCGGTCGAGGACTCGCTCGGCAGGAAATCGAGCATCGTCCCCTCCTCCCCGGGCGACACTGGGCTGTCCACCGAAACGTCGCGGGCGCTCATGCGCTGCTCCATCTCCACGACCTCGCTCGGCTTCACCTCGAGGCGGCGGGCGATGAGCTTGGGCGAGACCTCGAATCCCTCGGCCTCGATCCGCTGCTTCTCTTTCTGCAGGTTGAAGAACAGCCGGCGCTGGGCCTGCGTGGTGCCGAGCTTCACCAGGCGGAAGTTGTTCATCAGGTAGCGGATGATGTAGGCGCGGATCCACCACACCGCGTAGCTCGGAAAGCGGATGCCGCGGTAGGGATCGAATTTCTTGACCGCCTCCATGAGGCCGATGTTGCCCTCCTGGATGAGGTCGAAGAGGTTGCGAAACGCGTTCTCGTAACGGCGGGCGATCATCACCACCAGTCGAAGGTTCGCGGTGACCAGCCGGTAGGCGGCCTTGACGTCGCCGTATTCCTTGTACTCGACGGCGAGCCGGTGCTCCTCCTCCGGGGTCAGCAGCGGGTAGCGGCGGATCTCCGCGAGATAGCGGCCGAGGGCGTCGCGGGGGACGAGCGCGGTCTCGACGGAGCGCGGCTCCGCATCGTCGCCGTCGTCGGCGTCGATCTTGACCTGCACCTCGTCGGGCTGCAGCGCCTCCTCGTCGGGCCAGCTGGGCTTTTCCGGAGCTTCCGCCATGATCCCCGACCGCGGGCGCTCAAGCTACGGGAATTCGCCGGGTGGCTCAACGGGCCGCGGCCTGGCGGATCTCCTCGACCAGCGCCTGCAGGATCTCGCCGAACTGGCGGCGCATGGCGATCATCTCCGCTCGCATGTGCACGATCACCTCGGCGCCGGCCAGGTTGACGTCGAGCTCGTTCATCAGCATGCGGGCGATGCACGCCTTCTCGACGTCCTCGCTCGACACCACGGGCTCCTCGTCGAGCGTCTGCTTGATCTCGATGATCTGCTCCCGGGCCAGCGCCTCGAGCTCGACCCGCTCGATGCCATGACGCTCGGCGATCTCGGCGAATCGCAGGTACCTCATGGCGTCGCCTTCAGAGCTTGAAGTCCTTCCGCGGGCTCTCCGCGTAGCACTGCTCGAGCTCCTCGACCGCGCGGCGAGCGCGATCCCCGCCGTCGCGAGGCACCTGCACCAGCAGCCGAACGTAGAGATCGCCGCTCGCCTTGCTCTTGGCGTCCCTCACTCCGCGGCCGCGCAGGCGCAGCTGCCGCCCGCTCTGGCTGCCGGGCGGGATGCGCAGGCTCACGTCCCCGCCGGGCGTCGGCACCGTCACGGCGGCGCCCAACACCGCCTCGCCGACGGTCACCGGCAGGTCGAGGCGCAGATCGAGCCCCCGCCGCTCGAGGAGCGGGTGGGGCCGCAGGTGCACGTGGATGTAGAGATCGCCGGCAGGCCCGCCGTGGCGGCCGGGCGCTCCCTTGCCCGCCAGCCGGATCTTCGATCCCTCGTCCACGCCGGCGGGGATCTTGACGCTCAGGCGGTCCACCTCGTCGATGCGCCCGCTGGTGCCGCAGCGCGAGCACGGCCGGGCGTACGCCCGGCCGCTGCCGGAGCAGCGCGAACACGTCCGGCCGAAGGGAATCGGCCCCGCGCCGACGCGCACCTGTCCCCGGCCGTCGCACAGCGGACAGACGGTCGCTCCCTCGCCCCCCGAGCCCCCGCACTGCGGGCACGCGACCGGCCGGCGCAGCTCGATGGTGCGCGCGGTGCCGCGCACGGAGTCGAGCAGGTCGAGGTCTAGGGCGTACTCGAGGTCGGCCCCGCGGCTGGCCGCGCGGTCGCCCCTTCCGCCGACCAGATCGCCGAGATCGCCGAACAGGTCTTCGAAGCTCGAGTACTTGCCGAATCCCGAGCTCTGGCCGCCGGAGCGCGCTCGCCACTCGCGGTACTGCCGAGCGCGCTCCGGATCGAAGCCGCTGCTCAGCCCCTCGACCCCGAACTCGTCGTAGACCTTCCGCTTCTCCGGGTCCGACAGCACGTCGTAGGCGAAGGAGATGTCCTTGAACCGCTCTTCGGACTGCTTGTTGCCGGGGTTGACGTCGGGATGATGCTTGCGGGCGAGCTTGCGGTACGCCTTCTTGATCTCGTCGGCCGAGGCGGTGCGGGCGACCCCCAGTGCCGCGTACAGGTCCTTCTCAGCCATCGCCGCCGCCCGCGCAGCCGCCCCTTGCGCCGCGCTGCCCGCCCAGGTAGAGACCGCCAGATCGGGAGAAGACCATGGCTCGCATCACCGTCGAAGATTGCCTCACCAAGGTGCCGAACCGCTTCGAGCTCGTACTGCTCGCCTCGAAGCGCGCCAAGCAGCTCCTCAAGGGTGCTCGCCCTCTGGTGGAAACCGACAACAAGGACATCGTGACCAGCCTGCGCGAAGTCGCCGCGGGTCAGGTGCGGATGGTCTATCCGAAGTAGCCCGCCGAGCGCCGCGCGCCGCCAGGGTAATCACCGGCGGCGGAAACGCAACCGGCGGTGCCTCACCCGCTCACTCTTCCCCCTCCTCGATCCCCTCCTCCTCCGCGTCCTCGCGGACGTCGCGGAAGCCGGCGCGAAAGCCGCGGCCGGTGATCTCGACGCGCTTGTCCTCGATCTCCTTGCGCCGCGCACATTCCACGCAACGGGTGGCGAACGGCAGGATCTCGAGGCGCTCCTCGGCGATCTCCGCGCCGCAGTCGTCGCAGAGCCCGTAGCTGCCGCGGGCGAGACGCTCGAGCGCCTCGTCGGCGCGCCGTAGCTCGCGCCGGCGCATTTCCAGGCGCTCGAGCTCCAGGTCCTGTCCGAGCACCACGACCGACCGATCGCCGATCTCGATCTTCTCGTCCTGAGACGTCAGGGCGTCCTCGGCCAGCCGTTCGCCGAACTCTCGGCGCAGGACGGCGAAGATCTCCTCGCGCTTCGAGGCGAGCATTCGGGCGAGACGATCGCTGCGGTCGCTCATGAGCGCGGCGGCGTGCGCCGCCGTCGCGGCCGCCACCGCCGCCAACTTCGACTCTCGGCGAGGCACTGTCAACCGGCGCGCGGGACGCTCCAGCCGAGAAAGAACTCCCGGTTTCCCTTGGGGCCGAGCAGCGGCGATTCGACGAAGCCGAATTCGACGAGCCCGAGCGCCCGGGCGACCTCGCGCACCCCATCCACCGCCTGGCGATGCAGCGCCGGATCGCGCACGACGCCGCCCTTGCCGACCCGCCCCCTGCCGACCTCGAACTGCGGCTTGACCAGAGCGACGATCCGCGCCGGGGCGCAAAGCAGGTCGCGCACCTTGGGCAGCACCAGGCGCAGCGAGATGAAGGAAACGTCGACGACGGCGAGGTCGGCGAGCTCCGTGATCGCCGAGCGGTCGAGCGTGCGGATGTTCTGCCGCTCGATGACCGTGACCCGGGGATCGCGCCGCAGCTTCCAGTCGAGCTGGCCGTAGCCGACGTCCACGGCGTAGACGCGGCGAGCCCCGCGGCCGAGCAGGCAGTCGGCGAAGCCGCCGGTGGAGGCTCCGACGTCGATCGCCACCCCGCCGGCGACCTCCACGCCGAGCGCCGACAGCGCGCCGTCGAGCTTCTCTCCGCCGCGACTGACGAACCGGGGGCGGGCGCCGACCACGAGCGGCGCGTCCGCAGCCACGCTCTGCGACGGCTTGGCCGCCGGCTGGTCGCCCACGCGAACTTCTCCGGCGAGGATCAGCCGTTGCGCCTCCTCGCGGGACTTCGCCAACCCGCGGGCGACGAGCAACAGATCGAGCCTCGCCTTGGAGGACACGCCGTCCGCTACAGCGCCCGGTCGACGACCGTGCGCGCGATCCCGCGCAGCGGATCGGCGTTCGGCCCGAAACCGTCGAGGTCCGCCAGGCTGCGCGCCCGCAGCTCGCGCAGCAGCCCCCGCGCGCGCTCGACGCCGAGCAGCGCCGGCACCGTCGCCTTTCCGCGCGCCCGGTCGCGCTGCGCCTGCTTGCCGGTCGCTCGCGTGTCGCCGATCTCGTCGAGCAGGTCGTCGGCGACCTGGAACGCCAGGCCGATCGTCTCGCCGTAGCGCGACAGACGCTCGAGGCTCGCCGCGTCGGCACCGCCGAGCAGCGCGCCGATGCGCACGCAGGCGCGCAGCAGCGCGCCGGTCTTGCGGCGATGGATCGATTCGACCTCGGGCAGATCGGCGGCGCGGCCTTCGGCCAGCACGTCGGCGGTCTGACCGCCGACCATGCCTTCGGCTCCGGCCGCCGCCGCCAGCTCGCGGATCGCCGCGAGACGGCGCTCGACCGGCGGCGCCGCCCGGTCGCGGCTCATCACGGCGAAGGCTTCGGTCAGCAGGCCGTCGCCGGCGAGGATCGCGATGCCCTCGCCGAACACCTTGTGGTTGGTCGGACGGCCGCGGCGCAGATCGTCGTCGTCCATCGCCGGCAAATCGTCGTGAACGAGCGAGTAGGCGTGCACCATCTCGGCCGCGCAGGCGAAGGGCAGCAGCGGCCGGGCCTCGGCGCCGACCGCCTCGGCGGCCGCCAGCACGAGGATCGGGCGGATGCGCTTCCCGGGGGAGACGAGGCTGTACTCCATCGCTTCGAGCAGCTTCGGCTCGACCTTCGGCCGGTATTCGCCGATCAGCTCGACGAGCGCCGCATCGACCTCGGCGGCCCGGCTCCTCAGGTACTCCTCAATCTTCACGCTTCGGCTCCTCCATCTCCCGCAGTTGCGCCTCCCCGCCGGCGCCGCGCGTCAGCGCCTCGAGCTTGCGTTCCACCTCGTCGAGCTGTTTCGAGAGCTCGCGAACGAGCCCAATGCCCTTCTCGAACAGCGCGAGCGCGTCCTCGAGCGGCAGCTCCGCGGTCTCGAGCCGCTCGACGATGCCCTCGAGGTCGCTCATTCCGTCCTCGAATTTCATCGCGTACCTCCCTCGCCGATCGCCGCCGGGTCTCGTCCGAGCAAGCCGGCGGGATCGATCCGTGCCTCGCCCACGCGCGCGGCGAAATGCAGATGCGGGCCGGTCGCCCGCCCCGTGCTGCCCACTTTGCCGATCTCCTGCCCCTTGTCCACCAGCGCGCCGGCGCGCGTCGCGAGGCGCGACAGGTGCACGTAGAGGGTGAAGAGACCGCAACCGTGGTCGACGACCACGGTCTTGCCGGTGAAGAACAGATCGTCCGCCAGCGCCACCCGACCACGGTTCGCGGCCCGCACCGCAGCGCCCCGCGGAGCGCGGAAGTCGATACCGGCGTGCGGGCTGCGCGGCTCGCCGTTGAAGAACCGCCGCAAGCCGAACGGCGAGCCCGGAGCGCCGTCGGTCGGCGGCAGGAACGCGCCCCGCCAGCTCCGCTCCGCGCCGCTCCGCTCCCACAGCGCGGCGAGCCGCTGCTGCTCGCGCTCGATCCGCCGCAGCGTGGCCGGATCGGGCGCGGTGTAGGCCGGCGGCACCGTGAGACGCTCCTCGGGGTACTCGCTCTCGAGCACCGCGAGCTCGGTCCGCGCGCGTTCGCGGCCGGCGAAGACCTCGATCGGAAACCGCCCGGCCGGGTGCTCGAGATCGATGCCGACCAGCGCCGCCTTGCCGCCTCCTCCGGCGGTGAAGAAGCGCAGCGGCTTGCCCTCGAACGTGCCGCGGACGCCGTGCCCGCCGACGCGCACCACGGCCAGGCCGCCGAGCGAGACCGTCGACGGCTCGACGCTCACCGCCAGGGTATCGGAGCCGAGCGCGCGCAGCGGCGAGGCGAGCGCCAGCAGCCCGACGAGCGGCGCGCGCCGCAGAGCCCCTGCGAAGCATCCCGGCGCCGGGGGCGACGACTCGAAGCGACGGCTAATCATCGCGCTCGGGCTCTCGCGACTCGACCCGCGCCCGCAGTGCTCCGCGGGCGAGCCGCACGCGCAGCGCGTCGCCGACCCGGACGGCGTCCGCGGCGCGCAGCGGGCGATCGTCGCCGACCTTCCAGGCGACGGCGTAGCCGCGCTCGAGGACGGCGAGCGGGGACAGGCTCGAGAGCGTTGCCGCGGCGGTTCGCAGGCGCGCGCGGGCGAGCAGCGAGCGCTGCCGCAGCGCGCCGGCCAGGCGCGGCTCGGCCTCGCCGAGACCGGCACGCAACGCCGCGAGGCGGCGGGCCGGAGAGCCGAGCACCAGTCGGTCCTCGAGCAGCCGTAGCGAATCGCGCGCCTCGAGCAGCGCCCGGCCGAAGCCGCGCCGCAAGCGCGCCGCGAGCTCGCGCCCCCTCGCCCGCGCCAGGACCGCTCCGCGCCGCGGGTCGCGCAGCCGCAGGCGCAGCCCGGCCAGCGCCCGGCGGCGGCTCTCGAGGTGACGCTTCAGGGCGGCGGCGAGTGCGCGGCGGCGCTCCTCCACGCCGATCTCGAGGTCGAGCTTGCGCGGCACCACCAGCGCCGCGGCGGCGCTCGGCGTCGGCGCGCGGGCGTCGGCGACGAGATCGGCGATCGTCACGTCGATCTCGTGCCCGACCGCCGACACCACCGGGACTCGGCACCCGGCGATGGCGCGCGCCACCCCCTCGTCGTTGAACGCCCAGAGATCCTCGATCGAGCCCCCGCCCCGCCCGACGATCAGCACCTCGACCTCGGCCAGCGCCGACAGCTCGTCGATGCCCTGCGCGATCTCGCGCTCGGCGCCGGCGCCCTGGACGCGCACCGGCCGGACGATCACGCGCCGCTCCGCGAAGCGATCGCGGAGCACGCTGAGAATGTCGTGAATCGCCGCGCCGCCGAGGGCGGTGACCACGCCGATCGTGCGCGGCAGAAACGGCAACGGCCGCTTGCGCTGCGCGTCGAGCAGCCCTTCCGCGGCGAGCTGGTCGCGCAACCGCTCGAGCTGCCGCCGCAGCGCGCCGAGCCCGTGCGGCTCGAGAGAATCGACGTAGAGCTGGAGCGCGCCGCGGGCCTCGTAGAGGCGGATGCGGCCGCCGGCCACGACCTCCAGGCCGTCGCTCGGCCGGAAGCGGAGCCGCGCGGCGGCGTTGCGGAACAGCACCGCGGTGAGCTGCGCCTGGTCGTCCTTCAGCGTGAAGTAACAGTGCCCGGACGGCGCGGCCCGGAGGTTGGAGATCTCGCCGACCACCCACACCGGCCCCAGGCCCGCCTCCAGCGCCCCCTGGATGCGCCGGACCAGCTCGCCGACCGTCAGCCAGCGCGGTCGCTCGGCCGCCACGAGCGGCTCGGAGGCGCGCGGGTTGTCGGGCGTCTGCGCCAAGGAGAAGCGTCGCCGCGGCGGGCGGCTGCCGTGGGCGCCGGGGCGCCTCCGTCACCCGGTTTCCGTCGCCTGGCTGGTCAGCGCCTTGAAGACCTTCCAGCTCTTCAGGAGCTCCAGCGCGCGGTCGAGCTGCGGGTCCTTGCCGAGCTCGCCCTCGCGGATCTCGACGCTGCTCGCCGGCTTCACGGCGGGCTCGCCGGTCGGCGCCTTCGATTCGGGCGCGGCGGCCGGTTTGTCGACCGCGGGCTTGCCCTCCTCGGCGGGCTTCTCGGGCTTGCCGTCCGGTTTCTGTCCGTTGTCGAAGTGGCCGCGCAGGTTCTCCTCGCGCAGGAAGTCCGCGCCCTCGCCGGAGGCGCCGGACTTGGCGGCGACCAGGTCGTTGCTCATGATGATGTCGGGCGTGATGCCGGTGGCCTGGATCGAGCGTCCGCGCGGCGTGTAGTAGCGAGCCGTCGTCAGGCGAAGCGCCGAGCTGTCGCCGAGCGGCAGGATCGTCTGCACCGAGCCCTTGCCGAACGTCTGCGTACCGAGAATGAGCGCGCGGCGGTGGTCCTGTAGTGCGCCGGCGACGATCTCGGCCGCGCTCGCGCTGCCGCCGTTCACCAGCACCACCATCGGGCAGTCGACCCGATCCTTGCGCTTGTGCGCGTAGTAGCGCTGCTTCTGGCTCTCGAGCCGCCCGTCGGTGTAGACGATCATTCCGGAATCGACGAACAGATCCGAGACGCGCACCGCCTGGGTGAGCAGGCCCCCGGGGTTGTTGCGCAGATCGAGCACCAGCCCCTCGATCTTGCCGGCATTCTGTTCGCGGAACTTCTCGATCGCCTTTTCGAGGTCCTCGTCGGTCCGCTCCTGGAACTGCGTGACGCGGACGTAGCCGTAGCCCTTGTCGAGCGCACGCGACTTGACGCTCTGGATCTGGATGATCTCGCGCGTCACCGCCACGTCGAAGAGCTCCGGCACGCCCTCGCGGCGCAGCGTGAGCGTCACCTTCGTGCCCTTCGGGCCGCGCATCTTCTTCACGGCCTCCACCAGGCTCATGTCCTTGGTGAACTCGCCCTCGATCTTGAGGATCTGATCGCCGGGCTTGATGCCGGCGCGGAACGCGGGAGTGTCCTCGATCGGCGAGACCACGGTGAGAATGCCGTTCTTCACGGTGATCTCGATGCCGAGGCCGCCGAAGCTCCCCTGTGTGTCGACCTGCAGCTCGCGATAGAGATCCGGCGTGAGGTAGGCGCTGTGCGGATCGAGCGAGGTCAACATGCCGGTGATCGCGCCCTCGACCAGCTGCTTGGTGGTCACCTGATCCACGTAGTTCTTCTGTACGATGGCCAGGATGTTGGTGAAGACCTCGAGGTTCTCGTAGGTCTCACGGGCGACGGCTTGGACGCTGCTCGCCACGCCGCTGGCCAGCCAGAGCCCGGCGACGAGGGCGACGGTGAGCAATAGCCGCCTTCTCCGCTTCAGAAACGACATGGGTGGTCTACCTTCCGGACCGGCAATACACCGATCCTACACCTCGAAAATCCACGCTGCAACGTAGCTTGCCGCGCGCGGCGGCGGCTCACGCGCGGCAGGAAGTTTGCTTGCAACCCCGGGGTGATTCTTCTATACGGCTCGATCATCGCCAAGGAATCACCACGCTAAGGTCGGATGATCTCCACGCGCACCCTGCTCACCGCCGGCCAGCTGTTCCTCTTGGCGGTCGCGGCTTTTCTCTCGGCGAGCGCGGTGAACGCGTGGCTGGCCGGCCGCTGGCGCGCGATCCCGCGGCCGTCGAGCCGCGCCGCGCCCGCCGAGAGCGCGCCGGCCGCGAAGCGACCGCTCTCCTACTACGCGCCGATCACCGCGCGCGACATCTTCAATCCGCCGCGATCGACCGAGCCGGACGCGTCGACGCCGGCGGGCGAGCTGAAGGCGAAGCTGCTCGGCACCGCCCCGGGTTCCGGCATCGATTCGTACGCGGTCATCGAGGACGAGGCCGCCAAGACGCAGCGGCTGTACCGATTGGGCGACGGGGTTCACGGCCGCACGCTGGCGCGGGTGGAGTGGGACCACGTCGTGCTCAAGGGGCCGGAGGGCGAGGAGGTCCTGAAGATCGTCGTGCCGACCGGCCGGGCGGGGGAGGCGTCTGCCCCCGGCGCGGCCGCCGGGGGAATCCAGGCGCGCGGCGACACCGATTTCGTGATCGACCGCTCCGAGGTCGACCAGGCGATGAACAACTTGAACCAGCTCTTCACGCAGATTCGCGCCGTGCCCCACTTCCAGGACGGTAAGGCCGCGGGCTTCCGGCTGTTCGCGATCCGTCAGGACTCGGTGTTCGAGAAGATCGGCCTCAAGAACGGCGACGTGGTGACGCGCATCAACGGCAACGACCTCACCGATCCGGCGCGCGCCATGGCCCTGATCGAGGAGCTGCGCAACGAAGGCCGCATCTCGGTCGACGTGACGCGGAACCGACAACCCACCACGCTGAGCTACGAGATCCGGTGAGAATCCGCGCCACCGCCGCCGCGCTCGCGGGGATCTCGCTGCTCGGGACGCTCGCCGCCGCAGCCCAGCCGGCAAAGCCGCCCCCCGCCGCGGCGAGCCCGACGCGGGCGTCGGCGGGATCCGTCGCGGAGAAAACCCCGCAGAACCAGCTCATCACCATGGACTTCCAGGACGTCGAGATCGGCGTGCTGGTCAAGTTCATCAGCGAGATCACCGGCAGGAACTTCATCCTCGACGAGAAGGTGCGCGGCAAGGTCACGGTGATCTCGCCGACCAAGATCAGCATCGAGGAAGCCTACCGCGTCTTCCAGTCGATCCTGGAGGTCAAGGGATTCACGACGCTGCCCGCCGGACCGGTCACCAAGATCGTGCCCGTGCGCGAGGCGCGCGAGTCCGGCGCGCCGCTGGCGACGCGGGCTGCGGCGGGCGACGAGTTCGTCACGCAGCTCGTGCCGCTCTCCTTCACCGACGCCAGCACGCTCGTGCCGGTGCTGCAGCCGATGGTGTCGAAGGAGGGCCTGGTCTCGGCGTACGATCCGGCGAACACGCTCGTCCTCATCGACACGGCCTCGAACATCGAGCGCCTGCTCGGAGTCATCTCCGAGCTCGACATCGAGATGCCCGAGCGCGGGATCGAGATCATCCACCTCGATAATTCCTACGCGCAGAACGTCGCCGCCACGTTGCAACAGGTTCTGGAGGCGCAGATCGAGCGCGCCGGCAAGGCGGCGCCGGCGGCGCCGCGCCCGGCCGGCCAGCCGGCGCCGCCCGCCGCGGGTCCGGCCGCCGCCGCGCCGTTCAAGATCATCGCCGACGAGCGCACGAACTCGGTGGTGGCCTTGGCGAGGCCGGCGCAGATGCGCACCATCCGCAAGCTCGTCCAGGAGCTCGACAAGAAGCTCGAGGGCGTGTCGAAGATCAACGTCGTGGCGCTGAAATACGCCAACGCGGTCGAGATGGTGCAGGTCCTGTCGGAGCTGATCGGCACCGGGCGCGGCGGCGCGGCCGGGCCGACGAGCGGCGGGGCGGGCGGGTCGCCGCGGCGCACCACCCGCCGGCAGCAGCTCGGCAGCTTCTCGCGCAGCAGCGGCATGCTCGGCGCGGGGGGGCTGGGATCCGGTCCTCTCGGCCAGGCGATCGGCGGAGCGTATGGCGGCTCGGGCGGCGCCGCCCCGGGCGGCGCGCCGGCCGCCGGCGGCGCGGTCAGCGCGAGCGGCGGCGGCGGAGAGTTCGTCGGCGAGGTGCGGGTCACCGCCGATCCCTACACGAACTCGCTGCTGATCAGCGCCGCGCCGCAGGACTACGACGTGCTGCGGCGGGTGATCGCGGAGATCGACATTCCCCGCCGGCAGGTCTACGTCGAGGCGATCATCCTCGAGATCTCGCTCGACAAGTCGCGCCAGCTCGGCTTCGAGTACCAGGGGGGCACCGAGCTCGGCAACGAGGGCATCGGCCTCGGGCGGCTCAACTTGAAGGACCTGAACACCGCGCTCACCGCGCCGCAGAGCTTGTCGGGTCTGGTGCTGGCGGCGGCCAGCAATCAGACGATCACGCTTCCCGACGGCACCAAGGTTCCCGCCCAGGTCGCGCTGTTCTCGGCGCTGCAGTCCGACACCGACGTCAACATCCTGTCGGCGCCGAACATTCTCACCTCCGACAACCAGGAAGCCGAGATCCTGGTCGGCCAGAACATCCCGTTCATCGCCAGCCGCGCCACCGACACGACGAACCTCGCCAACACCTTCGCGACGGTCGAGCGACAGGACGTCGGCATCACGCTGCGCCTCACGCCGCAGATCTCCCAGGGCGACGTCGTGCGCCTCGATCTCTACGAGGAGGTGTCGGCGGTGGTGCCGAATCCCCCGGTCGATCCGAACATCGCCGGACCGACAACCACCGTGCGCTCCGCCTCGACGACGATCGTGGCGCGCGACGGCCACACGGTGGCGCTCGGCGGCCTGATCTCCGACAACGTGTCCAACTCGCAGAGCAAGATCCCGTTCCTCGGCGACATCCCCGGGCTCGGAAACCTCTTCAGGAACACCGACGACCGGCGAAACAAGGTCAACCTGCTGGTGTTCCTGACGCCGCACATCGTTCGCGACGAGAGCGATCTCGAGGAGTTCTCGCTCGATTACCGCGACCGCTTCCAGCGCTCGATGCGCGACCAGAAGACCGGCCCGCGCCGGCGCGAGCAGCTCGACGCGCCGTCCTGGCAAGCACCGGCCGCTGCGCCGACCCCGCCCGGGCCCGCGCTCGCACCCGCGGAGCCACCGCCACCGGCCTCGAGCGCAGAGCCGCGTCCGGCCCCCCCGCCGCCGCCGGTGGCCGCCGTGCCGCGCCCCGCTCCGCCGCCGCCCGCGCCGATCCTGCCGAGCTCCCCGGGCGCGCTCGGCATCCCCGTCGCGGGTCATCGCTTCGCCGTGCTGCTGGCGCTGCTCGAGAAGGGGACCGCGCCCCCGGAGCTGCAATCGACGAGCGGCTTCCTCACCGTCTACATGCCGCTCGAGGCCGGCGAGTTCTTCGCCAAAGGCGCCGCCTACGAGTACGCCTCGTCGGCGTTCGAGGCGAAGTACACGTGCCTCGAGATCTTCCCCGACGCCGCCACGGCGCTGTCGGTGTATCCCGAAGGGCGGCCGCTCGAGCGCTTGGGCGGGGCGGTGGTGCGCTGGAAGCCGATCTCCGCCGAGCGGCTGCGGGCGATGATCGCCGGCGATTCGCCCTGGAAGCGCTCGCGCTGACCTCGCGCGCGAACCGGTCGACGGTTCCGCGACGGTTCCGCGCCTGGAACGCGACCGCCGTTCTCGGTAGACTCGCGCCGTGAACGGACTGGAAGCGAGCCTGGTGCGCGACGCCGGCATCGCCCCCGAAGTCCTCGACCGAGCCCGCGAGCGCCTGCGCGACGGAAAGGACCTGGGCGAGGTGCTGCTCGAGATGGGCGCGGTGAGCGCGCTGCGCTGGGCACAGATCGTGGCGAGCTACTACGGGTTGCCGTTCGTCGAGCAGCTCCCCGCGGAGACCGTGGCGCCGGAGTTGCTCGTGCGCCTGCCGATCCAGTTCGCCAAGCGCCACAACCTGCTGCCGATCGCGGTCGACGGCGACGTCGTCGTGGTGGCCACCGGCAACCCGTCGGCGATCGGCCCGATCGACGACCTGCGGCTGGTCTTCGGACGGACCATCCGCGCGGTGGTGGCACCCGCGGCGGCGATCGCCGAGGCCATCAACCGCGCCTACGATCGGGCCGCCGGATCGACCGCGGAGCTGGTATCGGGCCTCGACGAGGAGCGTCTCGACCTGATCGCCACCGAGCTGGAAGAGCCTCAGGATCTGCTCGACGCGAGCGACGAGGCGCCGATCATCCGCCTCGTCAACCAGCTGATCTTCCAGGCGGTCAAGGACCGCGCTTCGGACATCCACATCGAGCCGTTCGAGCGCGAGCTGGTGGTTCGCTTCCGCATCGACGGCATCCTCTACGACATCGTCAAGCCGCCCAAGCGCTTCCAGCCGATCATCGTCTCGCGCGTGAAGATCATGGCCGGCTTGAACATCGCCGAGAAGCGGCTGCCGCAGGACGGCCGCATCCGCACCAAGATCGCCGGCAAGGACGTCGACATCCGCGTCTCGGTGATCCCCACCGCGTTCGGCGAGCGCATCGTGATGCGGCTGCTCGAACGCACGGCGACGCTGCTCGAGCTCGAGCAGCTCGGTCTCGTCGGCCAGAACCTGAAGACGGTGCAGCGGCTGGTCCGGCAGAGCCACGGCATCATCCTCGTCACCGGGCCGACCGGCAGCGGCAAGACGACGACGCTCTACGCGGCGTTGCAGAAGATCAACTCGAACGAGAAGAACATCATCACCATCGAGGATCCGATCGAGTACCAGCTCGCCGGCGTCGGCCAGATGCAGGTGAACCCGAAGATCGAGCTGACGTTCGCCAGCGGCTTGCGGTCGATCCTGCGCCAGGATCCCGACGTGATCATGGTCGGCGAGATCCGCGACGTCGAGACCGCCGAGATCGCCATCCATGCCGCGCTCACCGGCCACCTGGTGTTCTCCACGCTGCACACCAACGACTCCTTCGGCGCCGTGACCCGCCTGGTCGACATGGGCATCGAGCCGTTTCTCGTCTCCTCGTCGGTCAACGCGGTGATGGCGCAACGGCTGGTGCGCCGGGTGTGCACCGCCTGTCGCGCCGCCTACGCGCCCTCCGCCGAGCAGCTGCGCGAGGTCGGCATCGACCCGCAGCGCGTCACGGGCAACGTCTACCGACCCGGGGGGGGCTGCGCGGAGTGCAAGCACACCGGTTATCGCGGCCGGATCGGCATCCACGAGCTGCTGATCGTCGACGACGAGGTCCGTGCCCTGATCATGAAGAACGCCGACGCGGCGACGATCCGCCGCAGCGCGACCTCGCGCGGCATGCCGACGCTGCGCGAGGACGGGGCGCAGAAGGTCCTCGATGGGCTGACGACGATCGAGGAGGTGATCCGCGTCACCCAGGAGGACCTGGTCGTCGAATGACGCGGTTCTGAGCCGATGCCGGTTTATTCGTACGCGGGCCTGAGTCCCGACGGCAAGAACGTCAGCGGGATCATCGACGCCGACAGCGCGCGCGCCGCCCGGCTCAAGCTGCGTCGCTCCGGCGTCTTTCCCACCTCGGTCACCGAGAGCGCCGTCGCGGCCGAGGCTCCCCGCGCCGCGCGCTCGCTCGGACGCTGGTTCGAGCGCGTGGGCCCGCAGGAGCTGGCGGTCGTGACCCGACAGCTCTCCACGCTGATCTCCGCGGGGCTGCCCCTGGTCGACTGCTTGTCGGCGCTGATCGACCAGGCCGACTCGCAGCGCCTGAAGGGCGTGCTGACGCAAACGCGCGAGCGCGTGAACGAGGGCAGCTCGCTCGCCGACGCGCTCAGCGAGCACCCCAAGATCTTCAGCGACCTCTACATCAACATGGTGCGGGCGGGGGAGGCGAGCGGAGCGCTCGACGTGGTGCTGCTGCGGCTGGCCGACTACACCGAATCGAGCGCGCGGCTGCGCAGCAAGCTGCGCGCCGCCCTCACCTACCCGACGATCATGCTCGTGCTCGGCGCGACCATCCTGTTCTTCCTGCTCTCCTACGTGGTGCCGAGGATCACGCGCATCTTCGCGGAATCGAAGCAGGTGTTGCCGCTGCCGACGCGCCTGCTGATGGCCGTGTCGGGAGCCTTCGCCGCCGGGTGGCCGCTGCTCGTGTTGGGCGGCGCCGTCGCGGCGATCGGCCTGCGCGCCTACCTGCGGACGCCGAACGGCCGCTATCGTTACGACCGCTGGCGGCTGCGCGTCCCGGTGTTCGGCAAGCTGCAGCAGAAGATCGCCGTGGCGCGGTTCTCGCGCACGCTCTCGACGCTGCTGCAGAGCGGCATCGGTCTGCTGCCGTCGCTCGACATCGTCAAGAACATCGTCGACAACCGCGTGCTGTTCGACGCCACCGAGGCCGCGCGCGACGCGATCCGCGAGGGACAGTCGATCGCCCCGCCGCTCCGGAAGAGCGGGATCTTCCCGCCGCTGATGATCCACATGATCGCCGTCGGCGAGCGCAGCGGGCGGCTCGAGGAGATGCTGTTCAAGACCGCCGAGACCTACGAGGGCGAGGTCGACAACACGATCGCCACGCTGACGACGCTGCTCGAGCCGGCGATGATCGTGTTCATGGGCGCGCTGGTCACGTTCATCGTGCTGTCGATCCTGTTGCCGATCCTCCAGATGGGCCAGCTGATCCGCTGACGCGCGAGGCGCGCGGCGCGCGGGCGCACGGGAAACCTGGTTTGCCCGCCCCGCCGCCCCCTGGTATCGTGACCGGCGCTCGGCAGAGGAGCCCCCGTCGCCGGGTTGCGTCCGAACCGTTCGGAGAGTCGACATGCGCCGTGCCGCCGGGTTCACTCTGATCGAGATTCTGGTCGTGGTCTTCATCATCGGCCTGCTGGCGACGATCGTCTCGGTGAACGTGATCGGCCAGACCGACAACGCGCGCCTCACCAAGGCCAAGGCGGATCTCAAGCAGATCGAGCAGGGCCTTCACCTCTACAAGCTCGACAACGCGAGCTACCCCACCACCGAGCAAGGGCTCGCCGCACTGGTGCAGCGGCCGACCAGCGGCCCGCAGCCGCGAAAATACGATCCCGAGGGCTACGTCCAGAAGATCCCGCAAGACCCGTGGGGCAATTCGTACATCTATCTGAGCGACGGCCAGGGCTTCGCGCTCAGGTGCCTGGGCGCGGACGGCGAGCCGGGCGGCGAGGGCAAGAACGCCGACATCGACAGCAAGGACCTGGGATGACGCGGTGACCGCTCGCTGGCGGCGAAGCGACCGCGGCTTCACGTTGATCGAGCTGTCGATCGTCCTGCTGATCGTCGCCATCGTCACGCGATTCGCGCTGCCCAAGCTGCGCAGCTTGACCGCCGCCGAGCTCGGCGCCGCCACCCGCCGTCTCGCCCACCTGACGCGCTACCTCTACGAAGAGGCGGCGCTGCGCGGCGAGGTGCTGACGCTCAACTTCGATCTCGACCGCCAGCAATACTGGGTGGCGCGGCCCGAGGCGGGCACCGGCCTGCCAGTCGAGGCCACCGACCTGCTCGCCCGGCGCGTCGAGCTTCCCGCCGGCGTGCGCGTCGCCGACGTGGTGGTGCCCGGGGCCGGCACGCTGTCCGCCGGCCTGGTGCCGACCCGCTTCTATCCGGAGGGCTACGCGGACCGCACGGTGGTCCACCTGGTCGACTCCGCGGGCCACGCCTACACGCTGCGCGTCGACCCGGTGCGCGGCCGCGGCGAGGTGATCGAAGGCTACCAGAACCTCGACTCCCGCCCGCGGAGCCCCGCGGAGTAATCCCCCCGTCGCCCATGAGCCGAGCGCCGGCCCGTCGAGCCCGCAAGAACCGTCGCCAGAGCGCGGGAGCATCCGCCGGATCGCGGCGGGCCCGCTGCCTGGCGCTCGACTCGTCGGCTCGGTCCGCGGAACTCGGACGGGCTTACGGACGGCGCGGCGGCTTCACCCTGCTCGAGGTCCTGGTGGCGATCGCGATCATCGCCACCGCGCTCGTCAGCCTGCTGTCGCTGCACGGCCGCAACATCGAGATCGTGGCTCACGACCAGCGGCTGAACCGCGCGACGCTGCTCGCGCAGGGGCTGATGACCAGAACCCTGACCGCGGAGCGCTTCCCCGACCCCGCGCAGGCGAGCGGCGACTTCGAGAGCGATCCCGACTTCCACTGGCAGGTCGAGATCCTGCGCGGCCCGGCGCGCGAGCTCGAGGAGGAGATGCGGGAGATCCGCCTGCGCGTGTTCTGGGACGGCGGCGATGCCGATGCGGTGCGGCTGGTCACGTTGATTCGGAGGCCGGACCGATGAGCGCCGGCCGCGCGCGCGCGAGCCGCGGCTTCACGCTGCTCGAGATCACCGTCACGCTGGCGATCCTCGGCCTCGTCCTGTCCATCGTCTACGGCGTGTTCGCCCGGGCGCTCTCCTCGAAGGACCTCGCCGAGGGGCGCGCGGACCGGGCCGCGGCGGTGCGGTCCGCGCTGGCGAGCATGACCCGCGACCTGACGCTGGCGCGTCCGAGGGGGGGCGTCGGTTCCGCGCCCGCTCCGGCCGCGGGTTCCTCCCGCGCCCCGACGCCGCCACCGCGCACCGCGCTCTTCCCGCCCCGGCAGGGACTGTTCCTCGGCCGGCTGCGCGCGGCGGGCGACGCCGCGCTGCACGATCTCGCGTTCAGCGCGTTCTTGCGGCGCCCGACGGCAATCACGTTCGGAGCGACCGATCTCGGCGTCGTCCATTACTTCGTCTCCCCGCTCGGCGAGGATGCGGATCGGCTCGGCCTCTACCGCGAGGCACTGTTCAGCCTGACGGGAGACGCCTTCGACCCCGACGAAGCGCACGTCGAGTCCACGACACTCGTCCTGCCGGACGTCCTCGGCCTCGATCTGCGCTTCTTCGACGGCAGGGATTGGGGGCCGGAATGGGATTCGACCGATCCGCGCCGCTTCGCGCCCGCGCCGCTCGCGGTGGAGATCACCCTCACGGTCGGCGACGAGCGCGGCCGCCCCGCGACCTACCGCACGGCGATCGATCTGCCGATGGCGGCGCCGGCGGCGCCCCGCCTGGCGGCGCCGCCGGGGGGGGCGCGATGACCCGCGACCGCCGGCCCGCGGGCATGGCGCTGCTGACCACGCTGCTGGTCGTGGCGCTGCTGACGGTCGTCGTCGTCGAATTCACCTACTCGACCAACGTCGAGACCCACCTCACGCGCAACTCGCTCGCCGCGCTGCAGGGCCGATACCTCGCTCGCGCCGGCGTCGCTCTCGGCGATCTGGCCTTGCGGCTCGACGCCGTCGCGAAGGCCGGCAACCCGCCGGATCGCCCCCCGGTCGAGACGCTGCTCGATCCCTGGGCGCTGCCGCTTCCACCCCGCCCGCTCGGCGACGGCGTCGGCGAGGCCGGATTTCGCATCGACGACGAATCGGCCCGCTTCAACGTGAACTCGCTCACGCCCGGACCCGGCGTGAATGCGATCACGCTCGAGGCACGCAAGACCTTGTTCCAGGGCCTTCTCGCGGCGATCGGCCTCGACGTGAACCTGCTGTTTCCGCTGCTCGACTGGCTCGACCCCGACGACGAAGCGAGCGTCAAGAGCGGCGCCGAACGCGACGACTACCAGCGCCTCTCGCCTCCCTACCTGCCGCGCAACGGACGGATGCTGACGCTCGACGAGCTGCAGCTCGTGCGCGGCTTCGGGGAGCTGACGCGAGAGCACTGGGTTTTGCTGCGATCGCTGCTCACGGCGCTGCCGCGCGAGGACCTGCGCATCAACGTGAACACCGCTTCCGAGGGGTTGCTCACCGCGCTGCTCGCCGCCGTGGACGATGCCCCGGCGGCCAAGGCGATCGTCGCGCGCCGCGAGCAGCAGCCGTTCCTGTCGGTCGGCGAGCTGAACGAGATCCCCGGGTGGAGGCAGATTCCGCAGCAGGTGCGCTCCTGCTTCGACGTGCGCAGCCAGTACTTCACGGTTCACGGCATCGGCGTCGCCGGCGCGGTGACGCGCGCCGTCGCCGTCACCGTGCAGAGGAGCGGCTTGCGCCTCGTCGTGCTCGACTGGCGCGACGAGGTCCGGACGGCTTCCTTGACTTCGCCCGGACCATCCGATGGAATGACCGCCGTGCGGCGCTGAATCGCTGACCCATGCCGAACCGGATCCTGGCACTCGACCCGCACGGCGCTCATCTGGTCGCGGTCGTGGTCGAGACGAGCTTCCGGAGCTACCAGATCGTCGGCTACTTCTCCGAGCCGCGCCTCGCCTCCGTCCCGCTCGGCGAACAGCTGCGCGGCTTCGTCTCGCGCCATCCCGTGCAGGCGGACGCCGTGCTCTCGGCGCTGCCGGGCAATGCGGCGGCGTTCCGCATCCTCGACCTGCCGTTTCGCGACTGGCGACGGCTGCAGCAGACGGTTCCGTTCGAGCTCGAGAGCCAGGTGCCGTTCGCGGTGGAGGACGCGGTCGTCGACTTCCAGATCCTCGCCCGCACCGGCGAGGGCACGCGCGTGTTCGCCGCGCTCGTGCCGAAACCCCGCATCGAGGAGCATCTGAACGTCCTCTCCGAGGCCGGCCTCGATCCGGCGATTGTCGACTTCGCTCCGCTCGCCACCCTCAACGTGCTCCAGCTCTTCGAGGGCGAGCGGCCGGAGCGTTACGGCTTCCTGCATCTCAGCGCCGGACGCGGCACGCTCGCGCTGTACGAGGGCGGAGTCCTCGAGAGCTTGCGCGTCGTCGACGTGGCCGGCGAGCCGCTCGCGCCGGCGCTCGCCCGAGAGATCGGCTGGAGCCTGAAGAGCGCCGACGGGGCCCCGCCCGGCGGCCTAGCCGCGGACCTGCCGCCGTTGCTCGTCGGCGGATCCTCCGAGCCGGCGCTGCTCGATCTGCTGCGGCGCCAGATCGGCTTGACGGTACAGCGGCTCGAGGACCTGCCGCTGCGCCGCGTCCCGGCCGCGCTGCACGGCCACCAGGGAACCTACGCGCCGGCGCTCGGCCTGGCGCTGCGCGAGATCGCCGACGAGCCGACGCTCGGCCTGAACTTCCGGCGCGAGCAGTTCTCGTACCGGGGCGCCCAGGAGGAGATCCAAGGGGCGGTCGCCCGCCTGGGCTCGCTCGGCGCGGCCGTGGTGGCGCTGTTCGCCCTGTGGCAGGGGGTTTCCTACTACGAGCTGTCCCGGCAGTACGGCGAGCTGCGCGGTGCGGTGCGCGAGACCTTTCACTCGGTGCTGCCCGACGTGCCGCCGGTCGACGAGGCCGAGCAGCTCGCACAGGAGATCCGCAAGCTGCAGAAGCAGCAGCAGCAACTCGGCTTCGGGCCCGACGGGCCGGTCTCCGTGCTCGACACGCTTCGACAGATCTCCGAGCGCGCCCCGACCGAGCCGCGTCTGAACGTGGACGAGCTGGCGGTCGACCCCGACGGCGTGCACCTTCGCGGCAAGACCTCGTCGTTCGAGGCCGTCGAGACGATCCGCAAGAAGGTGGCCGAATCGCCGCGATTCCACGAGGTGCAGGTCAAGGATCCGCGAGCGACCCCGGACGGCAAGGTCGAGTTCCGCATGAACCTGCTGTTTCGCAAGGCGGCCGAGGGATGAAGCTGTCGGTCGCCAACCTGCAGCACGCCTACGCGCGCCTCGCGCCCCGCGAGCGCCTGTTCGTCGCGATCGGCGTCGCGACCTTCGTGATCGTCGTCGCGGTGCTGATGATCCGCGCCCTGCACTCCGTCCAGAGCTCGCTTCGCCACGGCATCGCCGCCAAGCAGCGACAGCTCGAGCGCGTCGAGGCTCTGAGCGCACAGTACCTCGCGCTCAAGCGCCAGGCCGACGAGCTGACCGCGAAGAACGCCGACCGCTCGCCGAACGCCCTGTACTCGACGCTCGAAGGCCTGATCAAGAAGGCCATGAGCCGGGACAGGATCCACTCGATCGACCCGTCGTCGCGGACCGTCGGCGATCGCTACGTGGAGGACTCCGTGAACGTGCAGCTGCTCGGCGTCACGCTGGAGCAGACGGTGTCGCTGCTCCACTCGATCGAGCAAGCCGCGGTCCCGGTCCACGTGTCCCGGCTGCAGATCAAGAAGCGGGTCTCGGATCCCTATCAGTTCGACGTCACCTTCGCGGTGTCGAGCGTCAAGTCGGCGAGCTAGAGTGGCGAGCCTGCAAAGCGTCGCCGGCCGTCTCGGCCGCCTCCTGCCGCGCAGGCCGCCGGCGCCGTCGACCTGGCTCTACGCGGCGTGGACCGCCGCCTGGTTCCTGCTGGCCCTGCTACTCACGTTTCCCCACGATCTCGTCGTGCGCCACTGGGCCGACGAGCTCCAGCGCGACTCGGGCTGGCAGATCCGGTACGGCGAGGTCTGGCTGCGGCCGTGGAGCGGCTATCACCTCTCGGACGCTCGCTTGATCGCTCCCGGCAAGGACGCCGAGCCGTGGATCGCGGCCGAGCAAGTGGTGCTCAGCCCGTCGTGGCTGACGCTCTTCGGCCGCGGCGGCTTTCCGCTCGCCATGTCGGGCAGCGCGTACGGCGGCAGCGTCTCGGGTTCCGTCGGCCGCAGTGGAGCGCTCGACCTCGAGTGGAGCGGGCTGCGGCTCGCCGACTATCCGCACCTGACCCGGCTCGTCGAGGGCCGCTGGGCCGGCGAGATTTCGGGAGAGATCCACCTCGGCGGCCAGGGAGACCTCCGCACCCTCGAGGGCCGCGGCAAGGTGCGGTTGAGGGATGGCGCGCTCACTCAGGGCAAGGCCCAGGGCTTCGTCATTCCGGATCTTCACTTCGCGAGCGGCGACGGCGAGTTCGAGTTCAAGGCGGGGCGTCTCGACGTCCGTTCACTGAAGCTCTCGGGAGCCGAGATCGACGCCGAGCTGCGCGGACAGATCTACTGGCTGGGCGCCGGCTCGGTGCCGCTGGTCAGCGCCACGCTCGGCCTGAGGCCGGTCCCCGGCGCGCCCGCCGGCCTCGAGCCGCTGCTGATGCTGCTGCATCGCAACCAGCGGCCGCCCGACGGCACGTACTCCTTCACGCTGTACGGTCCGCTCGGCGCCGTGCGGGTGCGCTGAACCGCCGGGCCCCGGTCACTGCGGAGCGCCCTGCAGCGGCTTGGCGTCGCCCTCGTCGATGGCGAGGCCGAGATAGACGCCGTTCACCGCCGGGCGCGCCCACGCCACGCGACCGGCGAGCACGCGCGGCTTCGGACCCTCGAGCGTCAACGAGGCGCGCTTGCCGACCAGGTTGCGGCTCGCTCGCTTGCCGTCGATGCGCACCTGTGCCCCGGTCTCCGAGAGATCGACGATCCGGCACGCGAGGACCTCCTGGCCGAACGAGACCGATCCGCCCCGGTCTGTGGCTCGCCGTTCGGCTCCTCGCCGTTCCGTTGCCTCGCTCATCACTTCTCGGCCCCCGGAGAGGCTGCGAATTCTGCGGTGAAACCTTACTGTACCATCGCGCCCCACGCGCACAAGGGATCGCGAACCGGGGGGCGCGTCCTCAGAGATCCACGGCCCGGTGCACCTGCTTCAGCAGCGCGATGTTGTCGCCGTGTCCGGTCATGCGAGCGACGATGCGTCCGCGGATCGGCCGACCGAGCAGAAAGAAGTCCCCCATGATGTCGAGGATCTTATGCCGGGCGAACTCGCATTCGAGTCGCAGCTTGGTGTTGATCACCCCGTCGTCGCCGACCAGGATGCAGTTGTGCAAGCGGCCGCCGTCGGCGAGCCCCATCTGCTCGAGCGCGTCGACGTCCTTGAGGAAGCCGAACGTGCGCGCCGGCGCGATCTCGGCGCGAAACCGGTCCGGGCCGTCGTGACGGTAGACGACGTGCTCGCGGCCGACCGGATGCGGGTAGTCCAGCGTGTAGTCGATCTCGAAAGCGTCGGCCGGCTCGAGGGCGATGTACTTGCCGTGCGTCGGGTCACCGATCGAGAAGCGGCGCTCGACGACGATCTCTTCGACGATCTCCTCGTCCTGGGTCTCGATGCCGCCCGACCGCACCAGATCGCAGAACCCCAGCGCGGAGCCGTCGAGAATCGGGATCTCGCCCTGCATCTTCACGCGCAGGTTGGTGACGCCGAAGGCGTGCAGCGCGGCGAGCAGATGCTCGACCGTCTTGGCCGCGGTGCCGTCGCGGAACAGGGTCGTCGCGTAGCCGGTCGAGGTGACGTAGTCGACCAGCGCGGGGATCTCCACCTCCGTCGAGATGCTCTCGAAGACGACCCCGGTCCCCGGCGGAGCCGGTCGCAGGATCAAACCGGTGCGAACGCCGGAATGGAGGCCGTGCCCGTTGATCACGACGCTGCGCGAGAGCGTGCGCGCCGGCCGCGTGCGGCCGTTCGCCGAGGAAGCCGCGGGACGACGCGGGGCAACGCGCGGCGCCCGCTCGCGGGCATCGTCGGCAGCGGCCGGGGCGCCGAGCGCCCGTTCCACCCGCTGCAGCAGCCCGTCGAGCGAAAACGGCTTCTCGATGAAATCCACCGCCCCCAGCTGCGTGGCGCGCACCGCCGTCTCGATGTTGCCGTGACCGGAGATGGCGATGACCCGAGTCCCCGGGTGGCGCTCCTGGATCTGGCGGAGCAGCTCGATCCCGTCGATCTCCGGCATCCAGATGTCGAGCAGCACCAGGCACGGGTGCTCCGCGGCGATCGTCGCCAGCGCGCTGCGGCCGTTGTCGGCTTGCACCACGCGGAACCCTTCGTCGGCGAGCACTCCGCTCACGGCCGCGCGGATCTGCGCCTCGTCGTCGACGATGAGGATCGTCTCAGGCATTCGCGGCCTCCCCCCTTACTGGAAACTCGACGACGAAGCGACTCCCCTTCGGTTCGTTGTCGCGGACGCGGATGAAGGCGTGGTGGTCGGAGAAGATCGCCGAGACGATCGCCAGGCCGAGGCCGGTGCCGTGCTTCTTGGTGGAGAAATACGGTTCGAACAGCCTCGCCTTGACCTCCGGGGTCATCCCCGAGCCGTTGTCCGCCAGCTCGAGCCGCACCAGGTCGAGCGACTCGAGGTACGCGGTGGTGATCTCGATCTTCGCCGCCGAGCCGCGGCCGTTCCCGCAGGCGGCCACCGCGTTGTCGAGCATGTTGATCAGCGCCCGCTTGATGCCCTCGCGATCGAGCAGCAGCGCCGGAACCGCCGGGTCGGTGCGCACGTCGAAGCGGATCTCGCGATGCCCTTCGCGGAACAGCACGACCGCCTCCTCGACCAGAGCGTTCAAGTCCTCGGGACGGTGGTGGCCGGTGGGCAGTCGCGCGAAGCTCGAGAACTCGTTGACCAGCGTCTTCAGATCCTCGACCTGCTTGACGATGGTGCGCGTGCATTCCTCGAAGACTTCCTCGCGCAGGATGTGCGCGTAGCGCTTCTGCAGCCGCTGCGCGGAGAGCTGGATCGGCGTCAGCGGATTCTTGATCTCGTGAGCGATGCGCTGCGCGACCTCCCGCCACGCCTCCATGCGCTGCACCTTGAGGATCTGGGTGATGTCCTCGAAGAACAGCACCGCGCCGGTCGGCGCTTCCGGGCTCGCGGCGGGCTCCCGCAGCGGAGCGGCGGCGGCGAGCAGCGTGAAGGCGTCGTCCGAGTGCACGACCTCGACCTGGCGCTCGCTCTGGCTCACCCCGGTCGCCAGCAGCTCGTCGAGCATGCTGCGGACCGGCTCCAGCGCCGGCCCGGCCAGCACTTCCGACGCGGTCCGCCCGCGGGTCTGGCGCGCCGAGATGCCGAGCAGGCGCTCGGCGGCGGCGTTCCAGGTGGTGATCGTCCCGGCCGGCGACACCGACACCACTCCGGCCCGGATGTTGGCGAGCACCGTCTCCATGTGCCGGCGGCGCTCCTCGAGCTCGGCGTTGAACTTCTTCAGGTCGCCGGTCATCTGGTTGAAGGCCGAAACCAGCGTCCCGATCTCGTCGCCGCCCGCCCCCGGGATGCGCACGTCCCAGTTGCCGTGCGCGACCTCGCGGGTGCCCTCGGCGAGCTGCTGGATCGGCACGGTGATGCCCTTGGCGAGCGAGAGCCCGTACCAGGTGGCGGCGAACACGACGACGAGCGTGATCAGCGTGAGCGTCAGCAGGTAGGTGTTCTTGATCGGCTGCTTGAGGATCTTCAGCTCGCGGTATTCCCGAAACGACCGCTCGATGCCTTCGGACCGCTGCGCCAGGCTCACCGGGACGTACTGATCGACCACCACCGCGCCCACCACGCTCCCCTGGACCACGATCGGCGCGGCGCCGCGAACGATGTCGCCGCCGCCGAGCGGCTCGATCCGGGTGATCTCCTCGCCCTCCAGCAGCTCCCGGAACGCCGCGCCCTCGGGGGCCACCGTGATGCTTCCCGCCGCCGCCGAGAACGCCACCGCGCGCAAGTCGCGTTGCGGCGAGAACACCGCGACGGCGCCGAGCCCGGCCTCGGCGCGGCGCGCCTCCGCGTACCGCGTCAGCTCGGCGCCACGCTCCGGCGCCATCAACCCGCGGACGGCGACGTCCGCGGCGATCTCGCGCGCGCGCGTCCGCATCGACTGCGCGGTGGTCTGGTAGAACGCCTGCACCACCTCGTGGGAGCCCTCGAGCGAGCGCTCCACCTGCTCGTCGAACCACTTCTCGATCGAGTTGTCCATGAAGTTGGTCGAGGCGATGAACAGCAGCACGGCGGGCACGAGCGACAGGCCGACGAACGCGACCACCAGGCGGGTGCGCAGATGCGAACCGGGGATGCGCTGGCGCCGCTCGAGCATCAGCTTGACGAGGTTGCGCCCGACCAGGAACACGAACACCACGAGCAGCAGCACGTTCAGGTTGATCAGCAGGAAGAACGTCAGGTGGTTCATCAGCGACTGCGCGCTCGAGAACTGGGGCAGCCGCGCTTCGAACACGGCGAACAGGAAGACGCCGAGGGCGACCAGCGCGATCAGCCAAGCGTCGCGGCGGTTGAGGCGTCCCTCGACGCCGGCCGGCTCCGTCTCGATCGCGCCCGGCTCCTCGAGATGAACGCTCACGTCAGGCGATCCTCCGTCCTCAGCGGCGCAACAGATAGAGCACGAGGCTCACGACGGCGCTCGCCAGCAGGCAGGTCGTCAGCGGGAGGACGAAGACGAAGTCGTCGCGCCGGATGACGATGTCGCCGGGCAGCCGACCGATCCAGGGAATCCTGCCGGCGAACACGAGCCCGGCGCCCGCCACCACCAGGAGCGCCCCCAGCAGGATCAGCATCCTTCCGAGATCGATCATCGGATGTGAGCCGCCTCCGGTCGACGCGAACTGCTAGAACAGGCCTCCCTGCGGTCCCTTGCTCGGCTCCTTGCCAAGATGCCGCCAGGCGCTCGAGGTTGCAACTCGACCCTTCGGGGTGCGCTGCAGGAAGCCGATCTGCAGGAGATACGGCTCGTAGACGTCCTCGAGGGTGTCGCGCTCTTCGCCGATCGACGCCGCCAGGTTGTCGATGCCGACCGGTCCGCCGTCGAACTTGTCGACGATCGTCGAGAGCAGCACGCGGTCCATCGGCTCGAGCCCGATCTCGTCGATGTCGAGAAGCCGCAGCGCGTCGCGCGCCACCTGGCGGCGAATGATCCCGTCGGCGCGCACCTCGGCGAAATCCCGCACCCGGCGCAGCAGCCGGTTGGCGATGCGCGGCGTTCCCCGCGAGCGCCGGGCGATCTCGGCGGCGCCGTCCGCCTCGAGGCGCACCGAGAGGATGCGCGCGGAGCGGGCGACGATCGTCTCCAGCTCGGCGTGCGTGTAGAACTCCAGGCGGAAGTCGTTGCCGAAGCGGTTGCGCAGCGGCGCTCCGAGCAGCCCCGACCGCGTGGTGGCGGCGATCAGCGTGAAGGGCTGGAGCGGAATCTTGGACATGCTCGCTCCCGGGCCGTGGCCGATCACCAGGTCGAGCTTGAAGTCCTCCATCGCCGGATAGAGCACCTCCTCGATCACGCGGTTCAGCCGATGGACCTCGTCGATGAACAGCACGTCGCGCGGCTCGAGGTTGGTGAGGATCGCCGCCAGGTCGCCGGCGCGCTCGATCATCGGCCCGGAGGTGGTCCGGATGTTCACGCCCATCTCGCGCGCGACGAGGTGCGCGAGCGAGGTCTTTCCCAGTCCCGGCGGACCGTGGAACAGCAGGTGGTCGAGGGCTTCGCCGCGCGCCCGGGCGGCGGTCACCATGAGCTGGAGGTTTTCCTTCACTCGATCCTGCCCGACGTAGTCGGCGAAGCTCTGCGGCCGAAGCGATTGATCGGCGAAGCGATCGTCGTCGCCGCCGATCGGTCCGAGCGTCCCGGAGCGCTCGCGCCTCACCGCCGCGTGCTCCTCAGCGCCTCGCGCACCACCTCTTCCAGGGTGGTGAACCCGGCGGCGAGCGCCCCTTCCACGGCTCGCTCGGCCTCGGCGGGGCGGAACTGGAGATTGATCAGCGCCGACACCGCGCGCGTGCCGACGTCGCCGAGCGCGGCGTCGCGCCGCGGGGCGCGCTCGGCGGGCAGCGCGAGCAACTTGTCCGCGAGCTCGAGCGAGAGGCGCTCGGCGATCTTCTTGCCGACCCCCGGGATGCGCGTCAGGCGCACCAGATCGCGGCGGCGGATCGCCTCGCGAAGCTCCTCCACCGGCATGCCCGACAGGATGCCGAGCGCCAGGCGGGGGCCGATGCCCGACACCGATTGCAGCATCTGGAAGAGCATCCGCTCGGCCGCTTCCGCGAAGCCGAAGAGCTGCAGCGCGTCCTCGCGCAGATGCGTGACGGTCAGCAGCTCCACCTCCTCGCCCTCCGCCGGCAGCGCGGCCAGCGTCTGCGCCGACACGAACAGCTGGTAGCCGACGCCGCCGACGTCGATCACCACCTCCTCCGGCGTGCGCTCGCGAAGCCAGCCCCGCAAGCGAGCGATCACGGCGCAACCTCGCGGCGCGATCCCGCCAGCCCACGCCAGCGCGCCCCGATCAGGTGGCAGAGCGCCAGCGCCAGCGCGTCCGCCTCGTCGGCACGCTCGGCCGCCGGGGCTCCCAGGCGCAGCGCCACCCCGCGCACCATCTGTCGCTTGTCGGCTCGACCGTACCCCACCACCGCGAGCTTCACCGCCGCCGGGGCGTACTCGAACACCGAGACGCCGGCCTCCGCGGCCGCGATCAGCACGGCGCCTCGCGCCTCGCCGAGGCGAAAGGCGCTCTGTACGTTGTGGGCGACGAACGCCTTTTCCAGCGCCAGCGCCGCGGGGTCGTGCTCGTCGAGCAACGCGGCCACGACGGTGCGGATCTGCTGCAGGCGCCCGGCGAGCGGCCGCCGCGAGGAGAGGTGGAGCGTGCCGCTCGCCACGCAGCGGAATCCTGTCCCGGCGGTCTCCACCACTCCCCAGCCCGTCACCGCGGTGCCCGGATCGATGCCGAGCACTCTGACCGTTCGTTCGAAGCCCGTCCCCGTCACGCGGCCGACAGCTTCTCGAGCTCCGCCGGGTCGATGTCGAGGTTCGCCGAGACGCTCTGCACGTCGTCGTGGTCCTCGATCGCCTCGAGAAGCTTGAGCGCCGCCCCGGCCGGTGCACCCGTCAGATGGACCGTCGTGCTCGGCACCATCGTCACCTCGGCGCTGGCGACCTTCAGGCCGGCGCGCTCCAGCCCGGCACGGATCGCCTCCAGCCCGTCGGGCGCCGAGGTGACCTCGAAGAGATCCCCCGCCTCGGAGACGTCCTCCGCGCCGGCTTCCAGAGCGACCTCCATCACCCGGTCCTCGTCCGTCCCCTGCTTGTCCACGTGGATCACGCCGCGCTTGTGGAACATCCACGCCACGCTGTTCGCCTCGCCGAGATTGCCGCCGTGCTTGCCGAACAGGAAGCGCAGCTCGCTGACCGTGCGGTTGCGGTTGTCGGTCAGCACGCGAACCATCACCGCCACCCCGCCCGGACCGTAGCCCTCGTAGTCGATCTCCTCGAACTGCTGTCCCTCGAGCTGCCCGCTGCCCTTCTTGATCGCGCGCTCGATGGTGTCGTTCGGCAGGCTGGCGGCGCGCGCCGTCAGCACCGCGGTGCGCAGCCTCGGGTTGCCGTTCGGATCGGCGCCGCCGCGCGCGGCCACCGTGATCTCCTTGATCAACTTGGTGAACAACTTGCCGCGCTTGGCGTCCTTGGCGGCCTTCTTGTGCTTGATGGACGACCACTTGGAATGACCCGACATGGTAACCCGCTACGTACCACAATCGACACCGAGCGGCGAGCGCGGTTGGCCGCGAGCGAGGGCAAAAAGGGGTCGGGAGTCTTTTCGGAGCTCTTCCTGGAACGGCTCGGCAGGGCTTCGCCACGAAAAGACTCCCGACCCCTTTTCACGCGCTTGAGGCCCCGGGGTGGCTTCGATACCTTAACGAGGCAGGAGAACCCGCATGCGACAGTTTCTGTGGGGAGTGGTGTTCGGCGCGGTGGCCTTTTATTTCTACGCGAACTACGGCGACCATTTGCGGCAGTTCCGCCGCTACACCCTGCAGTGGCGGGACTGGGCGACGCAACAGAGCGGGCATTACAGCGCCGGCCACCAAAAGAAGTAACCGGCCGCAGCCGGGCGCGCGATGAACCGCAGGCAACAGATCGCCATGACGGCGCAGGAGCAGCAGGACTTCCTCGCCGCCGCCAGGACACTGGTGCTGAGCTCGATCGATTCGCGGGGATACCCGCACGCGGTGGCCATGTGGTTCTCGACCATCGGCGGACTCGTGCACATGGCGACGTTCCGCAAGTCGCAGAAGGTGCTCAACATCCGGCGAAATCCGCGGGTCTCGCTGCTCGCCGAATCCGGGGCGAAGTACTCCGAGCTGCGCGGCTTGATGATCCGCGGCCGAGCCGAGCTGGTCGAGGACCTCGATCTCTGCACGGCGATCCTCGCCGACATCCAGTCGCGCTACTTCGACGCCACGGACCCCTCGGTGCGCGATGCCCTGCGCCAGCAGGCGGCCAAGCGCGTCGCCATCCGCGTGCACCCCGAGCGGGTGACGAGCTGGGATCATTCCAAGCTCGGTGGCGCCTATTGAGGCGGCGGACGGCGCCGGCCGGTCCGCCCCGGCAGACCCCGGCGGGGAACGCGTGAGCCCGGCGCCCGTGGGCTCGCGCGGCCTGTCGCGCGCGGCGGGCGGCGTCGGCCTCGCGGTGCTCGGCAGCCGCCTCCTCGGTCTGATTCGCGAGGTCGTGTTCACCAGCCTGTTCGGCGCCGGCCGCGAGCTCGACGCCTTCATCGCCGCCTTCCGGATCCCCAACCTGCTGCGCGACCTGTTCGCGGAGGGAGCGCTGTCGGCGGCCTTCGTCTCGACGTTCTCGCAGAAGCTCGAGCGGGAAGGAGCGGAATCCGCCTGGCGGCTCGCCAATCGCGTGCTGAACGATCTCGCGGCGCTGGTCGGCGCGATCGTCGTGCTGGGAATGATCGCGGCTCCCTGGATCGTCGACTGGATCGCCCCGGGATTTCGCACCGATCCCGGGAAGGCCGAGCTGACGATCACGCTCACGCGGATCCTGTTCCCGTTCCTGCTGCTGGTCGCGCTCGCCGCGGTCGCCATGGGCGTGCTGAACGCCCGGTCGGTCTTCCTGATCCCGGCTTCCGCCTCTTCGTTCTTCAACCTCGGCTCGATCGTCGGCGGGCTCGCCTTCGTGCAGATCCTTTCTCCCCGCTATCTCGCCGCGGTGTGGTCGCCGCTGCACGGCGGCGCGCCGCCGCTGCCGTCGGAGACCGTCTCGGCGCTGATCGCAATGGCCTGCGGAACGCTGGCCGGCGGCGCCTTGCAGCTGCTCGTGCAGGTGCCGGCGCTGCGGCGCGTCGGCTTCTCCTACCGCGCGATCGGCGGCTTTCGCGACCCCGGCGTCCTCCAGGTGCTGCGGCTGATGGGCCCGGCGACCCTCGGCATCGCCGCGGTGCAGATCAACGTGGTCGTCAACACCTACTTCGCCTCCGAGCTCGGCAACGGGCCGGTGTCGTGGCTGAACGTGGCGTTCCGGCTGATGTACCTACCGATCGGCATGTTCGGGGTGGCGCTCGGCACCGTGGCGCTGCCGGCCATGGCCCGCGCCTCGGCGCGCGGCGACCTGGAGTCGTTTCGCGCCAGCCTGGGGGAGGGGCTGCGCCTGCTGCTGCTGCTCTGTCTCCCGGCGGCGGCCGGCCTGGCGCTGCTCGCCGAGCCGATCATCGCGCTCATCTACCAGCACGGGCGCTTCGTCGCCGCCGACACGCACGCCGCGGCGGTCGCGCTCGCGGCGTATTCCCTGGGGCTCACCGGCTACGCGGCGATCAAGATCCTCGGACCCGCCTTCTACGCGCTCGACGACGCGCGGACGCCGATGCGCGTCAGCCTGCTCTCGGTGGCGGTCAATCTCGCCTGCAACTGGGCGGCGACCAGGCTCCTCGGCCTCGGCCACGGCGGGCTCGCGCTGTCCACCTCGGTCGTCGCGCTGTGCAATTCCGCGCTGCTCTTCGCGTTGCTCGCGCGCCGCGTCGGCGGAGGCGCGCTCGGGCTGGGAGTGGAGGCGGCGCGAGCTCTGGCCGCCACCGCGTTGATGAGCGCCGCTTGCTGGCTGTGGCTGGCGCTGCTCGGAGCGGACGGGGGATTTCTCCGCGACCTGGTCCGCGTGACGACGACGATCGCGCTCGGCCTGACGACGTTCTACCTGGCCGGTCGGCGGCTCGGCCTGCGCGACCTCGAGCGAGCGGGGGAGCTCGTGCGGCGGCGGTTCGCCCCGCGCTGACGCCTCAGGATTCCGCGGCCGACCCGCCCTCGGCGATGCGCACGACCGAGATCTGCAGCGCCGCGCGCACCCCCGCCCCCAGATCGACGTGGGCGGTGTGCTGCCCGACGCTCTTGATCGGCGCCTCGAGCACGATCTTCTTGCGGTCGATCTCGAAGCCTTGCGCCGCGAGCACGCGCTGGATTTCGATGCTGGTCACCGAGCCGAACAGCTTGTCCTCCTCTCCGGCGCGCGCTTCGATGACGATCTGCGCCGCGGAGAGCCGGGCGGCGGCGGCCTCGTTCGCCTGTTGCAGCTTCGTCTTCTTCGCCGCCAGGGCGCGCTTGCGGTGCTCGAGCGTGGCCAGGTTCTTGGCGTCGGCCTCGAGCGCCAGCCCGCGCGGGAACAGATAGTTGCGCGCGTATCCGCGCTTCACCCGTACGACGTCGCCGATCGTTCCGAGGTTTTCCACGTCCTGTTGCAGGATCACTTCCATGGTCGATTCTCCCTCGCGTCAATCATCGCCCGCCGGACGCGGGTTCAGGCGGCGGAAGTCCGCCCACAGGTCGAAGACTCCGAGCAGCATGACGCCGGTGGCGAGCAGCCACTCGACGAGGATGAACAGGTAGACCAGGCCGTTCACCCACAGCGGCGAACGCCAGCGGCGCATGTAGAATTGCGCGATCACCAGGCCTTGGCAGAAGTAGACGGCGAGCAGCACGGTGAACGCGTTCAACGCGGCGAGGCGCGGCAGCCCGTCGAGCAGCAGCGTCGCGTAGCCGCTGGCGATCAGCGGCCAGACGAGCTCGGGCGGGCACTTCCAGCGCGTCAGATCCCCGAACACCGGCACCAGCCCGCGGGTACGCTGCTCGCGTCGCAGCAGATCGAGGTTGAGGAGCACCGTCACCGAGATCGACAGCAGGAAGAGCGACGGCGACAACCGCAGCAGCAGGTCGATCACGCCGCGGCTGCCTTCCTCGAGGTCGCGGAGCACTTCCGCCGCCAGGCCGGCCCGGCCGTACACGGCCATCGCCTGACGGCGAACGTCCTCGAGCGAGCCGCGGACCGCCGCGAGCACTTCCGCGGGCGACGCGGCGATCAGCGCACCGGCGGCGAGCGCGGCGCCCACCGCGGCCGTCGCCACGGCGACGGTCGCCTCGAGGCTCCACGCGCGACCGAGCAGCACGGGCAGCAGGACCGTCAGCAGCGCGAAGGTCAGCGCGTACACGGCGACCGCGGAAAGACCGCCGGCGAGGCCGATCGCCGTTGCCGCGAGCGCGACGGCGGCGAGCAACGGGCCCCAGCCCGCGCGCTGGTACAGACGCAGGGCCGGCTGCGGCGTCAGCAGCATGAGCAGCGGCCCGCCGAACGGCAGCACGAACCCGATCAGGAACAGCACCGACGTCGCCATGGCCGCCCGCAAGGAGCCGAGCAGGACCACGGCGCGCCGGTCGGGATGCCGATCGATCATCGTCGACGCTTCACACCGTGCTCGAGCTGAACGGCAGCAAGGCCACGTTGCGCGCCCGCTTGGCCGCGGTGGTGAGCTCGCGCTGATGTCGGGCGCAGTTGCCGGTGATGCGGCTCGGGATCAGCTTGCCCCGTTCGGTGATGAAGTTGCCGAGCAGCCGCACGTCCTTGTAGTCGATCGGGATGCGCTCCGCGCAGAAGCGGCAAATCTTCCGCCGCTGCATACGGCGGCGAAACGGCATCTTGTCGTCGCCCGGCCTGCCGCGGCGCTTGGCACCGCCTCCGCCGTGGCCTCTCCCTGCTTCCATGGATTCCTCCTCGATTCTCCCGGAGCCTTCGTTCTTACAGCACCGAGACCGAGCGGGCCAGTACCTCGAAATGGCTCTGCCGGACCCCCCCGGCTCCCTTCCACCGCCGCTCGGTCAGCGCCCCCTCGACCTCGACCGTGTCCCCCTCGGCGAGGTCGGCGACGCGCTCGCCGAGCGCCGCCACGGCGACGACGCACCCGCCGACCGCGGGATCGTCCGGGCTCGGCTCGACGCGCAGCCGGAACAGCACCACCGGGGTTCCCGCCGGAGTGCGGCGCCGCAGCGGCGACGACGCCACCGTTCCCACCAGCTCGATCCGGTTCTTCCAGCGAATCCTGGCGCTCAGCCGAGATCCTCGGCGGTTTCTGAGCCGGGGCCGCCCGCCTCATCGCGGTCCGGACGCGGCCGGCGAGGGGGTGGTGCCTTCTTGTGGATCTGTCGCACCGAGACGAAGCGCAGCACCTGGTCGTTCAGCTTGAGCTGTCGCTCGAGCTCCCGAACCGCCTGCGGCTCGCAGCGGTACTCGATCAGCGCGTAGAAGCCCCGCCGTTGCTTGTGGATCACGTAGGCGAGCTCGCGCATTCCCCACTCGTCCACCTTCTTGATCTCGGCGCGCCCGGCCTCGAGGACGGTTCGCATCCTCTGGACCAGCTCCTTGGCGCCGGCTTCCCCGAGGTCGGGGTGGAGCACCATCAGCGTCTCGTAGTCGTACATTCGCATCCTCCCTGTGGTCTGGTGGCCCGCACCGGACCGAGCGCGGCGCGAGCAAGGAGTCGTTGGCGGAGCCTCGGATCAGGAGATACCCGGTGCTCCATTGAAGCGATTCATCGCCGAAACCACGCCCTCGCCCAGCACGATCTCGACCGCATCGGCCGCTTGGTCGACCGAAGCGCCGAGAATGCGGAGCTCCTCCGCGGCCGGCGGCTCGAGCAGGTAGTCGATCGCGCCGCTGGCGGGCGGGCGGCCGACGCCGATGCGCACGCGTGGAAAGGCTTTGCTGCCGAGCGCTTCGATCACCGATTCGACGCCGTGGTGGCCGCCGGCGCCCGATTCGGCCTTGACCCGCACGCGTCCCACGCCGAGGTCGAGATCGTCGTACACGACCAGGAACTCGTGCGGATCGAGCCCGAGGTCGCGGCGCGCGCGCCCGACCGCTTCGCCGCAGGCGTTCATGAAGGTCTGTGGCTTGAGCAGCACCACGTCCTCGGCTCCGATTCGTCCCCGAGCGACCTGCGACTTGTACTCGCGCCTGGAAAACCGCAGGCGGTGTCGTTCGGCGAGCCGGTCGACCACCCAGAACCCCACGTTGTGGCGCGTGCGCGCATAGGACGACCCGGGGTTGCCGAGCCCGACGACGACCTTCATCTCCGCCGGTCCCGCCGGGGCACCGGTCACTCGCCCTTCTCCGGCTTCTTCGCGCCTTCGCCGGGCTTGGCTTCGCCCGCTGGCGCGGCCACCTCCGCCGCGGGCGCAGCGGCCCCTTCCACGGCGCCCTCCGGCGGCGCCTCGACCTTCACCTCCTCGACGGTCGGCGGCGAGACGGTCACGACCGTGAAGTTCGTGTCGTAGACCGGCTCGATGCCCGCCGGGAGCTTCAGATCGGCGACGTGGATCGAGTCGTGAATGCCGAGCGCCGTGACGTCGACCTCGATGAAGGCGGGGATCTCGGTGGGCAGGCACTCGACCGTCACCTCGCGGACGATCGGCTGCAGGATGCCGCCCGCCTCGACGCCCGCCGCCTTGCCCGTGAAGTGCAACGCGACCGTGACCTCGAGCTTCTTCTGGAGATCGACCTCGTAGAAGTCGGCGTGCAGCACCGCTCCACTCACCGGATGGCTCTGCACTTCCCGCAGCAGCACCATGCGGCTCTTCAGCTCCGGCGTGGGCGAATCGAACTGGACCAGCGCCGAGCCCTCGAGCACCGCGATCTTCTTCGCGAACTCCTTCTCGTCGACCTCGAGCGTGATGGCGTCCCTTTGATTCGGTCCGTAGAACACGCCGGGGATCTTGCCGGCGGCCCGAGCCCGCCGTGCCGGCCCCTTGCCGCAGACGGAACGCTTCTCGACGGTGATGGACACGATCTCCATGGTTTCTCCTCAGCGCGGCACAGCCGCAACCAAACGGTGGTCGCGTACTGAGGCCTCGTTTCTCATATCTTCGTGCAAAACAGCGAAGTCGCGTCCTAGGAGCTCAGCGCGGCAAGACCGCAGCCGAAACGTCGGTCGGGTAGCGAAACATTCTCATCTCATGTCTTCGTGGGGAAGCGAGAAATCCTGCCTCGAGCACGTCAGGACAGGAACAGGGAGCTGATCGACTCCTCGTCGTGCGTGCGACGGATCGCCTCGGCGAGCAGGTGTGCCACCGAGCGCACCTGTACTCGCCCGCTGCGTCCGGCTTCCGCGCCGAGCGGGATCGTATCGGTCACCACCAGCTCCTCGATGTCGGATGCCTTCAGGCGGTCGATCGACGGACCGGACAGCACGCCGTGCGTGCAGCAGGCGATCACCTTGCGCGCACCCGCCCGGCGCAGCGCGCCGGCCGCCATGACGATCGTTCCGGCGGTGTCGACGATGTCGTCGACGAGGATCGCGCAGCGCCCGTCGACCTCGCCGATGATGTGCATCTCGGCGACCTCGTTCGGGCTCGGCCGCCGCTTGTCGATGATGGCGAGCGAGGCGTTGAGCCGCTTGGCGAACGCGCGGGCACGCTCGACGCCGCCGGCGTCCGGGCTGATCACCGCCACCTTGTCGCCGGCGACGCGCTCCCGCACGTACGGCAGCAAGACCGGGGTGGCGTAGAGGTTGTCGACGGGAATGTTGAAGAAGCCCTGGATCTGTCCGGCGTGCAGGTCCATGGTGAGCACCCGCGAGGCGCCCGCGGTCGTCACCAGGTCGGCGATCAGCTTGGCGCTGATCGGCACCCGCGGCGCCACCTTGCGATCCTGACGCGCGTAGCCGTAGTAGGGCATGACGGCGGTGATGCGCTTGGCCGACGCCCGCTTCAGGGCGTCGAGCATCAGCAGCAGCTCCATCAGGTGGTCGTTGCCCGGGGTGCAGATGGATTGCAGCACGAAGACGTCGCCGCCGCGGACGTTCTCGTCGATCTCGACGAGGATCTCACCGTCGCTGAAGGTGCGCACCTCGGCGGCGCCGAGCGCGACGCCGAGGTCCTTGGCCACGGCCGTGGCCAGCGCCCGGTTGGAATTCCCGGTGAAGAGGATCAGCTCGTCCTTCGCCCGCTCGTTCATCTTGCGCTTCTCGGAGGTCCTGGAGACTGGGCGGGAAGGATTCGAACCTTCGATACCGGTTCCAAAGACCGGTGCCTTACCACTTGGCGACCGCCCACCACGATCCGGTCGCGCCAGCCCTGGAGCCGCGACGCCAACTCCCCTCGATCTTCACTCCGTCCCGATTCGAAGCACCGCCCCCAAAAACGAGAAACGCCGCATGCTATCCGCGGCCTTTCATGCTGTCAACGAGAGCTGGTCACGAGCGTCGTGGCGACGTGAGCCGGGCCCAGGCGAGCCGCGGCGGGGCCGCGACCGCAAGGCCTCGGCGGGGCGCCGGCCGCGACAGGCGTCGCGGGAGGCCCTGTCGCGGGAGGCCCGTTCCCATGCGTCGGAGGCCGCAGTATGGAGAGACCGTGCAGCGGAAGGCCGCATCCGACCCCGGGCCCGAGCGGCTCGAAGCCGCGGCCCGGCGCGCGGCCGAGCGCGCCGGCGCGATCCTGAAGCGGCGTTGGCGCCGCCAGGGCGCGATCGCCACCAAGTCGAGCGCCGTCGATCTCGTCACCGACGTCGACCGTGCCTGCGAGACGGCCATCCTGGTGGAGATCGGCCGAGCGTTCCCCGCGCACGCCGTGCTCGCCGAGGAATCCGGGGCCCGGGGCGATCACGAGTTCCTCTGGATCGTCGATCCCCTCGACGGCACCACGAATTTCGCGCACGGCTACCCTCAGGTGTCGGTCTCGATCGCGCTTCGCCGGGGGGCCGAGACCGTGCTCGGCCTGGTCTACGACCCGCTGCGCGAGGAGACCTTTACCGCGTGGCACGGGCGCGGCGCTTTCCTCAATGGCCGCAGACTGCGGGTCAGCCGCACCCGCCGTCTTGAGGCCTCGCTGCTCGCCAGCGGCTTCCCTTACGACCGTCGCGAGCATGCGGACTTCTACCTCTCGTTCTTCAAGGCCTTCCTGCTGCGCGCGCAGGGCATCCGGCGTGCCGGCTCGGCGGCGCTCGACCTGTGCTGGGTCGCCGCGGGACGCGTCGACGGCTTCTGGGAGTGGAAGTTGAAGCCGTGGGACACGGCGGCCGGAGCCCTGGTGGTCGAGGAAGCCGGCGGCCGGGCCAGCGATTTTCGCGGCGGGAGCTTCGATCCCTTCGCCGCCGAGACGCTGGCCAGCAACGGGCGGATCCACGAGGGGATGGTGCGGGTGTTCGGCGCGGTCCTGTCGAGGGGCGCATCGCGCGGCACCGGCTTCGGCCGAACCAGGTCGACGAGCCACCGGTGATGGTGTATGCAGCGCGGATCGAGCCGCCCCCGTGGTGAAATGGATATCACGGCAGCCTCCGGAGCTGCAGGTCCAAGTTCGATTCTTGGCGGGGGCATTTCTCCCTGGCTCGTAGCTCGCACCCCCTGACCCCCCGCCCCGCTCCTTGCGTTCATCCGGACCCGACACTACACTCGCCTCCGGTGCTGGGCGGCAGCTCGGACTGCCGGGAAAGGAGGGGAAGATGGACCTTCCGAAGTGTCAGAAATGCAACAATGGCACTCTCATACCTCTTTCGGACTACGGTCAGGAGGGTTCCTCGGTGTTGTTCAAGGCGTGGGTGTGTACGAACCCCGAGTGCGGTTTCTCCCTGCGCGTCGACAAGGGCGAAGTGAGCTACGGAAAGAAGGTCGAGCACAAGCACTGAGCGACTAGGCGAACTAGGACGCGACTTCGCTGTTTTGCACGAAGATATACGAGGTCCCGGTACGCGACCACCGGTTGGTTGCGGCTGTGCCGCGCTGAGAGTCTCCACGCCCCAGTTCGCCACCCCGCCGAGAGCGGGGTCGTCGGTTCGATCCGACGATCCACTGGCACCGGAAAGGAACCGACATGGCCGCACGCACGCTCACGCTCGATGAATTGAAGACCATCAAGGGCCAGGAGATCGGCGTCTCCGATTGGCACCTCGTCACCCAGGAAGAGATCAACCGCTTCGCGGATGCGACGCACGATCACCAGTGGATTCACGTCGACCCGGCGCGCGCGACGAAGGAATCACCGTTCGGCGGTCCGATCGCCCACGGCTACTACACGCTGTCGCTCGCCCCTCACCTGATGGATCAGATCATCGCCGTGAAGGGCATCCGCATGGGCGTGAACTACGGGCTCAACAAGCTGCGCTATCCCGGGCCGGTGCGCGTCGGCAAGCGCGTGCGCCTGAAGGCGACGCTCGCGGACGTCGAGGAGATCGCCAACGGAGCCGGCGCGCAGGTGACCATCGGCATGAGCTTCGAGGTCGAGGGCGAAGCGAAGCCGGGCTGCGTCGCAGAGGCGCTCTACCGCTACTACAAGTAGCCGAGGCGGTCGGGCGACCGTTCAGGCGGCTTCGCCGTCCACGCGCAGTTCGAATGCGCCCTGCGGCTTGAAGCCGAGCCAGCCCGCGATCCGGGCGCCCCAGTACTTGCCGGCGATCAGCGAGTCGACGCGGGCCCGTTGCCTCTCGTCGGTCAGTAGCCGCGCCTGCCCGCGCAGCCTGAGCTCGCCGAGCGTCAGCGTCACCTCGGGGTTCGCCAGCACGTTCTTCGGCCAATCGCGCCCCATGCGCAGCGTGGCCAGGTAGACGCGACCGTCCTCTCCGATCGCGAACCAGATCGTCACGATGTGCGGCCGGCCGGTTCGGCGGCCGCAGGTGGTGAGGCGGCAGGTGCTCAGCCGCTTCGCCGACTCGAGCCGCTGCCGCCAGTCGCTCACCGCGGCTCCGCGCCGAGCCTCGGTGGATCGGATCGAGTCATGGGGGGCGCGGGAGAGGCGGGCGGTTACGCCCGCCCCCCTCGGGTCAGCTTCCTCAGGTCGAGGATCTCGTCGAGCTGCTCCGGCGGCAGCAGCTTCTCCTCGAGGATGATCTGGCGGATCGACGTGTTGCGGGCCACCGCCTGCTTGTACACGGCGGCCGCCTTGTCGTAGCCGATCACCGGCGCCACGGCGGTGACGAGCTGGCCGGTGAGCTCGGCGTACTCGCGGCAGCGCTCGGCGTTGGCCTTGATGCCGCGCACGCACTTGTCCGCGAACACGCTCGACCCCGACGCCGCGAGCTCGATCGATTCGAGCAGATCGTGGGCGATCACCGGCATCATGACGTTGAGGTCGAGGTTGCCGTTCATCGCCGCCACGGCGATCGCCGCATCGTAGCCGATGATCTGCGCGGCCACCATGTTGACCGCCTCGGGGATCACCGGGTTGACCTTGCCCGGCATGATGCTCGAGCCGGGCTGCGTCGCCGGCAGCTCGATCTCGTTCAGGCCCGTGCGCGAGCCCGAGGTCAGCAGGCGCAGGTCGTTGGCGATCTTCATCAGACCGACGGCGACGGTGCGCAGTGCGCCCGAGAGCTCGACCGCCGCGTCGCGGTTCTGCATCGCCTCGAAGGCGTTCTCGGCGCGACGAAACTCGAGGCCCGTCAGACGGTTCAGCTCCTCGATCGCGCGGGGCGCGAAGCGCGGGTCGGCGTTGATGCCCGTGCCGAGCGCGGTGCCGCCGAGCGGCAGCTCGGCGAGATGCCGCCGGCAGCTCTCGACCCGGCGGATGCCGTGGCGGATGACGCTCGCGTAGCCGGAGAACTCCTGGCCGAGCGTCACCGGCACCGCATCCTGCAGGTGGGTGCGGCCCGACTTCACCACCTCGGCGAACTCGGCGGCTTTCGCCTCGAAGGCCTCGGCGAGCGCGCCGAGCGCCGGCAGGAGCCGCCGCTCCACCGCTTCGAGGGCGGCGACGTGGATCGCCGTGGGAAACACGTCGTTGGTCGACTGACCCATGTTGACGTCGTCGTTCGGATGCACGGACTTGTCGCCGCGCTTGCCGCCGAGGATCTCGATCGCGCGGGTGGCGATCACCTCGTTCATGTTCATGTTCGTGGAGGTGCCGGAGCCGGTCTGGAAGACGTCGACGACGAACTCCCGATCGAACTTGCCGTCGGCCACTTCGCCGGCGGCTTGCAGGATCGCCGGAACCTTGGGCGGCGCGAGCAGGCCGAGCTCGCCGTTGGCCTTGGCGGCGCAGAGCTTGATCAGCGCCAGCGCACGCAGGAACGGGCGTCCGAAGCGCAGCTTGGAGATCGGGAAGTTCTCCACGGCGCGGGCGGTCTGCGCCGCGTAGTAGGCGTCGGCGGGGACCTGCATCTCCCCCATGCTGTCGCGCTCGGTGCGGAATCCGCTCATGAGAAGCTCCTTACCCGCCGTAGCGGATCAGCGAATGAACCTCGGTCGGGGCCAGGCGCTCGCGGCCGCCGAGCGCGTCGAGCTCGATGACGAACGCGCAGGCGACCACCTCGCCGCCGCTGCGCCGCGTGAGCTCGATGGTCGCCGCCGCCGTACCGCCGGTGGCCAGCAGGTCGTCGACGATCAGCACGCGGCTGCCGTGGCGAAACGCGTCCTGGTGGATCTGCAGCCCGTCGGTGCCGTACTCCAGGTCGTAACGCGCCTCGAAGGTGGCGGCCGGCAGCTTGCCGGGCTTGCGCACCAGCGCCAGCCCGGTGCCGAGGTGATACGCCACCGCGGCCCCGACGATGAAGCCGCGTGATTCGATGCCGACGACGACGTCGACGCGCTGGAGGAACGGGTCGCAGATCAGCTCGACGGTCTCGCGGAACGCGGTCGCGTCGAGCAGCAGCGGAGTCAGGTCGCGAAACAGGATCCCCGACTTGGGGAAATCGGGGATGTCGCGGATGAACGCCTTCAGGTCTCTCAAGAGCCGTCCTCCGCGCCGCTCCGCCGGGGCAAGTAGAAGAGCGGGTTGCGAGCGACGTTGCGGCTGCGGATCTCGAAATGCAGGTTGGGACCGGTCGTCCGCCCGGTGCGGCCCACTCGAGACAGCTCTTCGCCCTGACGGACGACGTCACCGGAAGACACCTCGTTGCGCTCGTTGTGGGCGTAGACGGTCGACAAACCGCCGTCGTGCTCGACGATCACGATGTTTCCATATCCAGGGATCTGGTCGCTGTAAATGACGCGCCCGTCGCGCGCCGCGTACACCGGCGTGCCCTCGGGCGCGGCGATGTCGATGCCGTCGTGGAACGTGCCGTTGCGGGGCCCGAATCGGGACGTCAGCGTGCCGAGCTGCGTCGGCCAGCGGAACGGGGCGGCGCCGGCGGGCCACTCGCGCGGGTCCGGAGCGCGCTCCGAGGCCGACAGCGGCGCGATGATCTCCACCGGCAGCCGGCGCGTGGCGCCGGGGATGAAGATGCGCCGCCCGGCCTCGATCCGCGCCGGGTCGGCGATGCCGTTGCGGCGCGCCAGATCGCGATAGTCGACGCTGTACGTCTTGCCGATGCGGAAGAGGTTCTCGCCTCGCCCGACCACGTGGTAGATGCCGCGCCCGCGCGCGGCGGTGCGGGTGGCGCATGCGGCGACGCTCAGCGCAAGCGACAGAGCGACACCGGCTCGAAGGCCGCGGGCGATGGCGCGGGAGACCCCCTCACTGCTCCCAGCCATGCCGGCCGATCAGCTTCACGAAGCGACATTCGCCGAGATCCTCTTCGTGGAAGCCGTCCTCGTCCCTGCGGATGCGCAGCAGCGACTGCGTCTCCTCGCCGCCGATCGGAGCCACCAGGAGCCCGCCGACCTGGAGCTGCTCGAGCAGCGGGCGCGGAACGTGCGGCGCCGCCGCCGTGACGAGGATCGCGTCGTAGGGCGCGTGCTCGCTCCAGCCGATCGTACCGTCGCCGACCTTGATGAGCACGTTGTAGTAGCCGAGCGATTCCAGCCGCCGGCGCGCCACCGGGACGAACGCGGCGATGCGCTCGATCGAGAACACGCTCTCGGCGAGCTCGGCGAGCACCGCCGTCTGGTAGCCCGAGCCGGTGCCGATCTCGAGCACGCGCTCTCGGCCGCGCAGCTTGAGCGCCTCGCTCATCGCCGCCACCATGTACGGCTGGGAGATCGTCTGCTTCTCGCCGATCGGCAGCGCTTTGTCGAGGTAGGCGCGGTCGCGCAGCGCCTCTTCGACGAACAGGTGGCGCGGCACGCGGCGAATCGCCTCGAGCACCCGCGGATCGCGCACGTTGCGGGCGCGGATCTGCGACTCGAGCATCTTCTGCCGCGCGCCTTCGTAATTCACGGCCATGGGAGCTCCATGCTCGACAGCCGCTCCCAGCACTCGTAGTTGGTGAGGTCGAGGTGGATCGGCGTCACCGAGATCGACCCGCCGGCGACCGCCGCCAGATCGGTCCCCGGCTCGCCGCGCAGCTCGCTTTCGGCGCCGCCGAGCCAGTAATAGGCGCGGCCGCGCGGGTCGGTCTTCTCGACGATGACGTCGCCGTAACGCCGCCGGCCGAGGCGCGTGATCTGGAAGCGCCGCGGAACCGCGCCGTCCTCGGTCTGCGGAACGTTGACGTTCAGCAGCGTGTTCGGCGGCAGGCCGGCGTCGAGAGTGAACGCGGCGAGGCGCTCGGCGAAGCGCGCCGCCGCGTCGAAGCGGAACGTCCGGCGGCCGACCAGCGAGACCGCGATCGAGGGGATGTCGAGCAGCGTCCCCTCCTTGGCCGCCGAGACGGTCCCGGAATAGTGCACGTCGTCGCCCAGATTGGCGCCGCGGTTGATGCCCGAGACCACCAGCCGCGGCCGCTCGCCGAGCACGCGGTGCACGGCCAGCAGGACGCAGTCGGTCGGCGTGCCGTCGACCGCGTACCAGCCGGGGCGGATCTCCTCGGCGCGCAGCGGCCGGTGCAGCGTCAGGGAGTGACTGACCGCGCTGCGCTCGCGGTCCGGCGCCACCACCACCACCTCGTCGAGCGAAGCCATCGCGTCGCGCAGCGCCCTCAGCCCCTCGGAATGGATACCGTCGTCGTTCGAGACCAGGATCATGCCGCGCGACGGCTTAACTAACCGAAGCTCGGAAGTTTGTCGATCGAGCCCGCGGCCGCGGATCCGACCCGGGGGATGATCCGCCTCGCGTTTTCGCCTCTTTCCGAGCGAGTCGCTCGGGGCTACGCTGGGGTCATGAGAACGTTGGCATGGATGGTCTCGCTGGCGCTGCTGATGGCCTGCACCTCGGCGCAGCGCGCCTCGTGGCGCGAGAGCGGCCGGTCCTGGAAGGAGAGCGGCAAACAGACGGCGCGGGCGCTCGGGGAGTCCGTCAACCCCGATGCCACCGATCGCAAAGAGGAGTGGAAGCAGGTCGGCCGAGACGTCGCCGAGGCGGGCAAGGACACCGGGCGAGCCCTGAGCCAAACCATCACCCCGCCGCGCGAGTCGCCGCAGAGCGGCTCCGGCGCACCGTAACCGGCGCAGCGGCGGCAGATCGCGCGGCGCTCACCGCGGCCGGGCGGCGCGGGGACGCTCCGTTCCAAATCGGCACCGCGGCTTCGACGATCCGTTTGTCACGACGCGAAGCACTGTGGTAGGAGATCCGGAGCAGGGTCGGGGTTACGAGAGTCCGCTTCCCAAAGGAGCTTGTCGTTCGTCGTCAAGGGTCTTCCTTACGGCAGCGATTCTGGTGCGCGGCCCCCGCCCCGCGACCGCGAACCGGCACTCGGCTCGTTCGCGATTTTGCCGCCTGACGGTGCGCGGCTAGGAAAGGGAGAGAGCATGAAGATCTACGTGGGGAACCTGTCCTATCAAGTGACGGAGGATCAACTGCGCGACGTGTTCGCCGCGCACGGACAGGTCGATTCGGCGACCATCATCAAGGACAAGTTCAGCGGCCAGTCCAAGGGATTCGGATTCGTCGAGATGTCCAGCAAGGAGGAGGCGGAAGCAGCGATCGCCGCCTTGAACGGGACGGATCTGCAAGGGCGCCGCTTGAACGTGAACGAGGCGCGACCGCGGCCCGAGGGAGCACGGCGTGAGGGTGGCGGGGGTGGCGGCGGGCGCGGCGGCTTCGGCGGCGGAGGCGGCGGACGCGGCGGACGCCGCTGGTAGGGCGCTCGACCGGGGGCCGGTTGCCGCGCGCCGCGCCCCCGTCGGGCGTCACCGTCGTGCGTCGTTTCCCTTCCTCGTCGTCGGTTCGTCTCCGGCGAACGTGACCCGGTAGGATTCACCCCCCGGCTCTGATATTTCGTAGATCGAGGGATCTCGGTGACGCGCGCATGAGCCGCGTGGAAGCAGCGATTCGTGTGCTCGTTCTGATGGTGGGCACGTTCGTCGCCACGGAGTGGCTGCACTACCGTCTCGGCACGCCGCCGATCTTCGAGATGCTGGCCGGCTGGAGCCGCAATTCCGACCCGGCGAGCGGCAGGCACGGCAACGATGCCGACAACGTGACCGAAGCGGAATTCCAGACCTACCTGCGCGTGCTCGAAGCGATGCAGGCCGACCGGTCGCTGTCGATCGAGAGCGCGGTGGCCGCGGAACGGATCGCGCTCGGCAGGTTCCGCGATCTCGAACGGCGCGTGCAGCGCAACGAGGGTCTGATCGACCGCGCACGGCACATCCTGCGCGAGAGGGCCGAGAGCCTGTGGAACGCCCGCGGCGCGCCGCTCGAGCACGGGTAGAACGGCTTCAGTTCGCCGCGCCCAGGGCGCCGATCACCTCGTCGAGCGGCTCGCCGGCGACCGTGTCGCTCAGGTCGGCCTGCTCGACGATCTCGTTCACGCCCTTGGAGGTCGGCGTCCAGGCTCCCGATTCGTCGGGTTCGAGAAACAGCAGGTAGCGCTGCCCCGGCTCGAGCAGCGCGGCGTGCGAGACCCTCTGGCCGATGCCGTCGACGCTTCCGCCCCGCTGGCGGACCACCAGCACGTGATCCGGGACGCCGCGCACCACGCGCGACACCGACAGCTCGGAATAACTGAAGATCGCCCCACCCTCCCACCGGCTCGAGCGCGCTTCGCAGCGCGCCACGACCTGCAGCGGGGCGTCGCCCGCCTGGGCGCCCCAGCCGGCGGCGCCGTCCGTCACCGCGGGGAGCGCCATCAGCGCCAGCGCGAGGAGGAGGCGGGGCTTGCGCATCGCGATGGATTGTAGCGGACCGCGGCGGTGCCGCCAAAGGGCCCTCGACCCGCCCGGGTCGATTGACTCCCCCTGCCAGACCCTCTATCCGGTCGCCGTTCGATGAGAATCCACGAAAAGTTCGCCCGCGAGCCTCGAACGTTCTCGTTCGAGTTCTCGCCGCCGCGCACCGCGGAGGCGGTCTCCCGG